>JAYVNB010000373.1:0-7984 GCA_043759365.1 Bacteriovoracaceae bacterium | reverse complement strand
TGGTCCACCATTTGGCGATCTATCAGCGCTTCCACAATCAGAGGCTGACTGAGATGCCGCCCGCGGATGCGGGATCAACAGGCTAGGGAGGCAGCTGGCTTTGGAATTGCTCCAGCCAATCGCGGGAGACTTCCGGAAATGATCCCTCCCTCCAACAACGCTCGGACGAGCCACATCCGACCTCTCAGGAAATCTTCACTTTCGGGAGCACCACAGCCACTGCTGTGCTCGGCGAGCGAGCGCTCGAGACTCCCGCTTCCGATATCAAGACCGGCTACTCGCCCTCCTGGTCGGGTCTTCATTTCGGCTGGGCGTTCTTCGCTTAAGGATATGCGAATGTATGGGTCATACCGTGGGGCGACTTTCTCCAAAGTCAATCGTAAGGAAATTCGCGAAACCGGGCTTGGACTCGCTGACGGAGCAGCCGCTTGCTGGACTACCCCTAACGAAGCACCACACGGCCCCATGAGCCTTCCAAATCCTTTCGAGCAGACTGACGATGGGGCCGCCAAATGGATCCCTCCACCACTCCCGGCACCCTGCCCCCAACGACCATTGAGCATGATTGAGACAAGCGCCGTTCCCACTGGGTCAAGGATCAGGTCGGCAATTTGGGCTGAGCGATTCCCCTTATCAATCGGCTTCGGCCATGATCGGGATCAGCTTGATCGTCGGTTTGTCCTTCTCGCGTGGCACTGGGTGGGACCGCTCATAGCGCTGGGTCACTTGGCTATAAACGAAGTAGCCCGCCAATTGGTCAACCAAGGCGACTGCGTATCCGAGGAGCCTGAGTCGCGGGTTGGCGTTGCGGACCGAGAGCTTTTCGAAGACCTGGAGTGCCGCCATATCGACCTGAGTCTGGGAGTTTCCGACGACGATCTCCCAGCCGGTGTCCAAGGCGATCCGACCTGGATCTCCTCCGCCCTTGATCGCGAAATTCATCAGGTTCGAGTCCGCGAACGAAATCACTCCGCAAACCGCCATCCGTCTCTTGAAGTTCGACCCCATGGCCGTCGCGCCCGAAGTGAGCAGCGTCTCGTTCGTCATGTAGGCGAGGTTCTGGAGCAGATCACGATCCGAGGTCACATTGTGAGCTAGGACAATCGGGTTTGGATCCCAGAGCGTGTCTTTTCGGGAGATCAACTCAGCGACGAGCTGGCTTGCTGTGGTCTGGGCGACGTAGGGCCACTGCTTGAGACCCTGCTTCAGAACGTTCCCTGAACCCATCAATCCTCGAGCCGCAAAGCGTCCCACGGCGCCCCTGGCCTCGAGTGCCGAGAGCTGGGTGGCGACCTTGGCTTCAATCGTCAGCCGAGCAAAAGCAGCACGAGCCGCAGTGTTGCCAACGGCGGTGCGCGCAATTCGAGCGCTGCCCGGCAATAGGGCTGAAGCCTTCGCTGCAGCACGGTGGGCAGCAGTACTGATTCGCGCAGCCAAGCGCTCGTAGACCTGGAGCGCGAGCTGTCCTGCTTCAGACTCGATCAAACGAGGTCCGATCCAGCCGAAAAACAGGTGCGCTCCGCGAGCGACAGCTGCGGCTGCGCCCGCAAGCGCCATATCGCCGAGCGTGGCCAGGACTTGGTTGCGAATCCCTTCGTGGGCGATCTGCTCATCGAGATGCCTCCAACCGTCCCCCACGAGTGCGTAGGTCTCCATCAAACCTTTGGCTCTCGGGTTGGCTTTGCGGATCCGATCGGCGCGTAGATCCAAGTCCTCCAGATCCATCTGGGTACGGGTGATCTTGGCGAAAAAGCTGTAGGCCATCGCTCCATTGAAAGTGAGTCCGGATTGCGCAGCATGGATCAGGACGGTCCAGATCGGTCGGTTGGCGATGTCGAGCTCATGCTCGAGCAGCTGGGATGCCACATCCCAACCATCCGTCGACGATGACTTACGCTCCAACGCGTCGATGGTAGCGTCGCTGGTCGGAAGAAACCAAAGATCCAATTTCTTGTCGCCGTCGGTGTCTCGGGCGTAGAGCACGGGCACCGAAAGAGCCGGGAACAAAGGCCGAAGCTCCTCGTGCAGCACCGTCAGCTCAATCTCGCCGTGTTCGTTGACCGTGCGCCTGAGGGTGAACTGGAAACTCCCACGAGCCGTCTGAAGTTGATGGTAAGTCTCCCTCACTCCTGACCTTTCGGCGGAATGAGCGCTCGACACGGGCTGGAGCGAGAACAAAGCCAGCACCAGTCCAAGTAGTTGAAAAAAGCGGGGTATCATGGGCCAAGTCCTCCAAAGAACGCATTCAATTCTCATCCTTGACCAATAAAGTCAACAATCAACCTTGGCCCCGGGAATCTCTCGAACCCGGGAATCTCGAGAACTCTTCTGGGTAACCGGATCAGCTGCCGGACCACAGGTCAGTTCCACTGATTCCGTTTCTAAGGCCCGTGAGATGAGGTCGCGAGGTACCTTCGGCTTCGGCATCGTGTGATCGAACCACTGGCGGACGTCCTCTTCGAGGCCGATGCCCAGCATGTAGTTGTAGAGCGCTTTGCGCAATCCGACTCCCAGGAGCTCATGGTCGCAAGGAGTAGGATCCTTGAAACGCAGATCGTTGCGGGCGAAAACGACTTCGGGCTCGGGCAGGAGCTCGATCCCGAAACGCGCAGGATCACGCCCGATCGGACTGTGGGCCGTGGCCGAAAAACGATGCCAGTAGGCGCTTTGGATGCAACCCGCTTCGAAGAGCTGCCGCACCCTCTCCAGTGCGTCGATAGTCTCCTGAACAGTCTGGGTGGGAAATCCATACATCAGATAGGCGTGCACCATGACGCCCGCTTCGGTGAAGGCCCGAGTCACCCGAGCGACTTGCTCCACCGTCACGCCTT
This sequence comes from Bacteriovoracaceae bacterium, assembly GCA_043759365.1. Lineage (GTDB taxonomy): Bacteria > Bdellovibrionota > UBA1018 > UBA1018 > UBA1018 > JAYVNB01. The sequence goes on along the minus strand of JAYVNB010000373.1, from coordinate 5,153 downwards.
TGTTCATGAGTTTCAAGAGTCGATCCGATGCGACTTCGAGACCGCCGCTGATGGCGATGCAGCCCGACTTAGCCAGCAACTGAGCGAGCTCGGGCGTGAAGGTTTTTTCGAACCTGACGTTCCCCCACCAAGTGACTGCGACCGAACGCTCCAGGAGCCGCTGGGACATGGCCTTCAAGACCGCGGGCGGAGCCGCTTCGTCGACGAAATGAAACCCGCTTTGCCCAGTCTCGGCTTGGAGCTGCACCATCTTGTCCACGAGCTGATCGGCGGGAGCTTGGTCGTAGCGACCGATGTAATCCAGATTCACGTCGCAGAAATTGCACTTCTTCCAATAGCAACCGTGAGCCAAGGTCAGCTTGTTCCAGCGGCCATCCGACCAAATCCGATGCATGGGATTGAGCATTTCGAAGATCGACAAGTATCGATCCAGCGGGAGCCCGTCATAGGTCGGCGTGCCCGTTTCCCGATGAGGGAAATCATGCTCGCGCCGATCGCTTTTCAAGACTACTTTTCCACTTTCGAGGACGAAGGTGCGTAAAAGCCCATCCGTGCCGCGATTCCCCTGGAGGTGATCCAGGATGCAGAGAAACGGTCTCTCGCCGTCATCCAAGGTGATGAAGTCGAGGAAGTCGAAAACCCGTGGCTCCTTGAGCTCACGCAGTTCCGTATTGACGAAGCCGCCTCCGAGAATCAGGCGAGTACCAGGACTCTTAGCGCGCGTCGTCTGTGCGATCCTGAATGCGCCGTAAACATTGCCCGGAAAAGGAGCGGTGAGACCTACGACCTCGGGGCGGTGCCGCTCCAGGAGCTCGCAGGTGATCTCCTCCAGCATGCGGTCCACCAAAGTGGGCTCTCCAGCCAGCGCTTCCGCCAATCCATCGAAACTCGCGGCACTCGCCGCCAACTTCTCGCCGTAACGGGAGAGCTCGAAACGCGCATCGATCCCTTCACGGACCACATCCGCGAGATCGTCGACGAAAAGGCTGGTCAGGAACTTCGCGCGATCCTGAACTCCGAGGGCCCCGAAAGCCCATTCCAGGCCTTCCGACTCCGAGCTCGCCCAAACCTCCAGCGCTCGGAACCGAGGCCCCTCAGGAAGGAACTCCCGGCCACTGACCCGGAGTGCGATGCTCGGATCCTTGCCTTGGAGAAACCGGATGGCCGCAGGAACCACGAAACGGTACCGATCGAAACGCGAAAGGAAGTTCCGCACGCTCTCAGGCATCTGTTTCTTCGAAGCGCCCGCAGCGACCTTTTTTTCCAACTCCCCCCGGATTCGTTCGAGACCCTCGACCGAAAACAGCCTCAGAACAAGCTCGATCGCCGGGTCGGCCTGCTGGACATCCCATCCGCGACTGCGCAAGAAACCCGTCAGGTACGCCGTCGCTGGGTAGGGCGTATTGAGTTGGGTCATGGGAGGCGTGAGCAGAAGAATCCGCATGGGGAGTCGATTACCATTATCCGACAACAACAGTCAAGAAATACCCTTTGGCACAACCGCTTGAACTTGCAAGGATTTCTCTTCTTAAGCCCTTTTGAAGTTATCCCGACTCGGGATCAGTCCAGGATGTACTCGCTCGACGGGCAGCCCCAGTCCGCGTTGCACCACTCGAAAATCAGGTTTCGATCCACGCGCTGACTCAGCGCCGGTTCGGTACTGGTCTCTTCGCCCGCGCCCAATGTTCCGGCGATCGCCCTCCCGACCAGTCCTGGATCCGCATGCCAAGCACGCGTTGCGTACTGGTCAAGCCGTATGGGCCGCGTCCCTGCCTGAAGGTGGATCGAGACATGCCCCATCGCGGTCCCGCCCGAGAAGGCAATGCCGTTCGGCCACATCGCTCCGAAATCGCGCTGGTAACGAACGATATCGACTGCATGCCATCCCGTCAGCCGATGCTGCGCCTGATTCACCGTGAGACTTCGCCAATCGCGAACCAGGGTCTCGCCGATGACTTTCGCGGTCGCGCCCCGAGGAATCAAAGTCGCCACGACTTCCTCGACTCCCCGCAAGGGTTGGCGAGTCCCCGCCACGAAGCCACGGATCAAAGTGTCACGCGTATTCAATACGCAATCCGTCGGCCCACTCCAAGAGGACCGGGAGTTGCCAGTGATCAATGCCGCTTGGAAAAAATTCGGAAAATCCCCGTGTGCGGGACGGTCGCACACAAAGGTGGAGCTGACCTCCTGGCTCCCGTCCTGGAAAATCATCGAACACGGCTGTCCCGTCTCGCGAAGAAAACTTGCCTCACACCACCACGTCGGCTTCAGACCAGGACTGCAGCAGCGCTGATCCGCGGCACCCATGGGCTTGCAGACCGCTGGTCCCGTATCCACGGAGGCATCCGCCGAGCCTTTTTCCTGCGCGAGGGATCCCTTCGCGGGAGCGGAAGGGGAGCCGCTGCAAGCAACACAAAGAAGAATCAAGGTGGATCCGAGCCAACGTAAGTTCGCCATTTGGTTTGCCATTCAAGGCAAGCAACGTACCAGTGAACTCTCCCGCAACGAAGCCGAGTCTTTCCAGAACATTGAATCATTTCAACGCACTGCATCCAAAGACCAAGGTGCAAATCGACTCCCCAAAACCGCTCCCTTTTTTACATTCGTTTTAAAGAAAATGAATTCGCGTGACCCGAGATTCCCATCCACTTCTCCCCTCGAAAAAACAGAATCCGCAACGGAATGGAACTCCAGAACAAAAGTTCCATAAAAGCCCACAATAACGCGCCGCTCTCCCAAAACGATGCTCGCGCATCCCGAAAAGCTGTGCGAAATTGGGCTCGAGTTCAATCTCAGGAGAAACATCAGAATGAAGAAATCGTTCGCCGTACGTTTTGCGGTGCTGATGAGCTGCGGAGCCTTGGGGCTCGGCGCTGGCTGCACCAAGAAGGAATCCCCCTCGTCGTCGGCCCCCGACTCCATGTCGGCTGCGAAAGACAGCACCGGCGCCAGCGGCGCCGCGACCACCCCCACCCAACCGACCACAGGAGGCGAAGTGAAAATCGAAGAAGTGAAAGCGGGTACCGGCGCCGAAGCAGTCAATGGCAAGACGGTTTCCGTGCACTACACAGGCACCCTGACCGACGGCAAGAAATTCGACTCCTCCCTCGATCGTGGACAGCCCTTCAAGTTCCAGCTCGGAGCCGGGCAAGTCATCCAAGGTTGGGAAAAAGGCATCGCCGGCATGAAAGTCGGCGGCAAACGCAAGCTCACCATTCCGCCGGAACTCGGCTACGGTGAACGCGGCGCCGGCAACGTGATCCCGCCCAATGCCACTCTCGTCTTCGATGTCGAACTTCTCGGCGTCGAGTAATTTTTTGAAAGGAATTGAAATCATGGAAAACGAAAATCAAGAAGCGTCAGGCGGAGAAGGCGGCAGCGAAGTCCTCGTGGTCGCCTCCAAGTTGAAGAACTACATCAAAGGCAAGTCGGGCATGAACACCTCCGCTGCCGTGATGGAAGCCCTTTCGGGCCGGATTCGCGAACTCTGCGATCAAGCGATCGACAACGCCAAGCGGGAAGGCCGCAAGACGGTCATGGATCGCGACTTCGGCGTCGGCGTTTGAACCGACCTCTTCCCACGAGATAATCACCCATGTCGAAGCCCACTAGCGGAATCGCCCCCGGATACCTCCACGGATACTCCTCCGAAGAACAGGACCGCCTTTACAAGCAGGCCCAGTTTCTCGAGCCAAGCGTATTCGAGGGAGTGGATTTTTCGGAAAATAAGCGAGTCCTCGAGGTGGGCTGCGGCGTGGGCGCGCAGACCGAAATCCTCCTTCGACGGTTTCCTCAGTTAAAAGTCCAAGGCGTCGATGCTTCCGAGCCGCAAATCGCTCGCGCTAAAGCGCATTTGGCTGCCGACGTCAAAGCCGGACGAGCTGCATTCGACGTAGGTGACGCGCTTCACCTCCCCTACCCGGATAACTCGTTTGACGGGGCTTTTCTATGCTGGTTTCTCGAACACGTTCAGGAGCCGGTAGGCATCCTCCGCGAAGTCATCCGTGTCCTCAACGCCGGTGGCAGGATCAGCTGCAACGAGGTCTTAAATGCGACCTTCTACGTCCACCCCTACAGTCCGGCGACCCTCCAATACTGGTTCGCCTTCAACGATCACCAATGGACCCTCAAAGGCGATCCATTCGTCGGAGCAAAACTCGCCAATTACCTTTTGGCCGCAGGCTTCCAAAACGTGCAGACTCAGCCCGCGGTCCTGCACTACGACAATCGCGCCCCGAAGCAACGTGCGCGTTTCATCGAGTATTGGACAAGTCTCCTCCTCAGTGGTGCCAAAGGCCTGATTGACGCCGGCAAGGTCACTGAAGAGATCGTCCAGGAAATGACCCGCGAGCTCGACAAGCTGAAGGATGATCCCGACGCAGTGATCTTCTACTCCTACATCAAGGCGACGGCGCAGGCATTTTGAGCGCATAGCCTGAGCCGCCCCTTCCTGTAATTATTATTTAACTTCAGTTTATACCCGGAAATCATTACTCAACCCGGGCGGGATAGGCGACGGAGCGGACCCTCCCCGCAGTCCCAAAACCCCCTGAGGTCAAGAGCACTTGGCAGCGTCCGCATGCCCTCACGATCGATTGGATCGACTCTTGCTTACCTGGAATCCGAAAATCGCATCCCTATGCGTGAAAACGAACCCCCTTCAAAAAGGATGTTTCCATGAATAAACTCGTCTTGTGCGCCCTCGTCACTTTGTCCAGCGTCACTGCATTCGCCGGTACCGCTTTTCGAGGCGACACCCGCACCATCGGCCGCGACTCCTATAGCCTCGCATCGACAGGCGCCGTCTGCGCGGCGATGGACATGCAGAGCCTGGGCGCCGCACGCCAGAGCACTGAAGCGGATGCCGTCGCGAAAGCCCGCGCCCGCCTCGACAAGTTTGACGGCGAGTGCGTCCACCTCGGCGGCACGATCACCGAGGAGTACGTCCAGCCCAGCAGCCGATTGGACGTGAACGGTTACAGCCGGATCTGCAGCACTCCGGCTCCCGTTTTCCCAGGACACGTTCCCGGCCGCCCGAACGCTCCCGCCCAGCCTGTTTTCTGCAGCAGCGTCGCCTATGGGTGCGAGATCTATTCGCACGCCGAAGTGAAACACGCCTGTAACTGAACCCCGCGGAATCGGCCTGGGCTGAA
>JAYVNB010000372.1:0-2553 GCA_043759365.1 Bacteriovoracaceae bacterium | reverse complement strand
TGGCCAGACGAACCTGGTGCACGACGAAAAAGCCCGAGGGATTGGTCCACCATTTGGCGATCTATCAGCGCTTCCACAATCAGAGGCTGACTGAGATGCCGCCCGCGGATGCGGGATCAACAGGCTAGGGAGGCAGTTAGCGGTGAGTAAGGACTCCCGGGCGCACTCTGCTCCTAGTCCTCTTTCGATCCTTCCCCAAGTTACGGCATTTCAAACATTTCCACGAGTTGGGCGGTCGAGCCCTGGGTATAGTGCTTGCTCTTGCATGCCAACACATCATGGTACGCGCGTGAAAATCCCGAAACGAATCCTCATCCTCGGAGTCTCTGGCGCCGGTAAGACGACTTTCGCGCGCAAGCTCTCGGGCAAACTCGAGCTTCCCCATGTCGAACTCGACTCGCTCTATTGGGGACCTAATTGGACTCCCGTTGAAAAAAGCGTCTTTCTCGATCGAGTCGCCTGCGTGGTGGACCAAGAACATTGGATCGCCGAAGGGGACTACGACTGGGGAGTCGACCTCCTGAAAAATCGCAGCGAGAGCATCGTGTGGATCGACCCTCCTCTCTCCCTGGCTCTGGCACAGGTTTTTTGGAGAACGCTGAAGCGAGCCGTGAAGCGTGAACCGACGTGGGGAGGAAATCTCGAGACTTTCCGCTCACTCCTCCTTAGCCGAAAATCGATCCTGGTCTGGACTTGGAAGTCCCATCGCTTGAGACGCCGCCAATACATCGGCACGCCCGGCATCCTCCGCCTCCGGACCCGCCGTGAGATCCAAGCCCAATTGCAGAATTTATCCGCTCGATCCCGCTAGCTTCTACGACTCGTTTCGGGGCGCTCGGACTGCAAGCGCACTTGCTCCGACACCATCCAGCGAAACGGAGTGAGCAAACTCTCCGGGGAGCAGCCAGGATCCAGGATTTCGAGGATTCGATGAATCGCTTCGATCGTGGACAGGCAGTGGGGTGAAGGCTGGCGCCGGATTCGGTACTCCGACTCTCCGTCGAATGCGAATTTGACTTGGGGAAGGCTAGCTAGATTCCGGCTCCTCTTCAGGATCTGAAGGGCGCAGGACCACGTCCCGTCGATGACGAAAATCAGGAGTCGCCTCGCGGAAGGAAACCTCTCCCGTCGCGCCTCGGGGGTTTCGGCGGACAAATCGAAGGAGCGCGGCCCTGGGAACAGAATCACGGGCTGGAACCTGGGGTCGACGAGCCACTCGTTCAGGGTCGGGTGCTCCGAAAAGTCCACCCCTTCGAGCAGCCGGGAGTCCGGTAGGGAGAGGTGGGCCATTCGAGCCGTTCCGATCCCTTTTCGGCGTTCGCGCGGGTGCTGGAGGATCACAAACCAGGGCTCAGCCCGAACAGGGACGATCTGGTCGCAGTAGCATTGAGTCCGCGCCCGGCGGCATTGCAGGCAAATTTCTCTCATCCGAACCCTTCTCCTACCTGATTTCTGGGGGGCTTGGCTACCGATGTCACTAGCCCCATGGACTTATAGAAATTCCACGGTGGACTGATACTATTCCCTATGCGATGAATCCGAGGGACAGGAAGGTCCTCGATGAAACTCGCGAAAAGCTTCAGTCTTCCCCTCCTTTTGGCAGCAACGATCATAGGCAACGGTGCGCAAGCCCAGACAGTCCGCCACTCTGCGGTTTCCGTTTCCTCGGCAGTTCGAAGCAACGCTTTCGTGGGTTCGACGGGCGCGGACGTCGCCTTTTTCGACCAGTCCGTATCCCATCCCTTGATGGACCTGATCGGATCCACCCGCAGCTCCTTGGATATCGAGATCTACGAAATGACTGATCCCGATGTACGCTCCGCCCTCCGCGCGGCACTTGCCCGCGGAGTCAGGATGCGCATCGTCCACGAGCCGGCTCCGTTGGGTGGCACCTGTCCGCTCTTCGCGGCGCCTTCTCCCCGCGACTCCGCGGATTGTCCCGATCAACGCTCCCTGGTCTCCGAAGTGAAAGCTGCCGGGGGCCAATTCGTTCCGTTTGCCACTTCCGCACTCTGCGGGCAAATCGGGAGCCGGTGCTTCGAGCACGGTAAATTGGTCATCTCCGATCGTTCCCAGGTCTTGGTGAGCACGGGGAACTTCGACTCCACCAACCTGTGCAACATCGCGCGCTCACCGGCCCGCTGCAATCGCGACTATTCGGTCGTCACTCGTGACGGAGAAGTGGTGAGCACCCTTCAGCACGTCTTCGACCAGGATGTGCTCGGCACCGCCTACGATCTGCGCAGCATGATCACGCCTTCCGTCGAAACGAAACTCACCGTGAGTCCCTTCTCGCTGGAACCGCTTGTGGCCTTCATCAAATCAGCCCGCCAGTCGATCCGGGTCCAGAACCAGTATTTGAAGGAACCCACGATCAATTCCGCGCTCGCTGAAGCCGCTCGGGCCGGCGTGCGAGTGACCGTGATGACGGAGAGCGCTTGCGCTTTCGGGACGCCGAAACCCTCCGCCGTCACCGCATGGACCCGCGTTTATTCGGACTTCGACTCCGCCGGAATCAAGAGTCGGATCTTCAATTCCTCAATTCGCATCGAC
>JAYVNB010000371.1:0-23058 GCA_043759365.1 Bacteriovoracaceae bacterium | reverse complement strand
CCCTCGAGCCATGCCCCATGTGTCTGGCAGCGATCCAGCAGGCCCGCATTGCGCGAGTGTTTTACGGCGCCAGCGATCCGAAAGGCGGCGCCTTGAGCCTGGGATACAGGCTCCACGAGGATGCGCGCACGAATCACCGGTTCCCAGCTGAACTCGTGTTGGATCCTGCGTGCGAACAAATCCTGAAAGACTTCTTTCGAAGGATGCGGGTTGAAAAAGGCTCGAGCGGGAAGAAGTCCTGAAGCCCTGCCTTGAAACTGTTGATCGCCCAGCAGGTTTTGTTTATCGTTAACAAGCGTACCTGATCCCAATACGCCTCTAGGCCAGGACGGCTCGAGTGGCGTGACCTTCATGGAAGAGAGTAGTCAGTATGAGCAAGGCAGCTGTTTGCCTTTTTTCCCTGCTCGCCCTTTCGGCCTGCAGTGGGAACGATGATTCAAATGTCCAGGGCCAGGACATCTCAGCGGGTCCGCCGAGCTATGTTCCGCCGGGTGTCGATCCTGAAGTCGGAACCGGTTGTCACGTCGAGGATGTGAATCACATCTGCATCGCTCTGAAGTACGTGGTCTACAAGGACCCGCGCGGCACGCCGACCGTCAGTTCGGAGAACGCCGTCAAAGTCGTTGCCGCTATGAACGAGGTTTGGCAGCAGTGCAACATCAGCTTCCAGATCGAACGCTATCTGGAAGTCGACCCTGCGCAATATGGATTGAGCTATCAGACGGCCAACCAGTCCGAGCTGACCACCATCCGGCAGACCTTCATGGATGACCACACCTTACTTCTGGTCACCACGGGGACTTGGAATCGCGCGGGGACTCTCGGAAATTACCCGGCCAATGCCTGGACCTCGCTTCCCTACCGGGGAGGCGGACCCTTTGGCGCAGTGCTCGAAAAACCAGTCGGCCGAAACGGTAACCTCGTAGCCCACGAACTCGGACACTATCTCAACCTGCAGCATGTCGGAGATGAGAACGACGTGATGAACGCGATCATCTATTCCAAGTCATTGAATCTCTACGACAGCCAGTGCGCATCAGCTCGCAGCGCGGCTTGGTATTTCTGGACCAGACTCCTGCGTTAAGGTTAAAGTCTCGCCATGGCTCTGAAACTCCACTTCGCAAGCTTGTCCCTGGGCGCGTCCGTCGATCAACAAACCGGGAACCTTTCGGTGTTCGATCTCGTCGAGGAGATCAAAACCCATCAGCTCCCGATCCAGATCCAGCAGATGGTGATCTCGCTGGCCTTGGAAAAAACGACGCCTCAATCGGAAGGAGGAAAGATGTTCATCCACATCATCACTCCCGACGGTAAACAAGCCCTCGTCGGATCCGGGGAGATGCAGGTCCCGCAGGATCAGAAGCGCATGAAAGCCGTGTTCCGTCTGGGCGGATTTCCCGTGACCCAGTTCGGTTCCCATCGCTTCGTCCTGTCTTGGTTGAATCCGACCGGTTCGAAGCAAGGTGAAGCGATCCTCGATTTCGACGTGATCCAGTCGACCCAGGTTGCCCAGGGCATGCCCCAGTCCCAACAGCAAAGCGGCGAGCCTGGCTTCCAACACTAACCATCGGCATCGCCGAAGCAGGCCCAGCGAATGACCCACTTCCGCCTGCGCTGGCTCAATCTCGCACGCTGGATCCGTGAGTACGCCATTTCCTGGGGCGTACTTTCCCTGATCTATTCGTGGACAGTGACGCTGATCCTTCAACCGATTCTCGAGCGCGCCCTGAAGACCGAAATCGGAACGAAGCCGCTCTGGATCGCCACGGCCTTTATCCTCTTGATCCCGGGGGCTTTCGAGTACCTGCCCTTGCCACCCGTCGTTTTCGGACGCGGTCAACTCACCTTCATGCCACGAGGGATTTTCGGCGAGGGGATTTGGAGCCGCTTCGGTGGCACACTCGTCCCCCTCTACCTCCGACACGAGCTCCGACGCGGAGCAACCTGGTTAGTGATCTGCCTGACCGCTGCGCTCGCTGGCCTATTGCCACCCGGTAAATACGCGCTCTGGGTCTTGATCGCTCAACTTCCAGTCCAGCGCGCGCTCTTTTCCATCTCCTCTTGGAGGGCGCTCGCCGTCTCCCATCCCGGGCGAGAGGGAGGAGACCGAATCCTCTGGGCGCTTTGGATTTCACAGTTCCTTCAGGCTGCGATCACCTGGGGCGCGGTCGGACTCGCGGGCTTCTACTCGTTCGATCATTGGTGGGCGCTCGGGCCAGCCGTGCTGGGAGCGGTCCTTTCCGCATCGATGGTCGCGCTCGAAGGCGATGCAGGACGTCCCTGGATGGTGAACTTCTTCTCGCTAGCCGCCGGAACCGTCGGAGGTTACGCCTGCCTCGCTTCGCCCTGGTTCCTTCCGCTGATCATCTATTTTTGCAAAGGTCAGATCGCATCGACCGCCAAACGACTTTTGAGCGTGGAGCACCTGGATGAAGACCGTATCATTCCATGATTTCGCAGTCGGAAGAAAAGCTTCCCAAACGCTGCTTGAGCTCGATACAGCGAGCCAGGGCATTCGTCTCAAGCCCGGCCTGAATCTGATCGTCGCCCCGAATGGGCAAGGCAAGACCACATTCCTCCAAACGCTTTCGGGTGTGTTACCGCCTTTGCACGGAACCGTGCGATGCGATGACGAGCGTCCGCTCGATCCACCGAAGGACTTGGTCTACGTCTCTGAATACCTCACTTTTCCGAAATTCATCTTTCCCCCCGAATGGATTGAGTTCGCCAGCGGCAGACGTTGGAAGGATATTGAACCCGAACTCAAGGACTGGATCACCGAGTTCCAAATCGACTCGAAAATGAAGAGCTACCTCGGACGGATGAGCCAAGGCGAGCGGCGTAAAGTGACCTGGCTCGCAACCCACGTGGCGAAACGGCCCCTGGCCTTGCTTGACGAGCCATTCGATGGGCTCGACATCTTCGGGATCCGGGCCGCCAGGGGGATGTTGGAAACTTGGCGCAAAGAAGGCCGTATCCTTTGCGTGGTCGCGCATCAGGTGGGCGAACTTCTGGACCTAAGTGACGAAATCTTCCTGATCCGCGGGAAGCGGCTCCTGGCGTGGGATTCGGAGATCGGGGTCCCGGCCAAAACCATGAGCTCGGACGAGTTCAGGATGCGGGTCCTGGAGTTCTACCGCTGAACTCCCCTATAATCTGGGGATGACTGCCACTTCAGAGCGACGAAGACCGCTTCCTCTCCACAAACGAAAGCTCCTCGTCTATCCAGGGTTCCAGCTTCGCTTCATTGCTTATTCCTTGATGTTGGCCATCGCCACGAATGCAGTTTATTTCGCGGCCGCCCAGGCGTTCTTCAACAAGTCGCTGGGTGAGGCGGGTCGATTCGGACTTCCTCCGAACAGCTCGACTGTTCAATTCATCCAGGAACAGAAGTACATGTTCCTACTACTGTCGGTCGCGGTCTGCGGTACGACGACCCTGATCCTCGTCTTGGGCGGACTGATCATGTCCAACCGAGTGGCTGGACCCTTGGTCAGGTTTCGCGAACACCTTGACGCCTTGAGCACTGCTTCCGGAGCGCGCCCCAGCGCTGAGCGGGAGACAATTCATTTTAGAAAAAATGATTACTTCCAGGAGCTCGCCGACGCTTTCAACCGGTTCATGCAGTCCCGCCGGGATGGTGGATGAGGTTTCGCAGGAAGTACGATCAGGGTTTTTCCCTGATCGAAATCCTCATCGTCATGGCACTCCTCGGTGTGACTTCTCTCGTGATCGCGAGCCTGACGACCTTCATGGGACGACAACTCGGTAGCCTTCGCGCCCTGTCCTTGCGGGACATGGTCCTCAGCCGTCTGAACCATCACGTATCATCCCATGCCGCCTTGACCAATACCTTGGTTCAGTCGTTGGCGGCGACGGTGAATCCCCAACTCATCCTCTGCATGCAAAGCTCCGGCAGCGCCGATTGCGTCGTGCCGAACGCCGGCACGACGGGCGCGGTAGCGGTCAATCTTCCGAACGGAACGCAGGTCTACGCCTACTCCCTGCAATTCTACGCACCGAACGGGACTCAACCCATCGCAGGGAACGGCCTTCGCTACGACCTCGAAGGCGGGATCTGCGCCACCCAAGTCGCTTCGCAAACCTGTCCCTACGCCACTCAGCTTTATTTCGCACCCGTCTGCCGGACCGGCACCAGTTGCGATGTGGCCGAATCGTTTCGCATGATCTACGACTTCACTCCCGACACCGTGAAGATCGGCTACGCATCGACCCTGCATTCCCTCACCCAGGAGAGCTGGGTCTCGGTTCAAGAGCGTGGCAACGTCCCGATTTCCCGCACGGTCACCCTAACCGGTGTCGAGCACCACATCGCCCTCCTCTACGCTTACAACCCGTTGAACGTCGGTAGTTTGCCCGCCTTCATTTTCGCGCCCACGAGTGCCGCCGGCAATGATCCCGGTGCGGGCTGCACCACCCCCAGTCCTCCCGTGATTCCAGCCGCCCCCTGCGGCAACGCGATCCCGCTCGCTCAATTCGATCCCGCTCGGACGACGGGAGCGCCCTATGTCGGACGAGTCAACCTCTCAGGTCGCACCGGACAATTGACTGCGGAGTTTTGCGTCGACCCCATTGCCCCCACCTCGGCCCGCCTCAAGATTCTCTCAGGGAGCGGAGACGCGTGGATCGCTCCCGGCTGGGGCCGGGTCAGTGCGACCGGATTCTCGTTCGGGAACTTCGGAAGCAACATGACCGGAGCTTCGAACACTGTATTTTGGGCGACCGTCGACAACGCGGCCGGAGCCGCTCCCGGGGGTGTTTCGATCACGGACGACAATTACCAGGAGAACCAAAGCGGCTGCCCGGGGGCCGATTATCCTTTCGTGCTTTCTTCATCTTGATCGGCTAGTCCTGCTTCTCGGTGACCCAATCCCCTGCTGCCCGCACCGCAACGTCTCCCCGGACCGTAGCGTCGTGGTCCCTCCTCATCCCGCTGGGCTACGGCCTGCTCCTCTACCTCCGCGGGATCGGCTTTCCGCGCACGGATACCCTGATCGTCGCCAGTGAAACCTCTGGCCTTCTCGGGTGCTTGCGCTCCGGAACTTGGATCGGATGCAAGGAGGCAGGTTACTACGCACCCCTTCAGAAAATCCTCGCTCTCCCGATGGTGGCTGCCGGTATCGGGGTCAGCGGAACCGTCAAGGGCCTTGCGATCCTGGGGTTTGTCGCGACTCTTTTGGCACTCACCCTCATCGTCCGCGATCTTACGAAAAAGCAGGGAGCGCCCCTGGCGCATCTGTTCGTGGCTGCCTTGGCGTGCTCTCCCTTCGTGTGGTACGCGAGAAGCCCTTTTGCCGAGCCATTAGCCGCCGCTTTCATGCTGGTGGTCGCGCGCGACTGCCTGCGCGGAGGTCCTGCGTGGAGGATCCTCGTGCTGACCTTCGCTGTCTCGATCTACAAAGATACGGCAGCGCCATTTGCAGGACTGATCGCCTGGGGTGCGTGCGCATTAGGCGGAAAAATTCGAGGACGGGTGATTCCCGCAGTCATCGGTGCCGCGCTCGGAGTGGCTACCCTTCTCCTCTACAATCAGTTCCGGTTCGCGACTTGGGCCAATCGCGCCTATATCGGGCCGCTTTCGATCGTCTCCGATGGGAGCACCCAAGCGAGCTTCTTCCTCGCCCACTTCTTCTCCCCCAACGGAGGTCTATCCTTTTTTTGGAGCCTTCTTGCGCCGCTCCTCGTATTTGCCTGGTTCAATGCCGGCACCTCGGGCGAGCCTGCCCGCGCTCGGGCCGTGAAAACCTCCATCCTCGCCTCGTGTTTGGCGATCCTCGCTCTGGCCGGCGGTCTATCCAAGTGGTTCGCCCCATTCGGCTGGGTCTCCTGGGGAAATCGCCTGAGCCTGCCTTGGCTTCCGGCGATTCTCTACTTGGGCTTCGAAGCGGCCGTACCCGGACTGAGGTCGATCATCGCCCGCGCCAGCGCAACTGGGGACGATGCGGCGAGATATCGACGAATCCGCCTCGGGATCGCGACCCTCGCGTTTATCCTCGCGTTCCCCCATTTCAGATCAGTTTTTTACGGCAATTTGTTCTGGAGCCTCTTTCAGCCGAATCCCGGCTGTCCCAACGTGATCGGCCCTGAAACCAGTCTGCCCGCCTACTACCAATGCATGGACTGGATGCTCTGGCCCCGCGAACTGGGAGGCTGGGTGCTGTGGCGCGGGTACTTTGACTTAACCGCGCCCTTGACGATCCTAATTTCCGCAGCTTGGTCGGGACTGACCGCTTGGGGAGTCTATCGGGCGCTCCGCCCGGGGCATGGGTGGGTCGCTCAGCCGACGATCGACACATCCCCCAAAAGCGCGAACTCGGGTCCGAAGTAGCCATGGCCCGCGGGGGAGTCAGACGAAAAACTGGAGCGCTTCACCCTCTTATCCGAGAGTTGTGTCTTGCGGAAGTTTTCCACGATCGAGCCGGAGAGGGAGCCGCCCTTGAGATAAGTCACAGTCCCGTTGATATTGTCATGAAGCTTCGCCAGGCGGATTTCGCTCGAAAAAGTCCCACTGATCGGATCCGCAAATAGCCCCGAAAACTGAAGGATCTCGATCACCAGAGGTCCGGCTTGGGTCAGTGCCAGAAAACTCCAGGTACCGGGTTCGACCACTAGGTTGCCGCGCACGGTGCTGGCCGGGATATTCAACCAGTCTGAATGACGCTTATCCGCGAGGGTGGCGATTACCCGGTTTTTTTCGACGATTCTGAGTGGGCGCTGGACTAGCCCATCGTCCGAAAGCGCGACCGTATCCGCTCCGAACGGCAGGGAGGGATCCAAGGTCAAAGTGAGCAGGTCGCCTTCGGCGCCGGGGATCAGCTCCTCTCCCGCCCTTTGAAACGGCAGTGAAAGGTAGGAGTTTTGAGCTGACAAATGGCTGATATATCCCCCAAGTAGGGTCGCCAACACTTCGGAATCGACGATGACCGGATAGGTGCCGGTTCGAGGTTTCTCAGTTTCCAGGGAGGCTTCGGCACGCTCCGAGGTTTCGTCAAACAGCTTCTCGATCGGCATGTCCTCCAGGCTGACGGACCAGGAAGTGTTGAGGTACTCGTCCGACCTGGGTTTGCCGTCCGAGCCCAAGATCGTCTTCGAATAAGCGGCTTCAACGTAAATGCGGCTTTGGGAGCTGCGGTGGGTGACACCATTGCTGAGATGGGCGGTGCGATCGTGGAGCGAAAGAAAGAGCTCGGAGGAGTTGAAATTCGTATCGCGCTTCTTTCCCACCGATCTAGAAATCCGGTCCGTGAGTTCTGCCATCACCTTTTCAAGGTCCTCGGCCATGCGGGGATCGGAAGTTTTGAGCTCGGGCAAACCGGAGGGAATCTCGGTGGGCAAGTCCCAGGCCTGGTGATCCGTCTGTTTAGCCGCCTGGATAGCCGAATCCAGTTGCTCGTCGAGCGGGACCGCTGTCGAAAGCTTTTTGAGGATCTCGCCTTGCCTCCCGGGTTTCGCGCTGCGGACGAAGACTTGGAGATGAACGCTCTCGGAACGAGAATCTCGATCCTGATCCAGGGCTAGAGCTCCGCCATCCATCATGAAGTAGCGTTCGCGACGTTGGGTGTGCGTCTGGAACACTGCCCAGCCTTTGACATCGCCTCGAGAAGAGAGTTCGGACTTCAGTTGGTCGATTTTCCAATTCTTCATGGTTTTCTAGCTCCGATCCGTCAGCCGAGGATCACTTGGTCAAGCAGCATGTAGGGGCCACCGCAGCCGGCAAAAACCAGCTCCTTGTGGTATTTTCCGCAACCGCCGGCATCATTGAAAGGGTAACGGCTGTTGTCGGCCTCCGCGCTTCCGAAGTCGATCTTCGATTTCGCGACGATTGAGTTCAACACATCCGGAACATAGCCCGTGAGCTGGATGTCACCGCCGGCGGGCCCCTTGAACACGCGCCCCGTGAGTTTTCCGGCTTTCACTTCCTTCATGTAGGAAATGCCGACTTGGATCCCCATGCCTTTCGGATCCTCCATCCCCCCTGCAGGCTCGGTCGCGATGAATCCGTCTTCGATGCCCGCGATCATCTGCGCGAGCGTCCGGTCGCCCGGGCTGAAGTAGGTGTTGGTTTGGCGCGTGTACACCCCATGGGACCAGTTCTCCCTCTTGCCGTTGGCCGTGCGGGGTACGCCGAGTCGGATCGCGGAAGTGAGATTGGTCATCGGTGCTTTCAGCCGTCCCTGATCGAGGAGTACTTGTTCCGCTGCGAGCCAACCCTCTTCATCGAAGAAGTAGCTGCCCCAGGCGGCGTAGGGGCGATCCCCATTCTGAAAAATGGCTGGATTGTTCAATATGGTCGCGTGTTGATTTCCGACCTTTTCACCCGTCTTGTGAAGCTCCCAGGCCTTGCTTCTCCCGCGGGCGCAGGTATCGGCTTCCTGCGAATGACCGAACGCCTCGTGAGCGAGAACACCGGTCAGCACGGGTCCGAACAAGACCCGGTATTTTCCGGGCTGCAGGCGCTGGGCGGATTTGAGGGACTTCAAATCGGCGAGGATCCTACCGATGTCTTCATCGGTGAATTCCAGGATCTCGAGGCCACCCAATCCTCCGACTCGGCTGTAGGTGCGATCAGCGCCGGACATCGCGACCACCGTGAGTGCCAGTCGATAGAGGGACTGCGAAAGGTTCGCTTCGCGATCGACGAAGATCGACTCCTCCTCAGAAAGATTTTGGCGAGCCATGACGAAACTCAGCTCCTCCTCCGTGAGTCCATGGACGGGTGCCAGCCGTTGACAGCGGATGACCAGATCCTTGAGGTTCGCGAGCTGAACTTCGGTGGAGACCTGAGTCGGGTCGTTTCGGTAACGAATCCCGAAGTGGACCGGAGTTCCTGCTTCCACACCGTCTGGGATCTGGGTGGTCAGTTCGGGGTCAAGCTCGGCCTCGCGGCGCGTTTTCCAAGATGGCGCGCGATAGACCCGTTTGGTCGCCCCTGCGGGGGACCGGGTCTTCGAAACCCGTGCGGCGAAGGTCCGCGCGAGATCCGGCAATTTCGCCGGATCAAGATCATCGGTTGCTTGCTCGAAAAGCGTGTAGCCGTCGTAAATCCGAAGCACTAGACCCTGGGTCATCTGATCGGTCAAATGGGTCTGCTTCAGGTTTGCGCTCAGGGTTCGCGCGTTCTTTCTCTCGAAATAGGCAGAACCATACCAGTCCGGTTCGGCTTCCAGGATCGGGATCAGTCCGGGCAAAGCTTCGCGGAGGGAGAGCAAATCGTTTTGAAACGGGGCCCGTTGAACGGTGGAGCTCATGGTTTTAGGTGGTACACGAAAGCCCGAAACGAAACAATGGAGCCGACTCTCCCTGCATGTTAGCTTCATTTGATCATGAAGTCGCTCTTCCGGGTTTTTGGAAACTATCGCATGTTGATCTGCCTGCTCGTGGGCTTCTCGGGCGGGATACCGCTCGGTCTCACCGGTGGAACCCTTCAGGCCTGGATGGCGAGCGAGAAAGTGAATTTAACCCTCATCGGCGTCTTCGCCTTGGTCGGGTTGCCCTACTCGCTGAAATTCATCTGGGCGCCTTTCATGGACCGGTACATTCCGCCGTTCCTCGGCCGACGCCGCGGCTGGTTGCTCGTCACGCAGATCGCGCTCGCCAGCGCGATCGCGGCGATGGGTTTCTCCAACCCGGTGCTCGCCCCCGGCATGATGGCCGTGTTCGCCTTGTGCGTTTCGTTCTCGAGCGCAAGCCAGGACATCGTGATCGACGCTTACCGGACCGAACTTCTCCCTGACTCCGAGAAAGGGGCCGGCAGCGCGGTCTACATCATGGGCTACCGATTGGCGATGATCGTGTCGGGCGCGCTCGCCCTGATCCTGTCCGACCATCTACCCTGGAGCACGATTTACCTGATCATGGCCGGCTGCATCGGCGTGGGCGCGATCGCCTCCCTCTTCGGACCGGAGCCCGAGTTTCAGCAGGCCGCACCCAAGTCCCTGGCGATCGCGGTTTGGGGTCCATTCGTTGAATTCTTCAAGCGGCGCGGAGCTGTGGAGATCCTCCTTTTCATCGTTCTCTACAAGTTCGGCGACGTGCTGACCGGGATGATGACCACTCCCTTCATGATCCAGGTCGGCTTCAGCAAGACCGATATCGGAGCCGTCAACAAAGGTCTCGGAGTCTTGGCCACCATCATCGGAGCCCTGACTGGGGGAGCTCTGATGGCTCGCCTGGGGATGCGACGCTCGCTTTGGACATTCGGGATCATGCAAGCGCTCTCGAACCTCTGCTTTATGGTGTTGGCCCACATGGGGCACCATTACCCGACCATGGTCGGTGCAATCGTAATCGAGAACCTTTGCAGCGGCATGGGGACGGCCGCCTTCTCGGCGTTCCTGATGAGTCTCTGCAATACGAAGTTCACCGCGA
Organism: Bacteriovoracaceae bacterium; assembly: GCA_043759365.1. GTDB lineage: Bacteria > Bdellovibrionota > UBA1018 > UBA1018 > UBA1018 > JAYVNB01. The sequence goes on along the minus strand of JAYVNB010000371.1, from coordinate 12,669 downwards.
CCCAGTATGCTCTTTTGACGAGCTTCATGTCGCTCAGCAGGGTCTTCTTCAGCGCGGGTTCCGGCTGGTTGGCCCAGAGCCTCGGCTGGGAGCACTATTTCTTGGTCACTTCCTCGTTCGCCATTCCGGGACTGCTGCTGCTCCTGCGCTTTGACGTCTGGACCCGCACGGAGGACGGCTTGATTCGATGATGGGGGCCGGGATCTTCCTGACCGGCCTGAACTTGTTCTTGATTCCGTTCATGGCGCTCGTGGTTTCGGGAGCTGTATTTCACTCGGGAAACACCCTAAACGCTTGGCAAGGCTTCGGGGTCGCCGGACTCGGTTTTGCCGCCGCTTTTCTCGCAGCCCAATCACTTCACTTGCCTCGCCGCGAATCATGGCAGGTCGGCTTGGGTTCCCTGCTTGCTGCAGGAGTGGTGGCGCTCCTGAGTGCGTTCGCCTGCAGCTGGTTCCTAGACGTCAGTTATGACGGCCTTGGCTACCATCAGCTCACGAGTCTCCGTCTCATGGGTCAATCCGGAGGCGATGGACTCCCGGCTTGGAATCCGTTCCGCGAATACATCTCCCCATCTGCCTACTCGCATTTGATGCAGTCGTATCCCCGCTGGCAAGCAATCTATGCCGCCTACTTCGGATTGATCACGGGTCACCTCGAACCAGGAAAGCACTTCCAGTTCCTGCTTCTCTTTGCCGCCTGGCTTCTCGCGATTTCTGAACTCCGGGCCTGGCCCGGCATGCCTACGTCGCGGGCCGTAACACTCGCCACCCTTCTCGCTTTCAATCCGGTAGTCCTCTGCCAGCTCCTCACCCGGATGGGGGATGGCCCCTTGGCCTCAGGCCTATTGATCTGGTTGACCCTTTCCGCGCGGTTGCTGCGGCGACCCTCGCGCTTGAACGGACTTTGGGTCGTCTTTTCCCTGGCTGGACTACTTCACCTCAAAAGCACGGCTCCGATCTATGCTGGAGTGATTTTTTTCGGAGGCCTAACTGCCCTCGCCGCTCTGGGGTTCCCCTGGAAACGACTGCTGTTTCCACTCGGCTCGGCGTGCGCGCTCGCCGGAGTGCTCGGAATCGCTTGGATCGGTTACAATCCCTACGTCGAAAATCTCGTGCGACTCAGAAGCCCAGTCTACCCGATCCGCATCCTCGAGACGCACTTCAATCCCTTCTACCTCCAGACCGCACCCACCTTGCGCGATTCCAACCGATTCACCAAGTTTTTCCGGATAAACTTCTCGTCATCGAAAAACGGCTATCCGTTGCCCAACCCCGTGCTGAAGATCCCCTTCTCCCTCCATCCGGACGAGCTCGAATACGCCTGGATGTGGGACACCCGTATCGGAGGATTCGGTCCCTGGTATTCGGCAGCCCTTTGCCTGGCTCTACTCACGATGATCGTCGGGAAGAAGAAAAAATTCGAGACTCGCGCAATCTGGGCGGCATCGGCGGTGATAGCCACTTCGGTCTTCATCAATCCGGAGTGTTGGTGGGCACGTTGGGTGCCACAGGCCTGGTGGCTCGCCTGCCTGCCATTGTTCGGGGTCTCCTCACCCCGCTGGATTCGAAGCGCTTTGGCCACCACGTTGACCGTCAATCTCATCCTCGTGGCAGGATCAGTGATCTCCCATCAGCTTCTCTTTTCTCGTAAGGCCCATCAGGAGTTGAATGCACTGACCCGGCTTCCGAGGGTCCAAGGCATCCTGGATCCCGGGGTGCGCCCGGGGGTCGAATATCGTCTCCGATCGTGGGGAGTAAATTACGTAGACTCCCCACGCGAACGCCTCCATTGCCGGCTCTGGAAAAGTTGGGTCAATGGGCCGGCGGAATACTGCTGCCCGGAGACGGGTTTGGAGGCGTTTTCGGAATGCCGAGATAGGCTTTAAGTCGTTTCCGCTTTCGACCGATAAAGAGGGACGTCTATGGAAGGTCCTTACGGCTCCCGCATCAATCGGCTCCTCGCCTATGTCATCGACTCCTGGTTAATCTTCGGATCTCAGATGCTCGGCGCCAAGTGGGGGCAGTCGTGGATCCCTTCAGAGACCGGAATGCTCGCGGGATTCATCGGTTCCGGAGGACTTGCTGTTTTCTTCAACTACGGGATGCTCCAGGGTGTCACCGGAGCCTCGATCGGCAAGACGCTGATGGGACTTCAAGTGGCCCAACTCGACGGCTCCCCGATCGGTATTTTTCGTTCGCTGTATCGCACTTCGCTCTATCTCGTCAGCGCGATCCCCGCCTATTTTGGATTTCTCGCAGCGATCCGAGATCCTAACCGGCTATGCTGGCATGACCGGATCGCCGGCACGGTCGTGATCCGGAAAGGCACCCGCTACCCCGTCTGCAAATCCCAACTCTCACAAATCCAGGACCACACGCTGGAAAAAAGTGTTTCTCCCTCCCGGAAAGCTGCCTGAGTCGGACGGATAAATCCGTGTGGCCATGGCGCGCTTTAAGGCTATAACCGGAGCGTGGATGAATTGAGCCGACGCTCATTGGCTTTCGCCCGCGCGGCGAAACGATTCTTCGATCGCCACCCGAGCTTGGGCCCGTTTCTCTTGCCATATTATCGCTTGGCCGTGCTTTCCTTAACCTGCCTCCTCCGAACATCGTTTCGACGGGAGGTCCATTGCGCGGCCCTTCGGCATCGGCGTTGGAATTTCGGAAGCAGCGACATCGACCCCCTGATTTTCATCGAGCCGATGGAGATGCAGGAGGAAATTCGCTTTTTCAAGCGCTTCTGGAAATCCTACGATCGTCTCCGGCTCTTCTTCCCCATACTGGCTTCTCACTGGGAACTGAGGCTCGTGCGAATGGTGGATTTGAAGAACCACCCGGCACAAGACCAGAAACGAAGTGGATTCCTTCACCTTCAGCCCTGGGACTGGGCACCTATTTTCAGGTCCGACCGAGTTGAAGTCATGCGTCGGTGGATGATCGAGCACGAGCAAAGAGGCGTGGAATTCCACCCCCCGTTCTCGCATGTCGCCGATTTCAGGTTAAACGATGCGCTTCAAAAAACCCTCCTCGGAGCACGCAAAACGGCGGGTGGGAACGGCGCCGGCCTTGATTTGAACGCTATCGAGTCTCGGACCGTGCTCCAGGGATGCCTGAAGCTGGAGCGGTTTCTTCGTTCGTGGGAGCTCCATCGTCCTGCTGCGACCGCGACTGAGCCCGCGGCTTTGCCCGAAACGAAAGGTCCTCTCCTGCCCGAGGATCGCATCCTGCGCCTACTCGCCTGGTACGATGCTCTTGCCCGACACGAATGTGAGCAGCAATCGCTCGAGGAGCTCGAGCCCACCACTCGTAAAACGCCTTCTTGGCTCAAGCCCGAACTCATGGCCTGGATCACGAAACTCGAGTCCGAGCTTTCTCCCGCCATCGCACTCGTTGCATTCCGGACCGGCACCTTCTGGCGACCACTCCGTCTGGCTTTGGTCCTGGAGACTCCGGTGCGCCGCGAAGAAGCGATGGCGGCATGGAGCAGTCTGCTGAAGCACCGGGAGCACAGCCAGCAACTGGGGTGTGTGCCGTTTCTCAGTACTCGATCGATCCTCGAGTTTCAGGGGTCTCACCTTTCCGAGTTTTTGCCGCTTGAGCCCTTCGTGAGGGCCAGGCTCGGCGTCTATGACCCTCGGCAAGCGCTGCGCATCCTGCGTCCGAATCCACACTTGGTTCGAAAACGAATCCGGCAGTGTGTTGCGGATATCCGGGAAATGATGCTGCCCCGCCTCCTCCACAACTACCTCGCCCGGGACCCACTCTGGAAACTGCAAGAGTTCGATGTACTCGTGAACTGCTGGGGTTACGTCCGGGATCCCGGCCATTGGGAGCTCCTGTGTTTCGAAGAAAATGGGGAGCTTTCGCGAATGCGAGTCCGACTTCTCGAAGCCTCTGGAATTGCGGACTTGGCCGATCAAGCCGGACCGGAAGCCTATCCCAGGACTCTGGAACTCGCCGCCGAAACCGTCCGCCTCTCGGGCCTCGACTCTTTCACTGGGGTCCGGCTATAGTCCCCAGGATCGATGGACGGGATCACCACCACTCTGAGTTTCATTTTCTGGTTGCTGCTGCTCGTGATGACGGGCTTCGGGCTCAACCTGTTTTATTTAACTGGGGTCTCCCTGCACTCGAGTTTCCGGAAACGGCAAGCTTCCGCCGGTTCACTGGAACTCCCACAGAAAAACCCACCCTCTTCTTTCCATATTCCAGGAACTTGGCCCCGCGTCCTGATCCAACTTCCCATCTACAACGAACCTCATGTGATCGAGCGACTTCTCGATGCCGTGAGCTTGATCCGCTATCCTTCCCCTATTTTGGAGATCCAGATCCTGGATGACTCGACCGATGGGACGAGTGAACTGATCCGATCTCACCTTGAGCGACGGGGTGAGACCGGAAAGTTCGAGTTCCACCGTCGCGGTAGCCGGGCGGGATTCAAGGCTGGGGCCTTGGCCCATGGCCTCGCCCGTTCAAAAGCCGACTTCATCGCGATCCTCGACGCCGATTTCTCTCCGCGCCCTGATTTCCTGGAGCAACTTCTTCCCGAACTCATGGCCCACCCCGAGATCGGATTCATCCAGGCGCGCTGGGGATTCATCAACCGAAACCACTCCCTCCTCACGCGGCTGATCGCGATCACCTTGAGCCTTCATTTCTCGATCGAACAGCACGCACGCAGTGAGGGCGGGTTCATCCTCAATTTCAATGGAACTGCCGGAATTCTCCGTCGCAGCGCCATCGATGCGGCCGGTGGCTGGGAGGGCGATACCCTCACCGAGGACATGGATCTGTCCTATCGAATGGCCTGTGCAGGATTTCTCGGAAAATACAGGGCTGACTACTCCGTGCCCTGCGAGATCCCGTCAACTTTCCACGCGTTCAGGCTCCAGCAAAAGCGCTGGACACAAGGGGCACTGCAGACCGCACTCAAACTGTACCCGAGGATTCTGGCATCCCAACGCCTTTCCTGGGCCCAAAAAGCGCAGGCGGGGTTGCATCTTTTCCACGGCCTAGTCTACCCGATCGCGTTTGCGATCCACTGGATCGCCCTTCCCCTCGTCCTTCGCGGAACCTTCCACCTGCACTGGAACCAGTTGTTCATCTGCATCCTGGTGCTGAACTTCTGCACCCGTCTCTGTTACATGGTCGCTGACTTCGCCAATCCCGATGAGCGACCGACACTAGTCAGTTTTTTTCTGATCTCCTGGGTGAGCTGGCTGGGGATTGCCATTGCGGCCAGTAACACGTGGGCGGTTTTCGACGCCATCCGGGGTAAACGATCGACTTTCGTGCGCACTCCGAAACTGGGAGATTCCACTTCTCTGCCGGCATCCGAAGAAACGCGTCCCGACGCCTACGCTTGGGCATCGGCGCTTCCTGCAATCCTTTGTCTCGGGGTTGCCCTGCAAATGCTGACGGGATTCAAAAGCTGGCTTGCGGTCTCATTCTTCACTTTGACGGTAGGTTACGCTCTCCCGATTTGGATCAGCGTAACCACAACAGGAAGAATCCGGAAGCCAGCGCCAAGCTCATCAGTCGGTTGACCCAGACTGCGTGACGCTCCGGCTCGTAATACGAGAATCGACGACAGAGGGCCCATTGGCTCAAGGGATAGAGCGGCGGATACGGATCTTTCGCGTGGGAGAAGTAGTCCAGCGCGAGGTGCGAAGCATATGCCCCGACGACCCAAGGTAAATCGGCTGGTACGAGGAGCGCAATCGCTCCTGCGATGAAGGACAGGGCAAACAAGGAATGGGTGAACAAACTCACCGGGTAGGTCCACCGCCAAGAGCAGAGATCGTCCCGGACCACTCCGCGTCCCCGCTTTCGGATCACTCGGGCCGAGTAATTCAGGATCATCGGAAGATCCGGAGCAATCGAAACGAGAAGGACTGGAAGCAATGGAGTCGTCGGAAAGGCGGCCTGTCTGAGAAGGAGGCCAGTGGCTAAATGGAAGTAGATCTGCATCGAAGTGCCTCCCACGCCTCGCCCAAGCACATGACTCCGCTCAAAAACCCTTCGAAAACTGGCAAATAGTGAAACTCGAACGGAAATAAGAGGAACCGCCGGAGCGACCTGGAAACATCCGGGGACTGTCCCGAAGCCAACCTCATGATTACGTCGGAACGTCCCTGCCAAAACGACCTTCGAATGAACCAGAGTCGACTGAGTCGATCTGCATGAATCCGATGATGGACGCGGATCCGTGGATCCCAGCGGACTTGATGCCCGGAGTTCGACAGCTTGCTGATCAATTCTAGCTCTTCGTTGCCTTTCAGGCACGCGTCCCGGCGTCCCAAGTCTTCTGAAAATCCACCGAGCCGCAGAAGTTCGCTTTTTCGAAAAGCGATGTTGGCTCCGATTAGATGGCGATCGATCGGTAAAGGTCCCGCTTGCCGCTCGTCGGTCAGGATCGAGAGCATCCCCCGGAGGTTCTCTCTGCCCCGGATCCACCGAGGCTCCGGGCCTCCCCAATCGGGCAATACGGGCCCCCCGACGCAGGCCGTGAAAGCGCCGCCCTCGTCGAACGCGTTAAGCAGGGATTTAGCCCATTCCGGCTCTGCCCAGGCGTCGTCATCGAGAAACGCGACAAACTCACCCCGAGCGAGGCGAACGCCGCGATTACGGGCGAGCGAGAGCCCGCAAACCGGCTCTCGCTCCCCTCGAAACCGGAGTCGGGATTGGAGCAGGCCGAATTCATTCAGCCACTGCGAGGTTCCGTCGCTCGATGCGTTGTCGATGACGATGACTTCGATTGAATCCTCAACCTGCACTTGTTTCGCTAGGGATTCGCAGGCGCGCTGGAGGAGCTTGATCCGATTGCGCGTGCAGACCACGATACTCAGACGCGGGAGATCCTCCATTCAAAACGGGGCGTCCGGGATCCCTTTGACAGAGAGAGCGCGATCGAACTTCTTGAAACTCTGCTCGGAGTCGTCGAGAAGTCGTCGGTCGGGGCAAAGGATCGCTTCGTTCGCGAACAGCGGCTCCTTCTCCCGCACATTCTCCCAAGTGCACTTCTCCCGGATCTCCTGCAGCACTAACTCAAACTGGCGACGGTCCCGTTCTTCCGTGAGCTCGAGCTCCGCTACGCCCTCGACTTGGTAACGGTAGAACCCCGGCACTTCACTGGACCAAAGCATGGGTGGCGAAAGCATGGGCTTCCAGCCCGGATTGGAATGCGCTCGTTTTCGATGAGCAACACTCGTGTTGAGATCCACGACCTCACCATACTGGGTCGCTACCCAGAAGCTATAGTTCTCGCCCCAACACCCGGCCCAGACGACCGAATGATCTTCGAGGACTTCGACCCACGCGGCCTGACCGAACATGACCTGGGACTCAATGCCAAACGCCTTCAAGGCTTCCGAGCAGGCGGCGGCGACGAGCAGCGGAGTCTCCACGCGATCCCCGGTGATGCGGTCGGCGACCGCTGTCACGGTTCGTGAAACGTTCGCGATGACTTCGAGGGGGGTGCGGGTAGGGTCAGATTCCTGGATCTCGCTCATTCGTTCAGCCCTTCCATGCCGACCAGGCGAGGGTAGCCCACCCCGCTATGAACGCCAGGCCTCCGATAGGAGTGATTGCACCCAGGATCTTAATGTCCGTGATTGCAAGTGCGTAGAGACTGCCAGAAAAAACCAGGATACCCACGGTGAACAAACCCCCGATTGTATTGAGCGCGTTGAACGTTGAGGGAGGGCATTGAAGGACCAAGAGCCCGACCATCAAAAGAGCCAGGCTATGAAACATCTGATAATGCACGCCCGTCTGGAAAATTTCGAGTGCTCGCGGAGCAAGACGCTCGCGAAGCGCATGGGCTCCGAACGCGCCCAAGGCCACGCACAAGAACCCGGAAACCGCCGCCAACCCGATCCAACTCCGACCATTCATACGAGAAGGTCCCTTCCGCGACGAATCATGTCGCGCTTATCGTCAGCGGTGGTCGCGATTTCATCCAGCCTCCGGTGGGCCGCGTCCCGCCAAGCCGAGGGCGATTTCAGATCCCGCTCGAGTTCCAGAAGTTCCAATCGAAGCAGCCAGTCCGCGCGATGTTCGGTTTCGAGCTGGGAGTGGATTCGTTCGAGCGCTTCCGAAAGCCTCGTTCCCGAGACCCGTCCCTCGCGCAGAACGCGGATTTCGGCATACAAACCGTTCAAGGCGCGATTCGCTTCCGTCAGGTTCGTCTTCGGCGCCCGCGGGCGCTGCTCGTACCCTCCCGTGGCCAAGACGTAGCGACCCCGATCGGCCGCGCCCCCGAATACGGAGACCACGCGCGCACCGCAAGCGAGATCGAAAGTCCCCCACTCCGGAAGGTAAAGGATCTCAGCGCCCCAACGGATCGTGCAAAGGTTGAGTCGCAGGCAGATGCGTCGACCTGCCTGTTCGATTTGCGAAGCTAGGGAGCCGCAAACTTCGATGCCCGACTCGAACTCCATTCGACCCATTTGACCGGGACGAAAACCCAGGGATTCCAATTCAGGTTGCGTGAGCTCCGAGACTGGCTTCCCGAATCCCTTGATCAAGCCGATCGGAGTGGAAAACCCGTCTGGGTGCTCGGAAGGGCCCTGATTCTCGAGTTCCAAGTCCCCGTGCGCTAGCTGGCAAGGGCCCGAGTACTTCAAGAAAACAATTTGTCCCATCTGATCGCGGCGGAACTCGGAAAGCACGCCGCTGATCTGCAGACCGGATTCGAGGACCGTGGTCGTCACGGTACCTGACATCTTGGCCTTCGCCAGTCCTTCGACTCCCCCCTTACGAAATGCCATGGTGGAGGCGAATTCTTCAAGGACTTGGGTAAGCTCCTCGAAATCCTTCGTGACGAAAAGCTGGGGTTGCGGGCGAGTGATATCGTAGGAGGTGTTGATGCAATCCAGGGTAAAGGGGATCCGCCGCACTTCCGGCTTCAAGCAGTTGTAACTTTCCCCCACTGAAGAAAGTAGGCCGGCCCCGTAGATTTTAGGCTCGTCCTCACGACCGATGAGCCCGTACTCCACCGTCCACCAGTTCATACGAGCAAGGTACGTCGCCTCGCTCACATAACTGATCCGAGCCACGGTCTCATCCAGGCGTTTCTGAGCAGTCGCGATTTGCGAGTCCGTCGAGAGGGGATTCTCCTTGATATCGGAAAGCTCCCGGATCACCTCGAACATCTCCATGTCCTGATGCGAGAAAATCGCTTTCCTCGCCACCTCTCCGTAAGCGCGGAGGTAGGAAGCATATTCAGGATCGGCGATGATCGGGGCGTGCCCGGCCGCTTCGTGCACGATGTCGGGGGCCGGGGTGTAGGCCAAGTGATCGATCGTCCGCATCTCGCAGGCGATCGGAAGTATGCCGAGACTCTGGAACTCCATGAACACAGCGGGCGGAATGAAACCACTCACGGGAGCCGCGCGCCACCCGAACTTCTGCAACCGCTCATCCATCTCCTCGATCAAGGGGATGCGCTCGAGCGAAATGCCTGCCTCTTCCAAGCCCCGGAGGTACTTGGGATGCGCCTTCGAGGAGAAGTACGCTTTGGAAACACGGAGGACGAAACGCCACGAAGCGTGATCCATCGGCGTATAGAGGCTCGCTTCTTGTTTCGCGATGAAGGGCCGCAAGTGTTCCGGGATCATGGATTTTGAATATCCTAAGGCTCTTGGAAGAGCTAGAATTGGAAATCATGACTGAAATCGACCCACCCCCGGCGCACGAACCTGAATGGCGGCACTCGGGTTGGAAACATCCCTACGTCATCTACATCCTGCTGACCGGGGTTTTGTTCTTGTTCCTGATTTTGATGGGTTGGATTGCCTACCACAACGGCTGGATCCCCAATCGGGGAATTAACGCACAGCATTTTACTGCGCCCCGAAGCATCGGCTAAGGACCAAATCTCAACCGCTTTTCATTCCATTCAGACCCTTCAAACAGGGGCTAGACAAAGCCGCCAGTTTCGCATAATTTAACCTTTCGCTTCGTTCTGTTGGCCAGTAGCTCAGTTGGTAGAGCAATCGGCTGTTAACCGATCGGTCGTAGGTTCGAGTCCTACCTGGCCAGCCATTTATCAAAACCCTTCACATTCTGCATGAGTGCGAAGGGTTTTTTGTATTCAAAATATACAGTTCCATTCTCAATACGCGGGTTCGATAGTACCAAACCGATCACTTCGCGTTTTTCAGCCGCAATCATTGTCGTCGTGAACAACTCATGCGCCCGAGAGGCGATCTCCCTGAGCTGGATGCCGTTCTGGATGTACTGGAATCCAGCGTGTTCGTGAGCCTTGCGCTTGAGTTGAAGCGCGATGAGTTCTGCCTTCCAGGCGATCCTCGTAACAACAGTCCATGCGACGTTGGAGGGTGGCAATCTGGCTATTTAGGTTTCTCAACGCTTGGCCGTGGTACTCCTGCTCAACCTTGGCTTCCTCAATCATTGCCCTTTGGGTCAGCTCAACGGCTTCAGCTAGAATAGCAATCTGCTTCAGGGCCTCAGCGAAAGCGGCCTCGATCTTTTCCTCTCGCAAATACACGATTGAGCCGCAGCCTAGGACGCCGCCAAAGGTACACTCGTGGATGACGAGCTTGGGCTTTTGTCTGCAGCCCATCGCGGCCTGAGTACGATCGTAAAGGGACTTGTCGATAGTGGCCTTGTGCTTACCTTCGTAGATTTTGCCGTTCCAGTTGAACTGACCGTAGTAAAGTTCCCGCGCCAGGTTGAATATGGCTCTTAGAGAGACGATTGCCTCGCTTGGTGCGGGCGCTAGCATCGTTGAGTTCCTTCACGATCATTCCAAGGCTGTACTGCCGGCTTGCCATCAGCTCGAATGCAGGAACAACGTAAGGCGCTCTGACTGGATCGGGCTCAATGCCTTGGCGCTCCGCTAGGGCCGCCGACTTGACCTCGCCCTGGAGGTACTCCTGGACGACCTGGCGCTTGTAGTCGAGATCGTAGTGTTTCTTGGACTTCTTGGGGCTGCTCACTTGGGCCTCTCTTTATTACGATCCGTCGGGATCGTTTGAAAGGCCGGTCCGAGCTCCTACCCGATCAGCTCACGCTCTCCAGTGCACCGCCCGCAGTACAATTCAAATCAGCTCTGAGGTATCGAATCGATCACAGCCCAACTGGGGCATGCGGAGGCGCGGAGGTTTGGGAGCCACGACTGGCAAATGTCCTCCATTTCCTAAGAGTACATTCCGCGATGCCGAGATAGTCAGCAGCCTCCTTGCTCGTAAGGATTTTCTTTTCAAATCTAGCCGAATCCATCCTGCCTACATTGAGGCAACGGGACAAAGTCCACCGAGGTAGGATGGTATCCGTGTGTCGATGTCCGTTGCTCAACCGAGGCCGTCTGTAGCGAGGACGTCGCTCAAGAGACTGTTTTGAAGATGAGTCCTCTGTTTCTCCCTGATAACTGGAGCAAGAGCACCAGTTTTTATCGCTGTTCGTTGATGTAGGTGTTTCAAGTGGATGTGCTCGTCGCCAGCATTCCTTCTCTATAAAAAACCCTGATAAAAGTAGGGTTAATAGGGACGTTAGAGCCGCCATTGAGTTTCGGTGAGTTGGGAGGGGCAAATCCATTCTGTGAAAAACGATGGGTGAATCCCATTTTCGATTTTGACCTCTTGACTCAAAGGCAATGGGATTTGCAAAACTTTCAAAAAGGATAAACCTGAGCTATTTTCACCACCATGAGCTTCTCTCATTTTACCTTTCCAGCGCCTTTGAAGCCCGGCAGCCACATTGGGATCACGGGTTCATCTGGCGGTGTCGCCGCATCCCTTCATCTGCGACTCGACCTCGTGATTCGGCACCTAAGGAGCCGTGGCTTCCTAGTTACAGAGGGAAAATGTCTCCGTGATGAGAAAAAGCATGTCAGCGCCGAACGTTCGGCACGAGCGGCTGAACTGCAACAATTTCTCTTAGACGACCAGTTTGATGCGATCATGCCGCCCTGGGGCGGTGAGGTCCTGATTGAGATTCTCCCCTTGCTTGATTTTGAACGAATTGGGAAGGCGAAGCCCAAATGGGTGACATCTTACTCAGACATCAGTACTTTCCATTTTGCGTTAACAACTAGGACCGGCATAACGACTGCTCACAGCCCGAACCTCATGGACCTAGCCCCTGGCAAATCGGATTCACGTGACCCTCTAACTCTAAGAATCTTTGATGTTTTAGCGGCTTTGTCGGGTGAAACGATTGCCCAAGAGTCATCTGAGTACTACCAGAAATCAGCTCGCATCGATTTTGGGAAGGATGTAGGTGGGGTTTTCATGCTCGATGAGCCATCGAAATGGAAGTCTCTCGAAGGCGCCCGCTCGGCACAGTTCAAGGGACGCCTGATTGGAGGATGTCTTGATACGATCTCATGTCTGACCGGAACTCCCAGTGGAAGCCTAGAAAACTTCAAAAGAGTCGCAGGAAAGGATGGGGTCATTTTCTATTTTGAAAACTGTGAAGGATCGCCTCCAGCAGTAGTCAGAATGGTCCAAAACCTGAGACAGGCAGGGTGGCTAGACAACGTGAATGGGATCTTGATCGGACGATCGAGTGGCCCAGATGCTTCCTCGGCAAATGCTTTGAGTTATGCGGAAGCTTTGCACTGGGCCCTTGATGATCTCCAGGTTCCGATTGTTTTTGACGCTGATATCGGCCATCAGCCCCCGCAAATGACACTGGTCAATGG
>JAYVNB010000370.1:0-23127 GCA_043759365.1 Bacteriovoracaceae bacterium | reverse complement strand
CTTCGATCTTGTAAGTCTTGGGAAGGGTCTGCATCTTGCCAGTCTTGAAGTAGTCATAGACGATCGAACCCTTGGGATCGACTGCAACCACTTGGCAGGAAGGTTTCTTCTCCTTCAGGTATTTGCCTACCCCGCAGATGGTGCCGCCGGTGCCGATGCCGGCAACAAAGGCGTCGATCTCAGGCATTTGTTCCAAAACCTCTGGACCAGTTTTCGTGTAGTGGCACTCTCGGTTCGAAAGGTTGTCGTACTGATTGAGATAGATCGCATTCGGGGTCTCGCGCGCCAGACGACGGGCGACCTGGTAGTAGCTCCGAGGATCATCGGGTTCGACAGCGGTCGGAGTCACCACCACTTTGGCGCCGAACGCGCGGAGGTTGCGAATCTTCTCGTTCGACATCTTGTCCGGCAGGACGAAAATGCACTTGTAGCCCTTGATCGCTGCCGCGATGGCGAGGCCGACCCCCGTATTGCCGCTCGTGCCTTCGACGATCGTGCCACCTGGCTTGAGGATACCGCGCCTTTCGGCGTCTTCGATCATCCAGTAACCGATCCGGTCCTTGATGGAACCGCCGGGATTCATGAACTCGAGTTTCACGTAGAAATTTGCCGGGACGCCGTGGGTTACCCGGTTGAGTCGGACGATCGGCGTATTTCCAATGGCTTGCAGGACGTTGTCGCGCAGCATTCGGAATTCATACCTGGCCCTGGGGGAGGAGGGCAAGGGGGGAAAATCTGATGGCTAGGTGGATGGAGTCCCGGCATTCTTAGAAAAGGAAGTTTGTTCCGAGGCCTGCGATGCTCGCCCGATGAACGACATTCCGGATCGATTTCAAATCCAAAGGGATGAAACCAATGACGAATCGAAAGCTGGCCGGAGTGTTGGTGATGGGCTGGGTGATGCAGGGTTGCGCCGGGATGGCGCGAGTCTCGGGAGAGAGGGAAGACCGTCACTTTTCCCGCACCCCCCAATCCGTGAACGACGCCGGCCTGAACGGGCTCCCCGTCCAAGCCAGGATTCCCCTGACGGGAGGGGCTGATTGGGTCGGCATCGGTTTTGATTCAGTTTGGGTGAAAACCAGCTCCTCGGTGATCCGGATCGATCCTGTCACCAACTCGGTCGTCGCCACGATCCCAGAGGCTACGTGCCGGGGTTTTTCGATGGGATTTGGCCGTGTCTGGACAGTTGACTGCAGCGGCAAGGTCCTCGGCATCGATCCGTTCACCAACCGCGTCGTTGACTCGATCCCGGTTCGGCTTTCGGGCGGAGGTGAAGGATCGATCTCTGCCGGCGAAGGGGGCGTCTGGGTGATCACGAGCGGGGATGACAGCAGTTCGGACAATCTCAGCCTGATCGATCCAGGCACCCACCAGGTTGTATCGTCAACCCGGATACCCTCCGGTTCAAACGGGGTACAAGTCACTCCCGGCGCGGTTTGGGTCACGAACTCGAATTCGGCGACGGTGACACGAGTGAGTTCCACGACGCATCAGGTGGTTGCGACGGTGTCGGTACACCCTTCGCCTCGGTTCATCACTGCCGACTCACATGCAGTTTGGGTGGAGAACCAGACCGACGGCACGGTCTCCCGAATCAATCCGGCCACCAACGCAGTCACGGCAACCATCCAGTTGGGATCGCCCGCCTATGGGGGCGACATCAAGGCGGGCGAAGGGGGCATCTGGGTCAGCGCTTCGGGAACTCCGGTCCGCCGAATCGATCCCACGAGCAACCAAGTGACCTACAAATGGTCAGGAAGCGCGGGCGACGCCCTGAACGTGGGACTCGGTGCCATCTGGCTGCCCGCCTCTGGTCCAAATGGACCCGAAATCTGGAGGATCGATCCAACCGCGATTCCCAATGAAACGTCCTTCCGGTAAGGAAGTCGTTCAGTCGGAGTTGCGAATCGAGGATAGCTCGAAGCCGGTCGCGAGCGCGGAGATCCTCGCGATGGATCCGTAGACGAGCTCCAAGATAGGTTCTTCCTTCTGATCCACTTCGTCCACGCCTTCCTCGGTGTCATCTTCGGGACGACGCAGATCCGACATGCAGAGTTTGCGAAAAACCATGCCTTGGGAGTTGAGGTTGTCTTCGTCCCCCTTTTCGGTGTTGGTGCGGAGAAATCCACCGATCAGCTCCGTGCCCACCAGGTAAATGACCGGCTCGGAAGCCAATCGATCGACGAGAGTGGCGGTGGGCACACCTTCTTGCACGGCTACGCTATGGATCGGGAGCTTGTTCTTGCCCACGGACATCTTGTTTTTGGTCCGACGGTTCATCTTGAGAAGCTCCTCGCCGGAGTGCACGACCATGATTCCCATGCCGTAGGTTCCTGCGTTGTTTTTCACGAACACGAAGGGCTTCTTGGCGACGTCATGCTTCGCGTAAGCGGCGCGTGTCCTTTCGATCACCCGGTCGACGGACTGGGCAACACGGTCGATGCCCAAGTCCTCGTTGAAGTCGACTTCATCGACCTCCTCGGTATCGATTTGGAGGATCCATGGGTCCACATCGATGATCTGGGCGAATTCCGCTGCGAGCCGGTTGTAGTGGATGAAATGGTCGCTTTTTTTGCGGGAGTGCCAGCCGAGGCGATGGCTGGGGAGGATCGGCTGGGTGACCTCATCGAGTGGTTTGGGATATCCACTCGAAAAATCGTTGTTGAGGAGGATCAGGTCAGGGATGAATCCGTCGATCTGGGCCAGGCCTCCCTCGATGCGCAGCGGGAACACGGGGATCTTCTTCTCGGTGGCCGAAGTGAGCTCGAAGCCTTTTTCTCCACCCACAGGAACGTCCCCGTACCAGCAGACGTGAACTTCGAATCCGGCCTCGGTCAGGATCTGGCGCAGGTAGTGGAGGTTCTCAATGTAATAAGTGTTCGAGGTATGGGACTCGGGGAGGATGAGCAGCTTCTCGGGAGTGGGCTTGCCCATGCGAGAGAACATCGCGGCGACCTGAGAGCGCACCACGTGGGGCGCGGTCCGCTGGTCATCCGGGCAGATGTTGTTGAAGCCCGCTGGGTAGAGGTTGCTGTCGACTGGGACGATCTTCACTCCCGAGTCACGCAAATCCACCGAGCAGTAGAAGGGGGGAGGATTCAGCCGAGCATGCTCGAGGTGCCATTCAAAAAGGCGCTTTCGGTTGGCGCGAATCCTATCGGCGAGGTATTTTTTAGTCTGAGCGGCAGTACGGTCCATATCAGGTTGAACCCAACTCTTTCCGGGCCTTTTCCAGGCCTTCGAGGACGCTTTTTCGGATCGGAAGCGAGGATCCAGGAATATCACCTTTCATCGACTCCAAAAGCCCGAAATTTCGATCCAGTCCCGTCCTACAGGTTTTCCTCAACAGGATCGCGAGCTCCGCGCTGTATTGGTGCTTCTCCTTCGCAGTGCGCCGATCCGAGGGTAAGGGGGGGAACAAGCAGGCATCGGCGAACGCTTGATGGGCGAACTTCAGAGTCACTCCCGCGTCTTCGCAGTCCTCGGGAGAGCCTTTTCTGAGTAGGCTTTCGAACGCCAGGAGGGATTCGGAGAGACATGCGCCCCTCCGTTCAAAAGCATTTTTCATTTGGGCTTCGTCGAGCCGGGAGGCCAAGGGTCCGGGAAGTCGGGCACAGTCCGCGAGTTTCAGTTCGAGTTCAACCCGGGCGGCGAGTGCGAGCAACGGGGTTTCGTCGGCTTTGATGCCGGATCGGGAGGACTCGAGGAGTCTCAAGGCCTTTTGGGGATGTCCCAGTCCCTGAAGCGCTAGGGCCTTGAGAAGTTGTCCCGCGAAATGGAGGTCCCGGGACAGCGGAGGATTTCCTGCCGCCGCCCCGTCCTGCTTTTCGAGCTCAAGAGTCACTAGTTCCGCTTCATGAAACCGACCGGTCGACAAGTAAGCCTCGGCAAGAGTCAAGCGCGCCTGATTGGACTCCTGCGATTGGCCCATCGCCTGGATGTAATACTTCAGCGGGGGAAGGGCCTCGCTGCCACGTTTGAGCTTGAGAAGGGATTCACCCAAGAGCCGATGGGATTCGGTGAATCCTGCATGCGAAGGGTAACGGTCGATCAATCGCCGAAGCTTCGGCACCGCTTCATTGAAGTCTTTGTCCAGAACCTCTTTTTTCGCATCCAACCAAAGGATCCGGGCCTCCTCGTCCGTGACGGGTCCTGTCTGGGTGGAGGCTGCTTGAATCGGAAGATCAAGGAAAAGAGCGATCAAAAGCCATGGCCACATGGACTAGATCCTCCACCGAGTGGACATCTCGCGCAAGCTCTGGAAGTCGGAAAGCGGCGCTCATCCCGATCCGGTCCTTGAGGTCTTCGTTCGCGCGAGCTTCGCGGACTTGAATGGCGTCCAGTACCTCGAAAGCGCGTTTGAGATCGGGGTCCCTCTGGACTCCTGGAATCCCCGGTTTGAGATAACCGAGCGTCCGGTTGAGGATGAGTCCGTCGAAACGGAATCGATGCTTCTCGACGGAGTCGATGAAGTGGGCGATCTCGGGTGCGTTCTCCGGCGAGGGCGAAGCGACCAGGACGAAACCAGTCGTCTTGCTTTCCAGCATCTCAGTAACCCGGCCCAAGTTCGCTTTGAAAGAGATCTGGACCTCGAACAGGGATGAGGCGAAGTCGATCAAGTGGCTCATGAAGTTACCGCCGGTCAGCTTTTCCAGAAGTCCCAGGATCTTCCTCATGCCTCCCGAAACGAGCTTGTTTGCGGGGACGATCAACCATTGAAAGATCTTGTCGTCGTAGAATCGAGCCAGAAGCTTCGGAGCCTCGAGAAAGTCGAGGGTATTGCGGCTCGGCGGGGTATCCAGGATGATGCAGTCGTATTTGCCATGCAGATGCAGGCTGTAGAGTCTCTGCATCGCCATGTATTCGTTGGTCCCCGAGAACTCTTTGGCGAAGATTCGGAAGATCGGATTGCTTTTGACCCGCTCGGCACCTTCCGCATCGAAACCCAAGTCGGCCACCAGTTGTTCAAAAGTCTTGCGGGTATCGGGTACGATCGCATGGAGACTTCCCAGGAGCTCCGCGGGGATTTCTTTCATGCCCTGTTTCCTGACGGCTTCCATGGCTTTCCGAAGGTGATCGCTCAGGTCCGTCGCGCGATCTCCGAGAGCGCCGATTCCGAGCGAAGTCGCCAGACGCTTGGCCGGATCGATCGTGATGACTACCGCGCGCTTGCCGAGCATCGCGGCCCGAAGCGCGATGCTGGCACTGAGGGTGGTTTTGCCGACGCCGCCCGTGCCGCAAGTGATGAGGATCTTGCGGGTTCGAAGCAGCTCATCGAGTCGGGAGGTCTTCATCGCATCAGCTCCCGGATCTGCGTGGCTAGCCGATCCACTGTTCCAGCAGGGCCTTTTTCGAGGGAAGGCGGAACGAAATCGAGCCGGCCATACTTCATTCCGAGGTCGTCCCAGATCCGGAGATTGTGTCTTTCGAGTGCGAGGCGCTTGCGGAGGTAATCCTCAGCCGACTCGGGGACCGGCGAGGGCCAGCTTTCGGGGTCGCCGATCGATTGCGTGGCTGAATCAGGACCCGGCAGCAGGCGATTGACGATGAGGGCGGGCTCGTTTCCAGGAAAGATTTCGAGCAGGAAATCCCGAAGTTCAAGCGACTCCACCAGGGGCATCTCCTCCGGCAGCGAGACGATCAATTGGCCGCTCTCCTTCGGGTCCTTGAAGGTGGCGATCATCTTCTCCGCATCCCGCTGGATTGGCCCGCCCTTGAACAGGCTCGAGAAGTTCTCCATGCTTTTGAACATGGCCAGGCCATAGCCGGTCGAGGGCATGTCACAGACCACGTGGTCGTATTTGATCCGGTCGTGCCAGACCTTTCCGAGAAGGACGAGCTCGTGGATGCCCGGGGCAGCCTTGGCCAAGTACCGGACTAGTTTGTTGTGAAGGAAGAGCTTGGCCAACGGGGCAATGGAGATCTTGAGTTGGATGTATTCCTCGAAGGACGCTCCTGCCTCGCAGTTGAGGTGCCAGAGACGAGGCGACTTCTGGATGAGTTCGTTGGGTGGACGAAGTGGATCCTCGAAAGCCACCCAAAGCACGCGGCCCGGAAGGGATTGGGCGATTGCCTGGGAAACCAGGGTTTTACCCACGCCCCCTTTGCCTCCCACGAAGATCAGGCGTCGTTTGAGGACGTCCGCTAGCATTCAAGCTCCTTGCAATTATTGGCGTTCTTCATACACTGGTTCGACCGTTCAAAGTCAGGGAATTTGCTTCAAGAGGAGAGTTTCGCTATGCGTTTAGCACATTGGGCAGCGTTTGGGGTTTCGACAAGTCTGCTGATTTTGGTCGCCGGTTGCGGTGGACCGAAGGCGTTCACGAAAGGGGAGTACGACGACCCTACCCGGGTTGAGCTCCTCGATGACAAGTACAATGAGGCCGATATGCAACAGATGGCCGACACCATCATCAAGGCGATGGTCGGCTGCAACTACGTTGCCAACGCGCCGAAGCCTCCGATTGTGATCGTTGAAAAAGTGCAGAACCGGACCGAAGAACATATCGATACGGTTTCCCTCACGGACAAGATCCGCACTGCCCTGATTCATTCAGGCAAAGTCAGGTTCGTGAACAAGGAGGAGCGCGGCACCCTCGAGAACGAGTACCAGTTCAATGAAAGCGGCAACGTCGAGAACCCCAGTCAGAAGAAGCGCGGCAAGCATGCAGGCGCGGACTACATCCTGAGCGGTGCTCTGGCGACCAACGTTCAACAGGTCGGGAACGACAAGTTCATCTACTATAAGTTGACCATGAATCTCACGAGCATGGAGTCCTCCACGATCGACTGTACCGAGGAGCGGGAGATCCGCAAGAAGTTCCGCAAGCGTTCGGTGGGGTTGTAATCCAAGTTCCTACTGGCTCCCTTCATCGCTCGGTCCCGGGCTGGATCGGTACCTGGGTGGCGCTTGCGCTGCTGACAGGGTGCGCTTCAGCCCGTGTCTCCGACCACGTCGCTGATGGCTTGTTTCGCTCGGGCCAATATGACGAGGCGGCGGCACGCCTTGCCAAGGGCGTGGAGGAGCAGGGGGACGGGGGGCGGGACGTGCTTCTCTACCTGCTCGACGAGGGCTTGGCTCTCCATGCCGCTGGCAAGTACGCGGAGAGTAATCGGGTTTTCCAGAAGGCCGATCGGATCGCCGAGATCAAGGACTACACGAGCATCTCCACGGAAGCGGCGACTTTGCTGGTCAGCGACAACATCAAGGACTACAGGGGCGAGGAATTCGAGAACGTCCTGATTTCGGCATACTTGGCCATGAACTACGCATTGATGGGCGACTCCGAGAATGCCCAGGTCGAAGCGCGCCGGGTGAACCGCAAGCTGGAGCTCATGGTCAGTCAAGGGGGGCGCAAGTACCAGCAGAATGCTTTCGCCCGTTACCTCTCGGCGATCGTCCATGAAGCCCAGGGCGAGTGGAACGATGCTTACATCGATTACAAGAAAACGTTCGAGCTGACGCCGGACTATCCGGGACTGGGGCAGGACCTCGTGCGAGCGGCTTCGGTTCTGGGCATGAGCGACCAAGTCGACGAGTGGCGGGTCAAGCTCAACCTCTCCAGGGAAGAGGTGAAGGACGCCCGCAAGGTCGTTCCCAAGGTTGAAGGCGGCAAGGGGATGGGAGAGATTATCGTGATCTACCAAAACGGCATATCCCCGGTGAAGCAGCCGAATCCTCAATGGGGATCGCTTCCGCACTTCGTGCCGCGCTTCAATCCCGTTCGTTCCGCCCAAATCGAGATCAATGGACAGGTGAAAGGAACGACCACGCTGCTTCATGACATCGAAGCGATCGCGATCCAGAACCTCAATGAAAAGTACGGGGGAATGGTCGCCAAAAAAGTGGGAGGATTGGTGGCCAAGGAGTTGCTGGCCCATCAAATCGAGAAACAGACCAACAACCCGTTGCTGGGCCTCCTCGCTCGGGTCACGCTCTACGCGAGTGACCAGGCCGATTTGAGGTCCTGGAACCTGCTGCCGCGTGATCTGGAGATGGCTCGATTCCCGGTGGATCCAGGAACCTACCAGGTACGGGCGTTACCGATCGGAGCGGCACCTCTTCCGGAAAAGAGCGTTCAAGTTCAAGCGGGCAAGAAGGTTTTCGTCAGTTTCCGTTACATACCTTGAAGCACCCGATTACTTCGGTATTTCACCGGATCGAGTGGTGGAACTCGGGTTTTAAGTCACGATTTGAACTGGAGTATTGAGTGGAGTTTCGGAGCGCATTCCATTAAAGCACAGCCATGGCACACGTTCTTCGGCTGGTGGCGCTCTCCTGTGTTGGAATCCTGGCATTTTCCGGTTGTACTTCGAAATCCGAAGTCGCAGCGATACCAGCTCCCGCGAGTTCGCCCAAGGCGCCGGCCCGTACCTTGAATCTGGCGGTTTGGTCCAATTACATTTCGCCCGAATTGATTTCCGAGTTTGAAAAAACGAGCGGCATCCAGGTCAACGTTTCCAATTATTCCTCGAATGAGGAGCTCCTGGCGAAATTGCAGGCGGGCGCTTCCGGAATCGACGTCGCCGTACCCTCCGACTACATGGTTTTCGCCATGGCAAAGCTCGGTTTGCTGACGGACCTCGATCGTTTGCAGGTCCCGAACCTGAAGAACCTCGATGTTCAATTCCTGGGTAAATCCTACGATCCCAAGAACCAGGTTTCCCTTCCCTACAATTGGGGAACTACGGGGATTGCGATCAACCACGACCTAGTCAAGGTCCCGATCAAGGGTTGGAAGGACCTCTTCGGACTTCCTGAGCTGAAAGGGAAGTTCTCGCTTTTAGATGACGCGCGTGAAGCGATCGGCGCAGCGCTCAAGGCTCAGGGGTTTGATCTGAACACGAAGGATTCCACCCAGCTGGCTCAGGCGAAAGCTCTCCTGCTCAAACAGCGCTCGCGGATCAAGGCCTTCAACTCCGAAACCAAGATGGCGTTGATCAATGGCGAAGTGGCGGTGGCTCAAGCTTACTCGAGTGATGCGATGCAAGCCGGCAAAGCGACGGGAGGCAAGATCGAGTACGTCATTCCGGCTGAGGGTGGCACGATCTGGTTCGACAATCTCGTGGTCCCGAAGGGAGCGAAGAATCCAAAGGAAGCCCATGCCTTGATCAACTTCCTGCTCGAGCCTAAAAGCGCGCTGGGTAGCGTGACCAATCTCTACTTGGCCAGTGCCAACAAAGCTGCGATGGAGCTGATTCCAGCTGAATTCAAGTCGAATCTGCGACTCTTTCCGATCGAGTCGATTCGCGCCAAGCTCGAAACCATGGAGGATCTGGGTGAGGGAGTCGCTCAGTATGATCGCATCTGGACCGAGATCAAGGCTTCGAGCGAATGATCACGGACGACTTTGAAGGAGTTGCGCTCCCCGTTTCGCGATTGCCGGTCCAGCATCCCGACTTCCGATACTCCGAGAGCCGCAACATCTATTCAGCGAAGCTCGCTCAGGAGCTCGTGGGCCGGGTTTACTCCGACAATGCGACCGAGTCGAAGAAGGGTGAATGGCGTTCCCAGTTTCTCGACGTAACGGCAGGCCGGGATGCCGCGGGCCGGCGTCCTTTGCACGTCGAGGTCGGCTGCAATGCGGGTCATGTGGTCGTCGAGTGGGCGGCTCGGGATCCGGAAGCCGCCTACATGGGCGTCGATTGGAAATTCAAGCCGGTGTTCAGGGCTGCGGAAAAAGCCAAGAAGCGCGGTATCGGGAACCTGCTGCTCCTGCGGGCCCACGCTGAGCGCCTCCCTTACATGTTCGCCGATGGCGAGATCGACCATCTCTACCTTTATTTTCCAGACCCCTGGGCCAAGAAGTCACAGCTCAAGAATCGATTCATCACGCCCATCAATTTTGCCCGACTCCACCCACTCGTCCGTCCTGGAGGGACGTTCCACATCAAGACGGATCATGCGGGCTACTTCGAGTGGATGGTAAACGCCTTGGCCGAGACGAACAGACTGTGGGAAACGACGGCTTTGAGTCGGGATCTCCATGCGGGCAATACGGATGCGATCAAACTCACCATGCCGGAAGTGACTCTTTTTGAGAGGCTCTTCATCAAGGATGGGCTGCCCATCCACAGCTTGTTGTTGAAAAGGATCTAGCGGAGCCTCAGGCTGCGACTGAGCCGAGCGACCTTTGAAACGTCTCCAAGACATCTTGGCGCGTGGAGGCGTTCAGTCCTCGGAGATTTTGTAGGAAACTTGCGACTCGCAACTTCAGGGTTGGGTCGTTGACTTGGAACGGGGTGTTCCCAGCTCCTTGGAGCGTGCCCCCTTGGGTCCAGCGGACCTTGAGGTTCAAGTGGGTCAAATCGAGGCCGAAAGCATGGAGTCCGCTGCCGCTGAACACAAATTCGGCCATGGTCACCAGTCCATCCGTGTAGCAAAGCTTGCGGTACGGGTGTCCCGGTATGCGGGAGTATAGATGCTTGGGCTCGAGAGACGCACCCAGGATTTCAAAGCCGAAATTGTTGGCGACCACAGCCTTGATTCGGTCGAGTGGTTCGACAAATGCGATCCCTCCGACACCTGAGTTCGAGTAAATGAGGTTGGTTTTGATCTCGATCTTATTCTTGCCGATGAATAAGTGGGTGTCGCGGAGAAGCAGGCGCTGCGGCACGAGGGTGAGGTCTTTGGCGACGATTCCGGCTCCCTGTTCGCTGATGTGCTGGACGCGAAAGAGGTCTCCACCGACTCCGGGGAAACTGATGTAAACGAAAGGGCGGAAATGGGCGATGTCCATGCGCAGGGTTTTGCGCGAGGCTTCTAGGAGGGTCATCTCCTGGACCACTTCCGAGCAGAGGGGAAGTGTGTCGAAAAGCTGGGATAGTTCGAACCTTTGCTCGATCTTAGTTTCGTTCATGGGGGTACCTCTTGGATGCGGAAATTTAGATCTTGCGCTGCAGCGGAATGGAAATTGCCGTCATATCCTTGTCCTGCAATTGGGAAGATTTGAGGACGAAGTTCTTTTTGACCTTCTGGAATCCCGGCCGATCGATGGTGAGCGATAGGGGCGAGTCCATCGGGACGGACACGGTCAGGGAGCGGGTATCGATCTTCTGATTGTTCACGAAGATGCGAGTGTCCGCGGTTACCTTCGGGATGAGGATGATCTTGAGCCAGATCCTGTTTTCGTGAGGGGAGGGAGTGGATACAGGCGTTGAAGCAAAAGCGCGGGAAGATTTGGGGCGGAGTTGATAGGTTCGGCGATTCAAGGCTTCGCGAATCACAAGTCCAGTGCGGCTGGTATCGCCCCAGGGAAGGTACTGCTCGAGGAAAAATGTGTTTTGATCGATCTTGAGCGCGGCGATCGTCAGAAGGTAGAAAGCGGCCATCGCCATGTGGCCGATGGAGATGCGGCGTTTCGGGCTGGATGCTGTTGATTGGGCGCGTCTGTACGCAGCTTCGGCGGCCTGAGCATGAATCGAAAGGTCAGCAGGGGTCGAAGTCAGGGAGGCCTCGGCACTTTCGGGAGATAGGATGGGGCGGGTTTGCTCGCGACGAGCTTGGCCGAGGAGGGATGTCTGGGCACTCGTATTGAGATCCTTGAGGCGCTTACGATCCTCGACGATGCGCTCCTGAAAGAGTGTGGCCATCGTCTCAGCCAGGTCGGAGTAGCCGTAGCCGGGATGCTGGAGAATCAGCAGCGAGCGCAAGTCCTTCTGGAAATCAGCAGCTGTGGCATACCGATCTTCGGGTCGGTTCGCGAGTGCTTTCATCACGATCCGGTCGATCTGGGCCGGGAGTTCCTTACGGAGGTCGGAGGGAGGCCGCACGTGTTTGTCGGAATCCTTGATCATCTTGAGGATGGTGAAATCGTCTTCCTCGGAAGTGGAGAAGAGCTTTTGCCCGGTCAACATCTCCCAGAGCACGATGCCCAAGGCAAACACATCGGTACGGCCGTCGAGATTGCCACGTCCGATCTGCTCCGGTGAGAGGTAGCAGACCTTACCCTTGATGATTCCCGCCCGGGTCCTGTCGCTTGCGTCCGAGGCGACCTTGGCGATTCCGAAGTCGATGATCTTGACGTTGCCAACGTACGAGACCAGGACGTTTTGGGGGCTGACATCGCGATGAACCAGGTTCATGGTCGTGCCGGTGACGACGTTCTCGAAGTTGTGGGCGTAATGGAGTCCTGATGCGGTTTGGGCGGCGATGCTGAGAGCCATCGGGACCGGCATTTGGAAGCCGCGCTCCTGAAATTCGGTCATGACTTGACGGAGGCTTCTGCCCTCAACGTACTCGAGAGCCATGTAGGGCTGGCGATCGGCTTCGCCGAAGTCGTAGATCTGCACGATCTGAGGATGGCTCAGGCCCATGCAGACGTTGATTTCCGAGCGGAACATCTTGAGGAATTCGGAGTCCTCACCAATGTGGGGGAGGATGCGCTTGATGATCACTACCCGGCCGTTGGCGGAAGTCGCCTCGGGGCGGCTGAGGAAGATCTCAGCCATTCCGCCGGTGGCGATCCGCTCGAGGAGGAGGTAGTTGCCGAATCTGAGAAATCGTTCGGTCGACATGCGTGGTTTGGTTACCCCTTAGTAAAAGCTCATCGGTCTAATTGATCTGATAATTAGGTTACCATAGAACAATTAATTTTTTTTAACGATTTGGAAACGAGGAGATTTTTATTGAGTTTCAGGGGGTTGGGTGAGGGACGGAGCCGTCTCTGGAGTGAAGCATCCACGCATTTTTGGGTGGGTTCTCCTGGAACCCCTGAGTCATTCAGGGATTCCAGGAGTGCGTATCGTATACCCGATTTGTCAGCTCACTCGGCAATCAGCCCAGGAGTTTGAGGGCCATCTGCGCGTTCTGGTTCGCTTGGCCGAGAACCGAGATGTTGGCTTGGCTCAAGATGTTGTTCTTGGTCAGCTCGCTGGTTTCTTCGGCCATGTCGGTATCGCGGATCCGGGAATTGGCAGCTGCCAAGTTCTCGGTGTAGATATTCAAGTTGTTAATCGTGGATCCCAGGCGGTTCTGGAGCGCGCCGAGGGAGGACCGGTTCGAGTTGAGGCGAAGGATCGCCTCATCGAGCATGCCTAGGTTGGCCTGTGCCATTTCCTTTTTATCGACCGCGATCGGGTCGAGGCCGAGACCCGCGAGGGTCGTTTTGGCCTGCTCGGTATCGTACTGGAAACGATCTTCGAATTCGTTGTTGTTGATCCCGATCTGGATGTCGAGCTTGCCGCGGGAGCCGTCGAGGAGCTTGGTCCCGTTGAACTCGGTAGACTGGGCGATGCGCTGGATCTCTTCTTTGAGGCCGCCGACTTCTTTCGCGATGAAGCCGCGTTCACGATCACCGATGGTGTCGGAAGCCGCTTGCATCGAAAGTTCGCGCATTCGGATGAGGATGTTGGAGACTTCGTTCATCGCGCCCTCAGCCACTTGCACCATCGAGACGCCATCGTTGGCGTTGCGGTTGGCTTGGCGGAGGGATCGGATGTTGGCTTTCAGGCGTTCAGAGATGGCGAGACCGGCGGCGTCGTCACCGGCGCGGTTGATGCGGGAACCCGAGGAGAGTTTCTCCAAGGACTTGTCGAGATTCATCTTGTTGTTAGACAAGAATCGTTGAGCGGCGAGAGATTGGACGTTCGTTGCGATACGCAGACCCATTTTAGCCTCCGGTTGTCATGGTCGAGTTCCTCCGTGAGAGTTTGTTTCCATGTGGCCTGCAATCCTTGCCGGCTACATGGGTCTCTTCGGACGGAGCGCCTGGACCTTTAAGAAAAAGCGCAGAAATTACCGGCACTTATACCTGATTGAGTTAGTCGGGAATGCTAAATACGTGAACCGAAAATACAAATGAGCAATTTGAGTGGGCTTCCTCCTCTCCGTTAATTCGGCGAAATAGTTTCTTCGAGCATCTCTCACGCGATGGGAAAGTTTTGCCGATGGGAAAAACGTGGCTGCTTCCCGTCGTCAACTTTGCTTTTTGATCCTTTCCCAATTCACGTTGGCGGCTTGCCAAACCGTTCGCCTGTCACCTCTTTGCGAGACAAAGTTCCCGGCATGGGCTGCGGAGCTGGAGGCGGCTCAGCTCGCGATCGAACCCTGGTTGCCTCAAGACAAGAGCCGGATGCCTGCCGGAATCGAGTTGAAAACGGGAGCTACGCCCGCTTTGGATCCTCGCGATCGGCAAGCGTGGGGAGTCTGGGCTCGGCGACGTTTGACCGAAACACAGATCTATATCGATCAGTTGAAAAAGGATCCTTTGAGACGCAATGCGTATGCGAGGCTCTCGGAGTTGGCCAATCAGTATGTCGTCTTCAATGGATTCGCCGAAAAGGGCGATGCCCGCAAAATGATGAAAAGCCTGCGCCGCATCGCTGAACTCAGTGTGGAAGCCAAAGAGGCGACCTGCTCAATCGGCACTGCCTCGGGTCGCCAGGCCTGCCTCTAGAGTCAGGGTCCTGGCCGTTTTGGAAGCTTTCTAAGCCGCGTTTTCTGCGTTAGGTTGAGGCCCTATGCGCCAAAGTTTTCATTGTCGCCGTTGCAGGACAGAAATCGGCAATTCGAGCCAGACTCATGCCCAAAACCTCCGTGAAGCCCGCCGGAGTTTCGTCATACCGGGTTCAGAACCCCGGTATGCGCCTGACCTGCCGTTCAAGCTCGAGCACTTGAAGCTCGAATGCGAAGTGGATCCGGCAGCCAAGACGTTGAAGGGTCGAACCACGCAGCTCCTGCGCGCGATTTCGCCCGATCAAACACGGATCCGCTTCGATCAGATCGGACTGGAAATTGGCCAGGCCTCAGTGAACGGCGTGAAGGCGCTTTTCAGCGTCCAAGGCGAAGCGCTGTGGGTGGACCTTCCGGAGGCCAGCCGGAACCCCGGCCCGGGCGACGCGGTCGAAGTAGCGATCGAATACTCGGTCAAGGATCCCAAGCGCGGGCTTTACTTCACCGGACCCGATGCCGACTATCCCAAGAAGCCGGTCCAGATCTGGTCGCAGGGGCAGGACGAGGACAATCGCTGGTGGATCCCGCTGCCGGATTACCCGAACCAGAAGTTCACGCTCGAGGTGATCGCGACCGTGCCCTCGCGTTTCACGGCCGTCTCCAATGGCGCGCTCCTTTCGAAAAAAGACGAAGCCGGGAAAACCACCTATCATTACCGGCTCGGCATGCCTCTCGTGAGTTACCTGATCACCCTCGTCGTGGCTGAGTTCTCCGCATGGCAAGACAGCGGCCCCCGCGGACTCCCGATCCAGTATTTCGTGCAACCAGGCCGTGAAGAGGACGGAAAACGCGCTTTTTCGCGGACTCCCGCGATGATCGCGGCTTTCGAGAAGGCGACCGGGATCGACTATCCTTACGAGAAGTACAGCCAAGTCGCTGTCCAGGACTTCATCTTCGGAGGGATGGAAAACACTTCTGCCACGACTCAAACCGATCGCACCCTCCACGACGAGCGGGCGCACCTCGACCATTCGAGCGAGCCTTTGGTCGCCCATGAGCTGGCTCACCAATGGTTCGGCGATCTCATCACCTGCCGGGACTGGTCCCATGGTTGGCTCAATGAGGGTTTCGCGACCTTCATGGAGCGGGTCTGGATCGAAGCCAATGTCGAGCGTTATGGAAGTGCGGCCAATGCCTGGGAGGAAGCGAAGTATTACTCCTACATGGATCTCAAGGAGTACCAGGAGGATGACTCCCGCAAATACCGGCGGGCGATCGTCTGCAATACTTACGTCGAGCCGATGGATCTCTTCGACACCCATCTCTACCAAAAGGGCGGGCTGGTCCTGAACCTGATGCGGGCGCAGCTCGGCGAAAAGCTGTTCTGGAAAGCGATCCACGGCTACGTGAGCCGCCATCGCGGGGGAAGCGTCGAGACGCTCGATCTCATCCGGGCGATCGAGGAGACCACCGGCCGCAACCTCCGCAAGTTTTTCGATCAGTGGATCTTCGGCGCAGGTTTTCCAGAGTATGAGATGACCTATCAGTGGCACGAGGATACGAAACAGGTGGAGCTGGTCGTCGAGCAGAAACAGACCGGTGGGCTTCCGGAACTGGTCAAAGAAGGTTCCACCACGCCGCTCTTCGACTTGAACGTCAAGATCGAGATGACTTTCGAGGGCGCCGAGAAACGGTCGCAGTTGGTTCGTATTTCAGAAGCGCGTGAGAGGATCTTCCTGTCGGCTCCTTCGAAACCGCTCTCGTTCCGGTTCGATCCCGAAGGGACCATTCCGAAGACGCTGAAGTTCCCCCGCCCGAAGGAGATGCTCCTTCACCAGCTTGCGCACGATGGCGATTGTCTGGGACGGATCGAGGCGGCGCAGGAGCTGGGCCGGATCGCCGACGCCTCGGTCGTCGAAGCTTTGGGGCGTCAGCTCAAGGACGATCCGTTCTGGGCGGTGCAGGCCGAAATTGCAGCCGTTTTAGGCTCAGTTCCGAGTGTTTCAGCAAGGAACCTCCTGATTGAATCCCTCTCGGTCCCTCATCCCAAAGCGCGGCGGGCAGTGGTCCATGCACTCGCTTCGTTCAAGGATGCGGAAACCGCTCGGGCGCTCGAACCCTTGGCCCGCAACGATGCGAGCTATTCGGTCGAGGCTGAGGCGATCTTGACTTGGGCCCAAGTCAGGGCCCGCCCCGGCGTGAGCCCCCGTGCCTCGGAAGTGGATGCGACCGAGAAGCTCCTGATGGAGTGTTTGTCCAGAGAGAGCTATCTGGAACTCATCCGTGCAGCGGCTCTTCGCGGATTGGGAGAGCTGCCCGGGATCGCGAGGGGAGAACGTTCCACGGCACTGGATACGTTGTTCGAGTGGACGCATCGCGGAAAGCCCGAGGACGCGCGGATTGCGGCGATCGGGGCTCTCGGGCAAGTGGGTCGGCAGGCGACCTTATCGGTAAAAGGGAGGATCCTGGAAGTTTTCGCCCACTTGGCCGAGGAGGAGGGCTTTCGTCTCCGCTTGCGCTTGGCGGCTGCGATCGGGGATTCCACACTTCCTGAGGGTGCTGCGATCCTCGAGCGCATCCAGAGTCTTGATCTCGACGGGAGAGTGAAACGATTCGCGGGGTCGGTGAAGGAGGCGTTGCTCAGTGCCGGCGGCATGCCTGAGAGCATGGTTCACATGAAGGAGCAGATCGCGCGCCTCGAAGAGGAACACCGCAAGCTCCGGTCCGTGGTCGAAGAGTTGAGGGCACGGTCATGAGTCGGTGGATCCTCGTGCTCGCCGCGATGTCCTGGACCTCGCTCGCGAACGCCGAGCACCCGAAACTGAGGCTTCTCCCGCCCAAGGACGCACCCACGGTCCACGAGGCGCCGGCAGACCTGACCGCACTCGTCGGCAAGAAGCCGTCCGAAGTCTACCGCATTTACCTCGAAGCGATGAAGCGGGGTGATCGTAAAGCAGCCCTCACGACCCAGAGTCGATTGACTCCCGGTGGTCAGACACTGACCGATCATTTGATCCTGCCGGGGATGGAAATCGCCAAAGGTTTTGTACCCGAAAATCCAGCGATCGTGGAAGTTGTCCAGGAGGAGGAGGCTCGTTTGGATGTGACGGGCAGGATCCGGGAGCCTGGGCAGTCGAACCTTCAGTCACGGAGAGGTGTGATCCTTTTGCGGCGGGAGAGCGGTGTTTGGAAGATTTTCAGTCAAGACTGGAGTTTACCGCAGGATTAGATGGGGAAGGGCATCTAGACGCCGCGGAATCAGAGAGAGCCAACGCTATCCAGGGCCATGAGGGCATAGGCTGCGCCGGCGTCCCGCACCAGGCCGTTGTTGAAGACAGCCTCATCGTCGGACTCGATGCTGGAGTCCAAAGTCGTGCCCGGCCAGTCGCCGCTCTCCCCCTGATGTTGTAAAAGCCAAATCGTCGCTTTCCGGATTTTTGCGTGATCGGCGCGGAGCCCTGACTGCCGAAGTACCAAGACGGCAAGCCCCGTAGTGTAGCCATCACTTTTGTCAGCAGCCGAAACCCCGGACTTCTTCCAGCTTCCAAAGCGATCCAGGTCAAAGCCACCTTGTTCGGTTTGGGTTTCGAGCACGGCATCGATGTAGGATTGTTTGATCGATGAGCCGAGAATGCTTCCGAGTCTCGCTTCGGCCCACAGGAGCATCAGGCGATCATGAAGGTTGAGGCCGGAGTCGAGCGATGCGCTTTTGAGATAGGCACGCACCTTTTGGGCACCTGGGTCGGTGGAAGGCGAAGCGGAATATTGATCAGCCGCCGACCCCAGCGCGATGGCTGCTGTCGCGGTTGTCCAAAGGCGAGAATCTCGGGCCTCCCAGGGTTGCAGGCTGAAGTTGAGGGGAAGCCAGGATCCATCCGCCTCCTGGAGAGTCATCATTCGATCCAGGGCTTGGCGGGTTTCCGGGGTCAAGGAAGCAGCCCTGCTGGCGGCGTCGAATGCGACGAGTGACGAGGCATTCATGACTGATTCGATCGAGCGAGATTCCGCGGCTTTTTCCGCACTGGAGTCGTACCACGGAGGGGCCGCGTCGCCGTGTCTCAGGCGATCGACGATCAACTGACGGTACTGAATTGCCGTCGCCGAAGGTACTCCCGGGTTCAGGGCCGATTGGGCAAGGAGGTAGGGTTGGGCGCTGTGACAAGAGATGCAGCCATGTTCGCTTCGCCACTTCTCGGCACGGGCATTCAGGTACGCCACGGTTCGCTCGGGCTTGAAGTTGTTGGCTTCCGCGATGCCCTCGGCATTTAGCGAAAGTCGCCTTCGACCGCTAGCGATCGAGCGGCGCGGAGACGATTGTGCTGCTGTGCTTCTCGCGACTGGGTGGCGCGCTGCCACTGCGAGCCAGCTCGCCAGTCCGAGGACTGCAATGATCGAGAAGCCCGCGAAAAGCCGGGACCGATTCATTAGTTCCGCTCGATATTGAACGTCTGGCTGACCGTCTTCCCGCCCGCATAGACGAAGTCCACCTGAATCGGATTTTTCCCCTGATTGAGAGGGATGTAGTCCGTCGTGAATTTGGATGCGCCAGAGTCGGTGAAGACCGTGGCCGAAAATTTATTGGCGGTATTGGCGACATCGATTTTCACGAGTTTTTGCCCTTCGGAAGCGAGACTGCGTCCTTCGGTTCCTAGCGTCACCGGGCCACCACCTGGCTGACCGCAAAACCCACCACCCAGGCGGACCTTTCCGGCGGTCGTGGATTGCTCGGAATTGGCGTCGCATTTGAAGTCGTAACTCAGGAACATCGGAGTCGCCTTGACTCCGGCGTTTTTGGCCGAGTCGGACTCCCGTCCTCCGGTATTGAGCGTGAGGAGACCGGAGGCTTGAAAGCCCGGATGCTCGTAGAACAGGTTGTAAACCGAGTTGAGGAGCATCAGCGAGACTACTGAGAAAATCAGGAGCTCGACCGGGTTGATCTTGAATTGTCTCATCTTGGGAGAAGTGCCCATACGAGCCCTATCGGACACGGGGAAGGCCGGCTTGAGGGGAACCTTCCGTGAATTCACCCGATCCGTGTATATTGCGCCCCAGTACATGGACATCCTCAGCCAATCCGCTCTCATGGTCGCCATCACGAGCTTCGCCCTCGGTTTCTCCGTTTTGGCCAGGAACGTGCGCAATAAGCTTTTTCTAGCGTTCGCCGTCGTCTGCACGGTGCTTTCCGCTTGGTCCCTGTTTTTTTTCCTCGAAAGGCTTTGGGGAGGAGGGGAGTTCTACCGTTTTCACCTTCTTTTCAACATCTGGCTCACGCCAGCCGCGCTTGCGTTCATCCGAGTCCTGGTGCGGATCCACGATCGCTTCAGCCGACGACTCTTGGAGATCAGCGTCGTGTTCACGGTGCTGCTCACCGGGGCGCTCTTGTTCGGAGTGGATCAGGACGTCAACCTCATCAAGCAATTGATCCTGTTCACTCCCGGATTCATCGCGATTCAGACTTTGCAACTGATGTGGATCGATCGTGGGTTAGCGCAAGGACGGATGAGGCAGACCAAAGTACCGACTGTCGGGTTAGGGCGGCGAAACCTCATCTATTTGGGAGCGCTGCTCGTATTGGCCACTTCCGTGATGGATCACGTGCCTTGGACCGGCCATATCGTTCCCGTGATCGGCAACTTGGCGCTCACCGTCTACGTGTTCTTTCTCAGTCAAGCGATCACCCAGCAGCGTCTCATGAACTTTCCCGCGCTTTTTTCACGCTTCATGGTGCTGCTGGCGATGGCGCTCACCCTGACCGGCATCTACTCATTGCTGTTCGCCTACATCGCCGACAATCCAGCGCTTTTTTTCCTGAACTCCTTCATTGTGTCGTTTTTGATCGTCATGCTGATCGAGCCTCTCCGGAGACTGGTCGCTTACACGACCCAGAGGTTTCTCACGCAAAAACATCTGCGGCTCGAGGAGCAGCTTCGAGAGGCCCGTCGGGAGTTGACCCGAATCGTCGATCCGGGCCCGTTGTTTCAAGCGATCCTTGAGACCGCGGAAAAAACTCTGCAGCCAGAGGGTGCTGCCGTATTCATCTTGAAGCGCGACATGACCCGATATCGCAGGGTCCGTGCGGTGGGAGCCGCCTCCGAAGGGGATGCTCCCCGTGAAATCCTGGTGGATCATCCCCTGCTCTCCCATTCGCGCAAGCTCCAGGCTAAAGGGGAACTTCCCATGGTTCTCGACCAGATCCTCGAAAGCGAAATCGATCGTTCCGCGTCCCGGACCCAACGGGGAGAGCTGCGCGGTCTGGCGGATGACCTTCGATCGATGGGCGGAAACCTCCTCATCCCCCTGATGGAGGGGCGGCCGGCCGAAGGCGGGTTGATCTTGGGGTTCGTGGTCCTGCGCGTTCCGGCGCCGCCCGAGCCTTGGGGGGGGAATTGGAGCCTACTGAGGATCATCTATCCTTACTTCGAGCAGGCCGCCCAAACGATGAGGAACCTGGAAGTTTACGTACGGAGTCGGGAGAAGGAGCGGCTTGCGGCCCTGGGAGAGATGGCAGCGGGTCTGGCCCACGAAATCCGCAATCCCCTGGGAGCCATCAAGGGCGCGGCCCAGTTCCTGGATCCGAGCGCCGATCGTCCAGAGAGTCGGTTCCTCGAAGTGATCATCGAGGAAGTGGATCGCCTCAATCGGGTGGTCACTCAGTTCCTCGACTATTCGAAACCTCATCAGCTCGATGCCGAGCAGGTGGAGCTCAATCGATTGGCTGACCGGACCCTGGAGCTCCTCCGGCCGACCTTACGCCCGAGTCTGGAGCTTGTTTT
Organism: Bacteriovoracaceae bacterium; assembly: GCA_043759365.1. GTDB lineage: Bacteria > Bdellovibrionota > UBA1018 > UBA1018 > UBA1018 > JAYVNB01. The sequence continues at coordinate 1,962 of JAYVNB010000370.1, read as the reverse complement.
CCGTCCCAGTGCCGCTTCAGCCCTGGTCTCTGGCTCGCCCGAGCAGTTGAAGCAGGTCCTGCTGAACCTAGTCCAGAACAGCCTGAAGGCACTGGAGGGGCGCGTTGCCGGGGGGCGGGTCCAAGTCCGGGTCGAAGCGGGTGCGGAGAACCGCTCGCGCGAGATCCTGATTGAAGTCGAGGACAATGGACCCGGAATCCCGCGCGAAAATCTTGAAAAGCTCTTCATTCCGTTCTTTACGACAAGTCCCAGCGGGACAGGCCTCGGGCTCTCGATTTGCCAGAAGATCATCGAGGCGCACCGCGGACGGATCGAAGTGGCGAGCGAGGAAGGGAAGTTTGCGCGCTTCTCGGTAATCTTGCCTTCTGCCGAGGGAGGCGCTAGCCCTAGGGTAGGAGAATCTCAAGCGTGAACGGCCGTGTCCTTGTCATTGATGACGAGAAAAACATCACATTCGTCATTCAGGCCATGCTTGAACGAGCCGACTTCCAGGTCGTTGCTTTCAACGACAGCGTCAAAGCGCTCGAAGCCATCGAGAGTGAAGAGTTCGACGCCGTCATCACCGATCTTTACATGCCCGGCCCCGGCGGCATGGACATCCTCAGGGCCTGTCAAAAGGATTTCCCACAGATCCCGATCGTAGTGATCACCGCTTACGGCACAGTGGAGAGCGCGGTGAGTGCCCTCAAGTCGGGCGCTTTTGATTTCATCACGAAGCCGTTCGAACAGACTGAGCTTTTGAACGTCGTGCACAAAGCCGTCCAGACCTACAAGGCGCGCCTGAAAGAGCCGATCTCGATCCTTTCCGTATCTCCCATGATCGATCGATCCCAGTCTGCCGCTCCTTCTTCGATTTCGTCGATCATCGGAGAGAGCGCGCAGATGCAGGAAGTCTTCCGCGTGATCTCCAAAATCGCCGCGTCGTCCTCCACGGTCATGATCTACGGGGAGAGTGGTACCGGTAAGGAGCTGGTGGCGTTCGAAATCCACCGCAACTCACCGCGTGTGAAGAAGCCTTTCATCAAGATCAATTGCGCTGCGATTCCCGCGACCCTGATCGAGAGCGAGCTGTTCGGATACGAAAGAGGCGCGTTTACCGGTGCTGTGACCTCGAAGCCCGGGCGATTCGAGTTGGCCCATGAGGGGACCTTGTTCCTCGACGAAGTAGCAGAAATGCCACTTGAGATGCAGGTCAAACTCCTCCGGTTCCTCCAAGAGCAGGAGTTCAGCCGGGTCGGGGGAGTGACCACCGTCCGCGTCGACGTCCGGATCGTGACCGCCACCAACAAAGATCTCGAGCGGGAGGTCAAGGAAGGTCGTTTTCGCGAGGATCTGTTCTATCGATTGAATGTCGTACCGATGAGGTTGCCAGCTCTCCGGGAGCGATGTGAGGACATCGATCTGCTGATTCGATATTTTCTACAGCAGTTCAATATCAAGCTCGGCAGGGCGATCTCTGCGATCGAGCCCGATTGCATGGAAGGTCTTCGAATCTATGGCTGGCCCGGCAATATCCGGCAGCTCGAGAACGTACTCGAGCGCATGGTCCTGATGAGCGACGGTCCGGTGCTACGGGTTTGCGATCTCCCGGACGAAGTGGCCGCCGGAATGCCTCTGTGTGAACGCAATCAGGGTGGCGCAGGGGGGGCGGTGGGCGAGGAGGCGGCGAGCTTCAAAGCGATTGTCCGAAAGCAAACTCAGAGCGTCGAACGAGAGCTGATCGAGCGCGCGCTCGAGGAGACTGCTGGAAACGTGACCCGCGCAGCCGAGAAACTGGGCCTTTCCCGTAAGGGGCTTCAGCTGAAGATGAAGGAACTGGGTATTCGTCGCATAGAAGCCAGTTAAGCGTCTCGACTGTGAAGGGCCGGATGATCGCTCGGTGGAAGAAGAAGGGCGTGCTGGGCTTGGGGCATGGGCTCGTAGGGCGGGCACCTAAGAATCAAACCAGTTCCGAGCTTCGCG
>JAYVNB010000369.1:0-8093 GCA_043759365.1 Bacteriovoracaceae bacterium | reverse complement strand
TGACCTTATCGAGCGCTAAACGGCGCCTGGATCAGATCCTGCTCGAAGAACTTCGCAAGCAGAACCGGAACCTTCAGCTTCGCAACATCACTCGAACTGAGTTCAAGGACCTCTTCAAACGCAAGAAAGTCCAGATCAAGGGCCAGAATGCGACTCCTTCATCAAGCCTCGCGCACGGAGTGACGAATATTGACATCCTTGGGTTTCAGGACGACTCGGCTTGAACCCAATGCGGGCCTGACCCAAGAACCAAGACTTTCGCGAAGCACTCGGTCGGGTTCTGCAGCCGATCTGTAGCCGATCTGCAGAACCCGTCCGACGGGAAATCGAGTGCTCGTGACCGAGCCCCGACTATTTCTTGGACTTCTTTTCAACTTCGCTGGCGGCCGGCGCTTTTTGCGCGAAAAAGTTCTTGAACTGGTCTCCCAGGGTTCCGAGCGAACCCGTGGTCTGGGTATAGTCCTTCCAATCCGTCGTGGAAGGGTCGCCGGGAGGCTGCAGCGAAATCCGGCGTTCACCGACTCGGACTTCTCCGATTTGAACGGTCGTCTCGTCATTGATCTTCAGTTTGTCGAAGGGGTATTCAGGAATCTCGAGCGCCTTGGACTTGGGAAGAAGCCCTACGATGCCTTCTTCCAGCTGGACGAAAAGCCCGTAGCCTTCACGACGGGTGACCTTGCCTTTGACCACTTTTCCAACTGGGAATTTCGCGACCACTTGGGACCAGGGATCCCCTTCTCCCGCATCCTTCAGGGACAGGGAGATGCGGCGAGAGGCAGTGTCTACCGACTTGATCAGGACGGAAATCTTGTCGCCTTCCTTGAAAAGCTCGTCCGAGCGGTTCACCCGCTGGGTGTAACTCATCTCGGACATGGGAACGAGGCCCTCGATTCCGGGCGCGATCTCGACGAATGCACCGAATTTCATGCATTTTGTCACCTTTCCGGTGACGACTTGGCCTTCCTGGATCTCGGCAGCGATGCTTTGCCAAGGCTCGGCGCCCGCTTGTTTAAGCGAGAGTGAGATCTTCATACGACCATCGACCGCGTCGTATTTGAGGATCTTGACGATGACTTCCTGACCGACCTGCACGACCTCGTGCGGATCGCCGACCCGGGACCAAGCGAGCTCGGAGACGTGGGCCAAACCTTCGATCGCAGGCGCAATCTCGACGAACGCCCCGAATTTCTCGATGCGGGTGATCTTGCCGGGTAGGATCGTTCCCTCTTTGTTCTCTTCCATAAAGGAGCCTTCAGTCACTCCCTTGGTCTGCTCGAGAAGCCTGCGACGGGAGACCACGATATTGCGTCCGCCCTCGCTCAACTGGGTGATCAGGAACTCGAACTTCTTGCCGATGTACTCATCGGCAGTGTCGATACGCTTGGTGTCGATCTGGCTGATCGGACAGAAGGCGCTCTTGTTCATCACGAGGACACGGACGCCCCCTTTGCAAAGTTCGCTGATGCGTCCCTCGACGGGAAGCCTCATCTCGTAGGCATCTTGGAGGCCGTCAGCCAGATTTTTCGAGGTGGGTTTCGGCGACAGCATGATGTCGGTTCCACGGACGTTCACGACGAAAAGTTCGAGGACGTCGCCGACTTTGTGTTTGAACTGTCCCTCTTTGTCGAGAAGCTCTCGCTTGGAAGCGTGGCCATCACGGCTCGGCCCGACGGCGACGAAGACTTCTTCTTGGCCGATGACGAGGATTTCGCCCCGGATCTTGTCACCGATGGTGAACTTTTTGGGTTTTTTGGAGAAGGACTCCTCGAGCATGCGGGCAAACTCGTCGGATTTCTTGCTGCCCTCTTCCGGCATCTCGTCTTCGAAGTCGTCGTTGCTGATCATCCCCTAGGCCTACCTCAAAGCTTTTGGAAGATCCATTCCCGATAGCCGGTTCGAAGATCCGTTTCCCGACCGAACTTCCATTCCAAAAACTGGAGGATCCCGATTTCGGCGGTGGTCCGCACCCGGCAGCCAGACATGAGGTGCCCCCCACGGGTTACTCCGGTTGCGTCCGAAACCGCCAAATGCACGTGGTTTCCCTCACGCGAGAAGGTGCCGCTCAAGGCCACGATCTCGTGATCACCCGACCATCGGGTCGACTCTTTCGATCCTGCGAATCGGAGACTGACCTCCGCTAGGCTCCCGAGCCCGAATACAATGGCGCCGGCTTCGATCCCTCGAGCCGAACGGAAACTCTCCAAGGCTACCGAGAGATCCTCTCCCGGGTGAAGACGGAGGAAATGCTCTTTCAAAGGTCGCTCTGGAGTGGGTTGAAAGCTCATGGAGCGATTTTACGCGTTGCGCTCTGAGTCAAGAAAGCACTCCTCGCTTTGACCCCCTCCAAGTTCCGGGTTAGATCGAGTTCCCGATGCTCGACTTCGATCCGAACGACCCTTTTCCCCTCGTGCCTGAGGAGCGTTACTCCTACGCACAGGAGCAAATGCACTCGGCTCGAGTCGATGAATGGCTCGGGCTTCGAACCTCGGATTGCGAAGCGAGGATCTCGAACGCCCACTCCCTAGCCCACTCCCTAGCGCACACCCAAACCCATTCACCCCTGTTGGACCAGAACCTTTGGATCGGACTCCCGGTCCAGACACTCCTCACTCCGTATCTGGAAATCCGCCGGGTCCTCGATCGACTCGGGCTTGAGCCGGGCTCCCGGGTCGTCGACCTCGGGGCAGGCTATGGCCGGATGGGCTTCGTCATGGCCAGGCACCATCCCGAAACCGAGTTCATCGGCTACGAGTATGTTTCGGAGCGAGTGATTGAAGGTCAGCGGGCCATAGAACGGACCCGATCGCCCCAGGGGATCCGGCTTCTCCAAGCTGACTTGAAGTCCGTGGATTTCATGCCCGTCGAAGCGGGTGCCTACTTCATTTATGATTTTGGAAGTCGAGTCGCGATTGAAAAGTGCCTCCAGGATTTGCGCAGGGTGGCACGAACCCGCCCGATCCAGGTCATCGGACGGGGTCGTGCCTCTCGGGACGCCATCGAGAGGAAACATCCTTGGTTATCCCAGGTGATTTCGCCGATTCACGGACGACAGGTTTCAATTTATCGCTCGGGCTAAAATCGGCTCGCGCTTCTGAAAGGGACCGCAGCAGTCGCAAGACCAACGCCCAGTCTTCGGGCAGCCCACTCCAAGACTGCTTTCACGCGAGGCGAAAGCACTCGCGCTGCTTCTTCAAACCTCATCCACCGGTACTCGTGGTGCTCATGGGAAATCCGGACTTCCTGGGAGACCACTTCACCGAGATAGTAACGGGCGATCTTGCCCTGAGCATAGGGTTCAGTTTCTTGGAACTCCTGACCCCACGGAAACTCGACCCTTTGCAATGTGGTCTCCTCACGAAGTTCACGCATCGCGCCCACGAGGGGCTCTTCGCCCCGTTCGACCATCCCTTTCGGAAAATCCCAGTAGTTGTAGATGCGCAAGAGAAGAACCGTGGGCCCTTGCACGTTCCAGAAGATGGGGATGATGCCGGATGAGAGTATGCGGTGCATGTTTTTTTAGGCACTGCAAGTCCCGAGCTGGCGCAAGCGCCCCTCACACGAGCGAGAACCGTTGACGTCGGAGCCCGGCGAAGATTTACTCGGAAGATGCGCTTCCGATCGAAAGCAGGATGGGCCGTTTGCTTCCTGCTCCTATCTCTCGGAATTCGATCCTATCGCGCTCAAATGCGCCTTCGGTTTTGGCGGGAAGCGACTGTCCTCCTGGCGGTCGAACAGCAACCGAGTGATCGCGTCGCTCTGGCAAGTGCATGGGATCAAGCCGACTATGAAAAGGCGATGGGAGATCGCAAAAAGGAACTAGCCCCCGCGGGGGTGGTCATGACTCCTTTTGCGAACGAAGCGTACAGCTGGTTCCAGACCCATTCTTTTCGATTCCGCCGAATTTGGGTGGCACGTCTCATCCAGTCTCCGATGGATTCTTTCGCTTTGGAGCAGCAGCTGAAAGCGGTGGGTTTCGCCTTGGAACGCCGACGATCCTCCTCAACGGTCGAGATTCTCTCCTATGTATCCTCCCGCCCGCCGACTCCGGAACTCATGCAGGCCACGATTCGAAAAAAACCGGCCACGCTCCGTGCTCTGGCCCAGTTAGCCGCACCACCCACTTCCCTTCGGTTGCTTCCAGGCGCTTCCAAGATTCTGATCGCTTCCGAAAAGACCGGTGCGCTGCGATGGCTGGATGTGCGACATCCCGGTTCCGCAGGAACTTTCGGAAAACTCCAGGTCGACTCCAGTGGAGAACTCGGCCTGCTCTCCTTGGCACTCCACCCGGATTTTGCGAGAAACTCCAAGCTCTACGTCTCTTTCACCCGTCGCGGGCGTGATGGACTCGAACTTCAAGTCCAGGAGTGGAAACTCCAAAGGGACAGTGCCGGACACCCGACTGCCCTCCAGCAACCCATCTCGATCTTCAGCGCTCAAGTCTGGGGAACCACGCATCCCGGCGGAAAAATCGGGTTCAACGCCCTGGGTCGCCTCCTTCTCGCCACGGGGGATTTCGGTATGCCCGAAACCGTGAAGCCTTCCTGGTCTCCCATGGGCAAAGTCTTCGCCATCGACACGGACACCCGCAAGTCCGTGATCCTCGCCACTGGTTTCCAGTCCCCGGGACAGCCGGCCTTTCGTCCCGGCGCAGACCACGAGTTCTGGCTGACCGACGCCGGCACGGAAACTTGGCAAGAGGTCTCCAGCATCCTCCCCTGGCACGACTACGGTTGGCCGGACCGCGAAGGCGTTCAGTGCGCGGGCCCATCGCCTTCGTGCTTCGCAATCCACCACCAGGACCCCTGGGTCTACTATGGCCCGAACGAAGGGAAATGCATCGTCGGTACCGTTTTCACGGATCCAGATCACCTCGCATTCGCCGACTGCGACTCGGGTCGTGTCTGGACGCTGGACCTCCGAAGTCGAGCGACCGAACAAATCGGCCAGTGGCCGATTCATCCATCCGCCTTAGCTGTCGACTCGGCTGGAGGACTCTTCGTGGCGGACGCCTTGAGCCAGAAGATTTTCGCGGTGGAAGGGCGCACGGAAATTCCGACGAAATAACCGGAGGATCGAAGCCCGCTCTTTCGCCCAGCCCTAGCCAGTACTGCGCATTCCCGCAGCAACGCCGTTGAACGTCACCAGGAGAATCTCCAACAACCGACGATCCGCCTCGGCGGAAGCTGAAGCCCGCAGACGGTGAAGCATCTCGATTTGGATCAAGTTGATGGGATCCACGTAGGGATTCCGAAGTTCGATGGACCTTCGGAGCACCGCGTTCCCCTCGAGAAGACCTCGATGCCCCGTAATCACGGAGAGGGATTCGCGGGCGCGATTCAGTCGGGACAGGAGATCGGCCCCCAAGGGCTTCAGTTCCTCCGGTGCCAAGCGTTCGTCATAACGTCGGGCGATTCCTTCATCGGCCTTAGCGAGCACCATCTCGACCAGGTCGACCGTCGTTCTGAAGAACGGCCAACCCGCGTACATCTCCTGGACTCGTTTCAAGGATTTCTCCCGAACCGCATGCTCGATGATTTCCTCGAACCCCAGCCACCCCGGAAGTATCAAGCGATTTTGGGTCCATGCGAAAACCCAGGGGATAGCGCGGAGCGATTCGACTCCGCTTGATGAACTACCCCGGCGAGCGGGCCGGCTTCCGATGTTGAGTTCCGCGAACTCAGGTTCCGGAGTCACGGATCTGAAGTACCTCACGAAGCCAGGATCCCCATGCACGAACCGGCGAAACGTCTTTTGCGCGGCCAGTGCCAAGCGATTCATCTCGTCGCGCCACTCCGGCCGGGGAGCCTGCGGGGGCAGGAGGCTCGCTTCGAGCGTCGCACCCAAATACAACTCCAAAGTCCTCTCCGCGATCCCCGGGATGCCAAACTTTCCCTGGATCATCTCGCCCTGCTCGGTCACGCGCAAATGACCCCGAACCGAACCCGGCGGTTGAGAAAGAATCGCCAATGCAATGGGTCCTCCACCCCGACTCACGGATCCACCCCGACCATGAAAAAGAGTGAGCTCGACTTTTTCCTCGGCGAAAATCCGAACCAGGCGCTCCTGGGCCTGGTACAGATCCCAATTCGCCGCAAGTCTGCCTACATCTTTAGCCGAGTCCGAATACCCCAGCATCACCTGCTGTCGGTTGCCATGGAGTTCGCGCAACCGCTTGCGATACACCGGCATCGCCAAGAGTTTCCGCATCGTGGCCTCGGAGGCTTGAAGATCAGCTCCGGTCTCAAAGAGGGGAACCACCGGCATTGTGAGGCCGGATCCCCCGACTTCCCGCAAGAGCAGCTCAACCGCCAGTACATCGGAGGGAGCTTTTGCCATCGAGATGACGTACGCCCCCATCGATTCGAGTCCGGCCTCGCGCGCAGCTTCGATCGTCCGAAGGACTTCATCGACTTCGGTATCGGCCGGGAGATCCCGGGGAATCAGGGGCCGAAGACTCTCCAGCTCCCGAAGGAGGAACTCCTGTTTACGACGCTCGTCCCAAGTCGCGTAACTTCCGAGGCTCAGGCTTTGGCAGACGTGATCGAGAACTCGCTCGTGCCGTGAGGATTCCTGTCGAAGATCCAGCTTGACCAAAGTGACCCCGAAGCAAGCCACTCGACGAAGTAGGTCCAGGAGGCGACCATTTGCCACGCCCGTCGCGCCGACCGCTCGAAGGGAGCGCTCGCAAAGCTGGAGCGGCGCCATCACTTCCTCCTTCTTTAACCACGGCTGTTCGCCGAAAACCGGCTGTCCCGCCTGACCCGAGCGTAAACGCTCCCCGAGGCGATCCCTCTCCCTGACCAGTCGTGTATGAAGCGAGCCCAAGATCGCCCGATAAGGCTCCCGGCTCCGACTGCTCGGCTCCTTAATTTCCTGAATCACTTTCTCCGTCAGCTCCTCGGTCGCACGCGAAATCGAGATTTCCTCTCGCAGCTTCGCCACTTCGGCCGAAAGTAACTCCGCCGCCATCCAACGCGATGAAAGACTAACTTCGCGGGTCACTTCCGCAGTGACGCGGGGGTTACCGTCACGATCCCCACCCATCCAGGACCCAAACCGGACGGGAGCCACGTCGCTCGGAAGCTGGGCTCCGGCTACGCGAACCAACTCACGATCCAGTTGTCTCAAAAACCTCGGTACCGCCTCCCAAAGTGACTGCTCGAAGACCAGGAGACCCGAACGCGCCTCCTCCACAGGAGTGGGGCGCTCACGCCGAACCTCGTCAGTCATCCAAGCGGAGGCGATTTCGCTCCGGAGCGAGTTCGTGACTTCTTCCCGTTCGGAGGGAACTCGATCCTCACGGTCCAGTTCCGCGAGGTTCTCCGCGATCCGGTTATATTTCAAGAGCAGGGTACGACGGGCGATCTCCGTCGGATGCGCCGTCAACACCAGCTCGATCCCCAGACCACTCACCGTCTGGATCAAACGATCAGCCGAGACCCCGTCATTGCGGAGTCTTTGAAACACTTCACGCAGTGAACCGGGCTGCGGAGATTCGGTCTCGCTCCGGAGGTAGGCACGACGCCGCCTCAGTCGATGGTGCTGCTCGGCGATATTGGCTAGGTTGAGGAACTGGGCGAATGCCCTCGTGATGTTCAGGGCTTCGTCCAGGGATAGCGCGCTCAAAGTCTCACTGAGCCGCTGCATGCTGCGATCATCGCCTGCACGGGCCTCCTTGGAGAGGCGCCGGATCTGTTCGACTTGATCGAAGAGAGAGTCCCCCTCGAACCGCCGGATCACTTCACCTAACTCGGCTCCCAAACGCTTGACGTCTTCCCGCAGTGCACGATGTGCATCCATCAGGCCCTCACTTCTAGCGCAAGCCTACGCCGCACTCGTCCCGTTCTTAGGCGTGATCTCAGGAGCCAGTGGTTTCATGCTGACTTTTTCCAGAACTTCACCCGAAAGTGATTCGTTTCCTGCCTTGAGCGCTACATCGCCCAGCGACACGATCCCGACCAGCCGGCGTTTGTGATTCAAGACAGCGAGCCTGCGGATCTGCTTCACCTCCATGATCCGCACTGCACTCTCGACATCATCATCCTCAAAGGCGAAAACGATCGGCGAACTCATCACTTCGCGGACAGCCATGT
>JAYVNB010000368.1:0-8105 GCA_043759365.1 Bacteriovoracaceae bacterium | reverse complement strand
GATGCGCCATGAAGGAACGGAGAACGACGCATTTCTGACCCTTCGGCACACGTTCGGGAGTGTAATCGATCGACTCATAGAAGCCGTAGGATGCAAAGACTCCTTGGTCCTCGAGGCGCTTCAGGTTTTCGTGCGCCAGCCACGGAGCAACTTGAGCCGCAAGCATCGTCGAGTAGGGAGAGATCACGATATCGTCGCTCAGGCCGCGTTTCAATCCGAGCCCCGGAATCCCGAATGGCCCGTATTGGTAGTTGAGCTGGAGATCGCGGGCGTTGTATCCCGCCTCCGAGACACCCCAAGGTATCCCATGCTGTCGCCCGTACTCAATTTGTCGATCCACGACGACTAGATAGGTTCGGTCAAGCAACGTGTCTCGATACCTTCTCATCACAAGGAGGGGCATGAGGTACTCAAACATCGTCGCCGTCCAAGAGATCAGTGCCCTGCCCCCTTGCACCGGCGTGAGCTTCCTCCCCAGCCGGAACCAGTGCTCCTGCGGGACATCGCCTTTCGCTACCGCCACGAAACTGGCGAGGCGCGATTCCGATGCCAAGAGATCGTAGTACGAGAGGTCGCGACGCATGTCCGTCGCATTGAAACCGATGACAAAGAGCTTCCGTGCAGAGTCGAAAAGAAAGGAAAAATCCATCCCGAGCGCAAACTCGTCACAAAGCGCCATGAGTGCCTGAAGCCTCGCGTCCAAATGAACTCGCCCTTCCCGCGCGATGATCTCTTCGTCTCGTTGCAGTTCGTGGACCTGCCTTTGGGCCCCTACGAGCCAGACCCGGGCACGGCTGAAGCTGCCCTGCGCGCTCTCCACGGCCAAGGTGTTGAGCAGATCCTCGAAGTCCAACAGGCACTTTTGGACTGAGCGGAGGAATCCAAGCCAGGCTGTTTCCGCCGTGGGGCGGAGGCGAAGCAAGAGGTCATCGAGCAAAGTCACGAGATGGTCGAGCTTGACCGCTCCCGAAGTCGGGGGGGCGCTCGCGACCTGGGCGATCTCCGCCCTCAGTTCAGCAATCGTATCCTCGAGACCCTCGATCGCCCGAGGGTGAACACGTGGAAGCTTCAAATGATCCGCGCAGGCATGCTTGAAGGTCAGGAGATGGGCCGCGAGATTTCCGCTATCTACCGTGGAAATATACTGGGGCCGAAGGGGCTCAAGAGAGTGCGTGTCGTACCAATTGTAGAAGTGACCCTTCATCCGCTCAAGTTTGCCCAGCGTCTCAAAAGTCCTCTCCAAGGACTCGACGAACTCGAAGCGACCGAGGTAACCGAAATCAAGGGCAGACGCAGTAGCGAGGAGCTGAAGCCCGATGTTGGTCGGGGAAGTCCGGTAAGCGATGATCGGAGCGGGATGCTCCTGATAGTTGTCAGGTGCAAGCCAGTTCCCCTCGATGGTGACGAAAGTCTCGAAGTAATGCCAGGTTCGGCGAGCGTATCTCCGGTAGTCCCGGACTTCGTCCTCACCCAAGGGGGAATCGGGTAAACGGCCCGGTTTCGAAAGCCATTTCTCGAGCCAAGGATTAGCGGCCCAAGCGCACAAAAACGGCATCGACGCACCCAACGCCTCCGGCCGCAGCCAGGCTACCGCCGCTCCGATGAAAAGGGCAAGCATCGGGCCCGGACCGAAAGTCTCCCAGCGACCGCCACGCTCACCCTTTCCCTGCTCGGCCTGCGAAAAAGTCACCCACTCCAATAAATTGCGTTTGGAGACCGAGAGGCGATAGAGAGTGCGCAGTATGGCATCCGACTGGTTCCAGGCCTGCCTGGCGAGAAACGCTCCCGTCAATGCACACTGGACGAGCTGCGCTCGCAACTGCGTGGTAACTTCGCGCAGGTAGCCCATGAAAGGCATGCCATTGCGCTCCAATAGAAGGATGTTCGTGACCGGTCCGTAAAGGGGAAACCCCAAGACGAGGATGACGGGTAGGCTCCAAAGAAAGGACGAACCCGGTAGCACGGTCCACGAAAGAATCAACCACAGGAGCAGCGCCGGAGGGACAAGGCTGCGGCGTAGGTTGTCAAAGATCTTCCATCTGGAGATGATCGAAAGCGGATTTGGGGCGCGGGAGGTGCGTGCGGTGGCGGCCCATGGCAAAGTCCATTGCCCGATCTGCCAGTCGCCGCGAGTCCAACGGTGCTGCCGTTTGGAGTACACCCGATAAGTCGACGGAAAGTCATCGTAGAGCTCGACGTCAGTGACTAAGGCCGACCTTGCGAAACTCCCCTCGAAAAGATCATGGCTGAGGAGCCGATTCTCCGGAACCCGATCCCGAAGCGCGGCTTCGAAGGCATCGACCACATAGAGCCCCTTACCTGTGAAACTGCCTTCCTTGAAAAGATCTTGGTAGATATCTGAAATCGCCGATGCGTAGGGGTCTAGGCCCATCGTACCTGAGAAGATCTGGGCGAATCGGGTTTGGAGCGTGCTCGACAGCTCGACGCTGATCCGAGGCTGAAGGATCCCATAGCCTTCCTTCACTCTTCCGCTCTTCTCGTCGATCTGGGGCTGATTGAGCGGATGAAGGATGGTTCCAACTAGGCCGAATGCGGCGTCACGTGGCAAGCGCGTGTCTGAATCCAACGTGATGACGTAGCGGATGGTCGATAGGAACTCAGTCTCCGCAGTGACCCACTCGAAACTCGTGTCGGTGGCACCTCGGAGGAGGCGGTTGAACTCCTGTATCTTGCCCCGCTTGCGCTCCCATCCCAAATAACAGCCTTCGGAGGGGTTCCACGTGCGGCCGCGATGGAAAAGATGGAAACGCTTGAGGCCGCCATCCGGATAACGGGAGTTCAAATCATCGATTCCGCGAATGGCCAGATCCAGGAGGGCCTGATCCTCCCCAGTCCGTTCGGAAGAAGCATCGGCGAAATCCGACAGAAGTGCGAAAAAAAGACTTGGGTCTTGGTTGCCCAGATAATGCACCTGCAAGGACTCGAGCAGATCGAGCACCACGGACTCGCGAGTGAACAAAGTGGGGATGACGACTATCGTGCGCGCATCCGGAGGCAGGCCCTGCTCGGTGTCCATGCGAGGAAGGGACTTGGGCTTGAAAAAGTAGGGAAGGTGATGGTTGAAGAACCCCACGGCCAGCTCACTGGAAAGAAGTGATGCCAGAATTCCGAGCCCCGATACGCCAAACAGCCCGATCCCGAGATCGAGCGAGGCGAGCACCACCGGAGCGATCAGGAGCGCCGTCAATCCCCCGAGTGTCGCAAGATAAATCGCTGTGGGATGACGAAGAACAAACCGCACCCCCCTCTCCCCAAAAGTGGGTCGGTAGTGGCAAGCTGCCTCCAGGACCTCGCGATCAAGCCCGACCAAGAGCCTACCGATGTGGGAACCCTGGTCCCCTGCCAGACGAAGTGCGATGTTTGCGACAACCAGCTCGTCCCTCCCCTCCCGGCGGCGCGATCCCCGGGCGATGCGCTCAACCGCATGGCGATAACTGTCGCGGGTTTTGAAATCCATCCGCGAGTAGACCGCCGTCGGGTCCTGGGCGAGGATTGGATCGACGAGGCTCACGCTCTCGAAGAACTCCCGCCAATCGAGAGTCGAAAGCAGGCGCATACTGGAAATGATGTTCCCGACAGTGACCTGCGTCGTTGCTTGACCATTGTGCTCGAGCTCGATCACCCGCTGGAAATGCATGGAATGGTGGGACTTGAGCTGGACTTCGAGCCAATCGAAAGCGGGAGCGAGATTGGGATCCTGATCCCGGAGCCGCTGAATGAGTTGCACGACCATGGCGCGCCGAAAGGTTTCCGGTGAGCCCAACTCACCCGCAAGGACACTCACGAGGTCCGATGGATTGGCATTGGATGAGGCCGCGAGAAAAAGCAGCTGATCGGCCAAGACATTCGCACGCTCACGGCCCTGCCGGGCCTCCACGATGTTCGCTGCGAGTGGCTTCAGGTGCTCGACCAAGCCAATTCGAAGAGTGATTGGAATCGCCCAGAGCTCGCCGATCGTGAGGGGAGAGACCTTCTGGTATGCCTGCACGAACCGTCGTAGGGTCTCGGCGTCCAGGCGGCTATCGGTGTGGGCGATCACCGCCAACATGATCGCGTAGACACGGGGATACCCTTTGAGCTGACCCTCGGCGACTTTTGGAAGCTGCTGGTAATAATCGTCAGGAAGTGACTGTCTGATCTCGCGGATCTGATCCTCGACGATGTGGAAGTTATCGACAAACCACTCGGCCCCCGGTGAAACCGACTGCCTGTCTCGAATCGCCCGGGCCAATAATTGATAGGCCTTCTGGAGGTGCCGGGCGCTCTGCCTCAATCCGGAGACGAGAGCTCGGCCCTTTCTCAGTCTCGGATCCCATTTTAACTCCGCTGCCAAGGATTGGGCGTACTGCTCCAGGCGCTCGACGCTGAAAATCTCGTCCCGCACTGGAGGTTCACTCAAAAGATCCGACGGGCGCCGGAGGACATCGATGAAGTCTTTGAAAAGGGTGTTCGAGCTCGATGAAGGTGACACGCTACGAGCAATACCACGCCGCAACCGGACACAGGACAACCAAACATTTTACAAAGTTGACGAACTTGCGCTCGCTTCGGACCCGAACGAGTCAGGCATTACGCAACATCAAGCGTTAGGTTCTGCAAACAGGCCACCCTGGCACTCAGCTACCGGTCTTCGCGTCCAAAGCCTGCGCCGACGCTTGCAACCAGGTCTCTAAAATCTCTTGTAAATCGTATGCACTAATCGGCTTTGAAACGTAATCGTTCATCCCGGCATCGAGGCACTTTTGGCGATCGCCCACCATTGCATTGGCCGTCATCGCAATGACTGGAATACCTCGTACCAAAGGGTTTTTGTGAGCGCGGATCGCGCGTGTAGCCTCGTAACCGTCCATATCCGGCATCTGGCAGTCCATCAAAACAAGGTCGTAGGGAACGTTATCGAGCGCGATCAACGCCTCGATACCATTGCCCACTGGATCCCCTCGCAGGCCCATTTTCTCAAGCATTTTGAGGGCAATCTTTTGATTGACGGCATTGTCCTCCGCCAATAGGATCCGTGAGGTTCTCAGATCCTCGGAAATCTGAGACGGCCGCGTCGGTTGAGCTCTTTTCTGGATCTCAGTTCCTAAAACCAATGGGATCTCAAACCAGAAAGTCGACCCCTTACCCATTTCACTGATCACGCCTATCTCTCCTTGCATGAGCTCCACCAGACGTTTGCAAATCGAGAGGCCTAACCCCGTGCCCCCATACCGACGTGAAGTGGATGCGTCGACCTGAGTAAAGGCTTGAAACAGCTTTTTAAGAGCATCCTCAGAAATCCCGATCCCCGAGTCACACACCGAGAAACGAAGACGGTCTCCCGTGCCCCCCACTCGACAAACCCCGACACTGACCTGACCCTTGGCCGTAAATTTGATCGAGTTTGAAATCAGATTGGTGAGTACCTGCTGCAACCGACCGAGATCACCTTTGATCAGAAGCGGGACCAACGGTCCAATTTCGCTGCTCAATCCGATCTTCTTTCGCTCGGCGGACCAATGCTGCGCCTTAACCGTCGCCTCGAGGAGGATCGGCAGCTCGAAGTCCAAGATTTCAAGCTCAAGTTTGCCCGCTTCGATTTTAGAAAAGTCCAATATGTCATTGATAATGCCGAGTAAACATTCGGCCGAAACCCGGATTTGCTCCGCATACTCCAACTGCTCTTTTTGTAACGGGGTATCGAGCAGGAGCCCGGTCATTCCGATTACGCCGTTGATGGGAGTCCGGATTTCATGGCTCATCTGCGCCAAAAATTCAGACTTGGCCCGCGTCGCCTCCAAAGCAAGCTCGCGAGTGATCGCCAGCTGTTCGTTGGAAATTTTCAGTTCCTCAACTAAGAGGGATTTGGCTTCCGCAATTTCTTGGCGAGCCCGCGCCCGCAGCGTTTCAACTTCCTTGTTCTTCAGCTCTTGAATAATCCGGCGATTCTCTTCCTGTAAAAACTTCCGACGAAGAAGCGCACTGATGCGGGCCTTCAGAATCGCCAAATCACTGGACTTGCCCACGAAATCGTCGGCTCCTGCCGCGAGTCCGCGAGTCATCTCTTCTTTGTTTTCGTGCGCGGTCAACATCAGTAAAACTACTGGGTTTGCTGTTCGCTTTTGGTCGGCGTTGATCTGCCGGCAGACCTCCACCCCGTCGATGCCGGGCATAACTAAATCGACCAGCACACAATCAAATGCCTCTCTCTTCAAACGCGCGAGAGCCTCTCCGCCACTGGACGCAGTCTGTACGTCGTATCCCTCCTCGGAGAGCACAGTCACCAAGTACTCGAGATAGGTCATGCTATCGTCGACAGCCAGGATCTTACCCTGCCGAAAAGTCGAATCCTGGAAGTGCTTCAGCGACATCGAGGGATCCGAGCGGGTCAGCAACGCACGAACTCGCAACAAAAAAATCTCACCGTCCAAGGGCTTCGACAGATAGGAATCAGCGCCACTCTCGATACCCTTGGTCTCCGCATCGGACATCTCGCTGGAAGTGAGCATGAGGATCGGGACACTTCGAGTATTGAAATTCATCCGAATTTGTCGGCAGAGCTCATCGCCTTGGATACCCGGCAAATAATAGTCCATGACAATCAAATCTGGCAGATCACTGGCGAGGTACTTCAGTGCGGCCTCGCCGCTTGAAGCGCAAAAAACACTCCATCCCTGCTCCTCAAGCAATGATTGCAGCAAGATTGCCTGCGTCTCAGAGTCCTCGACGATCATGACCTTATAGTTTCGCGACATACGCTCTCTTGGGTTCGTTACATTTTTCAAGAATCGCCGGACCTATTTCGTGCAAAGGTATGGAGTCGCATACCGCGCCTATTTTTAAGGCTACCGCTGGCATCCCGTAGACCACAGCAGTACTTTCGTCCTCCGCTACTGTGTAGCCACCCGCCCGCCGGATATCGAGTAAGCCCTGAGCTCCGTCATCGCCCATACCCGTGAGGAGGACGCCGATCGCCGCACTGCCCAAGCTCTGAGCCATGGAGCTGAAGAGGAGGGTTCCCGAAGGCCTCTGGGAAGAAATCATTTCGCCCCGTGAAATACGCAAAGCCCCGGACCTGACTTCCAGATGATGGTCTTCAGGAGCCATATAAATCGTGCCTCTCTCGGCAATTTCGCCGCCGCTACAGATTTTCACCTTGAACGGTGTAAGTCCGCTGATCCATGTGGCGAAACTCTGCAAGAAACTATGGGTGATGTGCTGAACCATGACCATGGGTAGAAGAAAGTCAGACGGCAACGACTGCAAAACCTGCAGGAGCGCGTTCGGACCCCCAGTCGAGGCAACCAATCCCAACATCCTAAACTGCTCAGGACGCCAAAGTTTCAAGCTCGAAGGGGTCGAATCCAGGCTTCGCGCTGCGGCCAACCCGGCTGAACCAAAATCAATCCCACGATCAATTCTCTGTTTTACGACGCGGACCGAGCTCATGTTGAAGAGCTGGTCACAAATGCGTTTGGATTGCGCCAGAAAATCCTGATGGGTTTGCCCTACGGGTTTTTCTACGACCGCCAATGCGCCCGCACGAAGTGCATTCATGGAAACGTTCATCTCGTCCGAATCAACATCGGCGGCGATGACTACGATCGGCGTCGGACGTTCGGCCATAATTCGCAGCGTAGCGTCAAGTCCGTTCATTCCCGGCAACCGGATGTCGAGCGATATGACATCAGGGGCAGTGCGACTCAGATTGAGCAATGCCTCTTCAGCACTCTCGGCCGAAAAAATCAGTTCCAAACGTGGATCAGCCTCGACGATGTGCTTCAAGCATTCGCGCACCACGAGCGAATCCTCGACGATCATGACACGAACCCGTTTCATGAGATCATCCTCATAGAATCTGCCTCACCACTTCCAATAAGGTTCCTTGATCGAATTTTTGCTTGGCGATATAAGCGTCCGCGCCCAGAATCAAACCCCGTTCCTGGTCCTGCGGACTCGCCAATGAAGTAACCATAATGATGGGAATCCTCTGCAGTCGAGGGTTCTTTTTCACTTCGGCGAGGAGTTCGAACCCAGTCATCCGAGGCATCTCGACATCCGAAATGACCAGATCGAAATCGGCACACTGAAGTTTCTGCAGAGCT
>JAYVNB010000367.1:0-2578 GCA_043759365.1 Bacteriovoracaceae bacterium | reverse complement strand
CATCGTCGAAAGTGATGACCACTGTATTGGCAGGAATTTTCGTACCCTTGGCCTGGGCAGCCTTGAACTCCTCCACGGAAATGGATTGGTAGTTCTTGGACTTCAAGTAAGCCATTTGAGCCCGGAACTGGGATGCCTGGATATCAGCGGTCCCGACTCCTCGCTTTTCGCCGGGAACCGGGCGAGGAGGGAATTCAGCGACGACGTCGTGGTACATCAGGAAAATAGGCGGGGGGGGCTGCGCATTCCAGGCCGGCAAAGCGGATTTTCCGGGTCGAACTCGGTGTCTAGGCGGCTTAGCGCTGGCCGGTAGCTCCAAAAGACCTAGGAAGCAAGTGCAGGTCAGCGCAAGGTTTGCAATCTTGAGGGGAGTTGAAAGGGCAATCATCGCTTTTTCATTCTGCCAGTTCTGGGAAGAAAGAACAGATCGGCAGTCGTTTTCACGCAGCAGGCAATGAAGATAGAAGGGTCAGGCTGAAAATGGGGTTGCAAGTCGAGCGGCCCCGCGAAACACTTGCACAATCGCCAGCCTAATCAGGGAGGATGAATCCATGAAAATTTGCGTCCACGGTTATCCCAAAGGGAGTTGCCCTCAGGTCTGCGAAAGTCGCGTCGCGGCGGGTGAGACGGCGGTGGGGTCGACCCCGGCCTCTTCGAGGGGCGAAGAGGAAGGCCCCCCGGCCCTGAAGGAGCTCCTCGGGGAAGTCCGCAAGTGGATCGATGAAAATCAATCGTCTCCCGAGGGGAGCCGTCAAAAAGTAGGCGAAATCTTGAACGCCGTTTCGAGGCTTCAGCCCTACCGTGAACTGGCGATCGACGCGGTCACCCAGCTTCTCGTACTCCTGAACTGGGCTGAAAGCGAAACGACCCCAGTGACTCCCGCGGGAAGAAATGATTACGATGGCGAGAATTTGCGCGAGATGAGCACCTTGGTCTCGACCCTGACCGAAATCGGCACTCCGGCGGAAATTCTTCTGCCCGAAGCGTTCCGTTTGATGGGCCGGACTCTTTTCACCCAGTATTTTGCCGAACCTAATCCTTCCGGTGATCTGGATAAATTTGAACGCGATCGGGACGTGGAGTCGAGTCAGGACAGCCTCTGCCAAGCGTGCCTCGGAGCGGTAGCCCGTTATCCTCGGACTGCGATGAGTTTTCAGGCACGTCCCATTTTGGAACCCTTTTTGAAACACAGGGCGCCCTGGGTCGTTCGGAGAGTTCAGGAACTTCTCCAGGAAGCCTGAAGACGAATGCATGAAGCGGGTGGAAGTCCGTACCCGAAGACTTGTCCTTCAGGCCCGCGGTGACAATTTCTATTGGTACTCGGTCTTCGCGAAAAGCAGTGGTCGGCTCGTACGGACAGTCGATTTCGATGTCTTCGTCCGTAGAACCCATCAGTTCGCGAACTTCGGCTACGTGATCTACCTCCACTTTTGGGGGCAGGGATACGGGCGCGAAGCGGCGGCGGGACTTCGGATCGGTTTCAAGCAGCTGAAGTTGAATCGCCTGGAAGCCGCGATCAATCTCGACAACCGGAAGTCCAGCCGCCTGGTTAAAGCGATCGGCATGCGGCGCGAAGGAATCAAGAAAAAGTTTTGGTTTGAGCACGGGAGCTGGATGGATCACCTGATCTACCTAGCAAATCCCGAAGACCTCGGTCTCCGGAGCTAAAAGCCATTTTGAGGAGGCTCAAGTCTTTTTCAGAAAGCAGGTCTTGAGCACCAAGGTGCTTCTGTCCACGCGACATTCGATGTTCTCGGGGTCGCTGATCAGGTAGATCTTCTTGATCAAGATGCCACACTTCAAGTCACTCGAGCCTCCCTTCACCTGCTCCCCATCGAGGCAGTAATTTGAGAAGAGCGCGAGCAATTCAGGGGTGTTTTTCAATTCCATCCTGAGGCCAGGTATAGTTCAAAAAGCGGATCAAGGAACCGATCAGAAATGCAGATTCCAAGCGAGGCCCAAGTGGTCAGAAGTCGCCAGGGGTTTGAAGTCGCTTCGGGACTCCGGGGTTCGGGCATGCAGGAGAGGAATCAAGGTGCCGACTCCGAGTCCCGCCAGGGCGCCATAAACGACATCTGAATAGAAATGCCGACCAGCGGCCACGCGCTCGATCATGACGGAGGTCCCGACCCCTGCGGTGATGGTCCAAGGCCATGAGCTCCCGCCGTGGCGGAGGCGATCGGTCATAGCGGTCGCTGTCAAGGCGGCGACTGCCAGCGAAACGTGTCCGGAGTAGAAGGAGCGGAAGCCCCCGGCCCGCGATGCGAGCTCGGAGCGAGGGTCGGCATAGACGCGGGGGAGCGGGCGTTGAGCGGCGTATTTGGCCAAGCTCACCAGCGCTCCATTGACGCTGAGAACCTCTGAATAGACGACTAGGTCCTCGGCGAATGGCCGCGTAGCCCCGAGCTCCTGC
This sequence comes from Bacteriovoracaceae bacterium, assembly GCA_043759365.1. Classification (GTDB taxonomy): domain Bacteria; phylum Bdellovibrionota; class UBA1018; order UBA1018; family UBA1018; genus JAYVNB01. Next base: position 165 of record JAYVNB010000367.1, on the reverse strand, counting down.
CAGTCGAGTAAAATCGGTGCGACAACCGCCGCTCCTACGGTCACGTCGCTGAGCGAGTCGAGAAACGGATTGGAGTTCCCGATGACAGAGCGGTCGATGGGATTCACTTCAGCTGGGTCGCAGGGACACCGGCGCGTGATCAGGTTCGCTGAAAAAACGGAGGGG
>JAYVNB010000366.1:0-23289 GCA_043759365.1 Bacteriovoracaceae bacterium | reverse complement strand
CTCGAAATAGCGGATCCTCTCAGTCAGACTCAAGCGAGGCTCCAAGATCAGGATTCGGTTGAAGGCCCGCTCGTAATCCCGGACGCCTCTTTCAATGTCCTGAACCAAGAGCTCAGCTCGAGGGTCCTTCAGTTCCTGTCGGATGACACGAAGGCCCGCATCAAAGTCCTCTTGGGCACGCGTCGCCCGCTCATAGGCCTCGGAACGATGCGTGATCAGGAAACCACGGCCCGACGAAACCATGATTTCCGCCAGATCGTCGAGATCCTCGATGGCGATGAGATCGCGGGCAGAATGTTCGGCCACTTGATTCTTGGAGTTGATGACAGCCAGGATAGAAAAAATTGATAGGATCCCGACCACCAGGATTACGGCGATCGTACCGGCGAAACCCAGGATCAGCTTCTTCTGAAAAGCCCGGGATCCCGTCACTCCATCTGGACTACGCTTTCGCTTTGGCCCCATTCGAAATCACGCCTTTTCCGGCGCTCTTTGCTTGAGCGAGTTTTGCGATCCGACGCTTCTCCATAAAAAGGATCATTGGGTTAGCGACGAAAATCGTCGAAGGAATCGAGATCGTGAACCCGATCAGGAGTGGCAATGAGAAATCCTGGAGAACCGGGCCCCCCAGAAAGAACAAGCTCAAAACCATCAAGAGAGTGCAGCCGATCGTGAGAACAGTTCGACCCAGGTTCAAGTTGATGGACCGGTTGATGGCCTTCTCGAGTGGCCAATCCGGATGGGCATGCGTGTAATCGCGAATCCGGTCGTAAATCACGATTGTGTCGTTGCAGGAGTAGCCTGCGATCGTGAGAACTGCGGCCAACACCGTGAGATTGAACTCACGCTGGATCAAGACCCAGATGCCGAGAGTGATGATCACGTCGACCGCCAAAGCGCGCAAAACGCCGGGGGCGTAACGAACGTCGAAACGGAATGTGATGTAGATCACGATGCAAAGCGTAGCGTACAGGACCGACAGGAACGCCGACTTCCGAAGGCTCGCTCCTGCAGCGGGTCCGACGACGTCCACTTTTTGAATCGTGTACTGCCCGGCTCCCGCCTTCTCATTCATCACTTTCTCGACGGTGGCCGAGACTTGGTTGAGCTTCTCGGGATCCGATTGCACTTTGATCAGAAAGTCATGATCGGCGGGCTCCCCCAGCTGCACGATGCTCGGATCCTTGAGACCCCCTGCGTCGAGTTCGGAACGGACTTTCCCGATATCCCAGGTCGCAGGGACCTTGAGTTGGACGACTGCGCCGCCCGTGAAGTCGATGCCGTAGTTCAAGCCCGGCTTCCACATCAGGAACAGACTCGCGATCGCCATGATCGTCGAGGCCAGGACGAACGGCTTGCTCTTCTTCAAGAAGTCGATGTTCAGATCAGGGCGAATCAAATGGTACATTAGATGCTCAGTTCCTTAATCTCTTGCTTGGCGAAACCCAGGTAACCGTCGAAGAACAACTTGCACACGGTCACTGCACAGAACAGGGTGGTGATGATCCCGATCAGAAGCGTGATCGCGAAACCTCGGATCGGCCCCGTACCATACGACATCAAAACCGTGGCAATGATGCCGTGGGTGATGTTCGCGTCAAAGATCGCCCCGAATGCCTTTTGAAAACCAGCCTGGACGGCGGAGTTGACCCTCTTGCCTTCCATGATCTCATCCCGAATCCGCTCGAAGATAATGACGTTGGAATCGACGGCCATCCCGATGGTGAGCGCGATGCCCGCCATGCCTGGAAGTGTCAAGGTCGCTTCCATGCCAATCAGGATCGCGAGAAGGAAGAGGGCATTGAGAGCCAGGGACACGGAGGCGACGATGCCGCTCATCCGGTAGTAAACGCTCATGAACACGAAGATGAGGATGCAACCCACGACCCCAGCCAATGCGCCTTTGTGAATCGAGTCTTGACCGAGACTCGGTCCAACGACCCTTTGCTCGAGGAACTCAAGCTGGGCCGGGAGGGCACCTGCCCGAAGCACGATCGCGAGATCCTTGGCTTCCTTCATCAGCTGATCGCCTTGGCCGGATCCGAGAGTGATCCGAGCGCGTCCACCGGCGATGCGCCCTTCGATCCGGGGTGCCGAAACCACGACGTTGTCGAGGACGATGGCGAATGGCTTGCCGATATTGGCCGCAGTCACGGCTTCGAAAGCTGCCGCTCCCCGGGGATTCAGGGTGAAATTGACGTTGGGACGCTGCGTCTCAGGATCAATCGCGACACTCGCGTCCTGGAGATCGTCTCCCGTCACTTCGGCTTTGGCCTTGAGCAGGAAAGGAATTCGGTTTGAGAAATCCTCCTTCGTACCCGGAGCGCCCGGAGCCCGCTCGAAAGCAATTTGCGTGCCTTCCGGAATCTGTCCTTTGGCCAGCTCGTTCAGTTTGGCGACGTAATCCGAAAAGCGTTCGCCCGGCTTGTAGACGAGCTTGTTCTTGCTTTCAATCTCCGAAATGATCCCAGCGGCTTTTCCGCCTTCGACCGAGAGGTCGACCATTTTGAACTCGAGCTTCGCAGTTCGCCCAATCAGGTCTTTAGCGCGCTGCACTTCACGGATGCCAGGAAGCTCGACCACGACCTGGTCATTCCCCTGGCTGGCAATCACCGGCTCCGAAACGCCAAACTCGTCGATCCGGTTACGGATGACTTCAATGGACTGGCTGATCGTCTTCTCCCGGATTTCACCGCGGTATTCGCGCGAGAGACCCAGCTCAATCTGATTGGCCTGGTCTCCGGTGATCCGGAGCATCCAGTACTCTTTCTTCAAAGTATTCTTGATCTCTTCGAGATTTCCGCCCCCGATCGCCATCTGAATCCGGGGATCGTCAGCAGGGACGCCTTCGCGAACGACTTTGACGCCGGTCACGTTGTAGCCCTTGGTCTTCAAGTTCGCTTCAAGCCCTTGGGCCTGGCGCTCGATCACGTCGCGGAACACTTTATTGAAGTCGACCCCGAGGACCATGTAAAGGCCCCCCTGGAGATCGAGTCCCAAGTTGATCTTCTGCTTGAAGGGCCAGTGGGTCTTTTCAAGATCTAGATTGGCCACGGTGGGCACCACATAAATGACCGAAGTGATGATGAAAACAACAAGAAGAACGAGTTTGGCCCACCAGCTACGGTTCATACGTTCATATCCTTCAATTGGCCTTTGACGACCTGGCCGACTTGGCTTTTGAGCATCTTAACACGAACATTGTCGGCGACTTCAACCGTAACCACTTTGTCTGTGATCCCGGTGACAGTTCCCAAAATGCCTGAGTTGGTGATGACTTCGTCCCCGTGCTTGAGCGCGCCCAACATGTCTTGCTGCTCTTTGGCTTTCTTCTGCTGGGGCTTGATCATCAGGAAGTAAATGACCCCGAACATCATGGCGAAAGGAAACAGCATGCTTCCAAATCCAGGCTGCTGCTGCACTGGCGCCGCAGCCGGCGAACCCGCTGCTGGAGCGGTTTGCCCGGCAGGGACTGCAGGACCATCGGCCTTGGCCACGGAAGCACTCAGGGTGACGCTTCCGATCTGAAGCGTCGAGAGAACGATGAAACCAGCCCAGGAAATTTTTTTGAACATATGGAAAGGCCTCCGGAATCAGAAAACTTAAGCGGTCAGTTTTGAATAAAAGCTTTTTACCCAGCCGTCAAACCGATTCTCCAAGATCGCCTCGCGCATTTGAGCCATGAGTCTCAAGTAATAGGTCAGATTGTGCAAAGTATTGAGCCTGGAAGACAGCAGTTCCCCGCAGACGAAGAGGTGCCGAAGATAGGCTCTCGAATACTGAGTGCAGGTCTCGCAGGGGCACTCCGGATCCAGGGGTCCCGGGTCATCGGCGTACCGCGCATTCTTGATGTTCACTCTGCCTTGGCTCGTGAACAGGCTTCCGTTGCGAGCGTTTCGAGTAGGCATGACGCAGTCAAACATGTCGATTCCGGCACGGACGCCTTCCACCAGATCCTCGGGTCTTCCCACTCCCATCAAGTACCGAGGCTTGTCCCGAGGAAGAAGCGGCGCCGTGAAATGCGCCATTTTCTGCATCAGTTCTGGCGTCTCTCCGATCGACAGCCCTCCAATGGCGAACCCGTCGTAAGGCATCGACGTCAAATCCTTGGCTGACTGCTTCCTCAATTCCTCATAGAGCCCGCCTTGAATGATCCCGAAGCGCGCCTGGTGGGGCTTCAGCTCAACCTTCAAACCCCGCTCAGCCCAAGCGACCGTCCGCCGCATGGCTGCTTGCACCTGCTCCGACGTTGCCGGATAGGGCGGGCACTGGTCGAACGCCATGACGATGTCCGAGGAGAGCGCGCGCTGGATCTGCATCGACAACTCGGGAGTGAACCGGTGGGAGCTTCCGTCGATATGGGACTGGAACGTCACGCCTTCATCGTCGATCTTGTTCATCGCTGCGAGGGAAAAGACCTGGAACCCGCCGCTATCCGTCAAGATTGGGCCATCCCAGTTCATGAACTTGTGGAGCTCGCCCAGGCGCTCCACGCGCTCGTGCCCGGGTCGCAGGTAGAGGTGATAAGTGTTGCCCAGGATGATCTGCGCCCGGATGTCCTCCCGGAGCTCCCGCGTGGTGATCCCTTTGACCGTCCCGAGCGTACCCACCGGCATGAAGATCGGAGTGAGGATCTCGTGCTCCTTTCCCAAAGACCCCGGGAGCGTGATTTTGCCCGCGCGCGCACGCTCGACCCCCTGGTCATCGGGCAGAGCCTTTTGGAGTTCGAATTTCAAGGGGCTGATCGAAGGAGAAGTCATGAAAACGGTCTCGTTTTGAAAAAGTTCAATTCAGGATCAATTCAGGAACGGATTTTCAAGTTTCTCGATCCCGACCCGGGTATCTGGACCATGCCCCGGGCAGACTCGGGTGTCTCCATCCAATGTGAGGAGCCGGGTCCGAATGCTGTGGAGTAACTGCGCTGAATCGCCTTCCCAGAGGTCAGTCCGCCCCACGCTGTGATCGAAGAGGGTGTCCCCGGAAAAAACGGTTTCGCGAGCGCCCGTCGCACTGTCCTCGTGCAGTCGCAAACACACTCCCCCCGGCGAATGGCCCGGAGTGTGGATCACAGTGAACCGCAGATCCCCCACTTCGAGCCGCTCGTCATGCTCGACGAAATGATCCACGGGCAAAGGCTCTTCCATGCGGAAGCCGAACATCTGGCCCTGAAGCGGAAGCGCCCGGTAGATCGCGTCGTCTGCGCGATGCAGGGTGATCCGAGGAGCATGAATCGAGTCCATCCCCGGCGGCCGAAGCGCTTCGACCACTTTTCGGGTCGCGCCCACGTGATCGAAATGCGCATGCGTATGGAAAAGATATTTGACCCGGAGAGGAACCCCGAGCGCAGTCTTCATGCCCTGGATCCGCGCGAGGATTCGCGCGGGCTCGTCTCCGGGATCGACGAGAAGCGCTTCCCCAGTCCTGGGACAGGCAAGCAGCCGGCAGTTGCATCGGAGAGGTCCGACGACCAGGGTTTCATCCAACAGGGGAGTCTGCATGAGTTCCCGACCTTACCCCATCATCGCATCTCGATCCACCTCCGGAAGTCTTTGACTTGCCAAACACACCTGCTGCCTCGATCATTTTGAAGTCAGATCCACTCTCCCTGACGGAGGGCTGCTGACAAGGAGCCTTCATTGCTTTTTCCATTTTTCTTCGCCCTCATCCCGTCCCTCGCTTCGGCCGAAGCCTCCGAACTGGTGCTTGAAACCACCCAAGGTGCGTTCCCACCCCTCCGAAACCGGGTCTCGATCCGTTGCGACGGCGCCCCTCCCCAGGACACTTGCCAAGCAATCTGGGAAAAGATGAGTGCCGAACAGCCCTTCTCCCGAATCGCCGAAGAAGTCGGCGTTTTCCGATCGACCCTTTCGAAAGCCAAAGCTGCGGACTTCCTTCAGCAAGCCGCCTTGATCCTGGCCGCAGCACCCAAGGCGGAAGCGACGGTCCCCCACGAGGCCACGAACTACTCGCTGTCCCTCGCACCCGGCTCGGACTCGCTTCCAAAACCGGTCCGCCTCCCGGACGACGAAATGACCCCACCCGTGCCCTCGTTCCTCGCACTCTCCCGCTCCATTCGGGAACTCACCGTGGAGCATCCCTTTCGCACTGCCCGACTCGATTGCCGAGGCGAAAGAATCGGACCTTCGATCCAGTTTCGTTGCGAGATCCACAATACGGGTTCCGAGAGGATCCCGGTTCCTCCGTTCGGAGTTTCGCAAATCAGGATCTATTCGAAAGGACAGGACTACCGTCAATCGATCACTGAGATCCGGGGGGGCAATCATCGCACTCCGATACTTCTGACGGCTGGCGCGATGCACTTCGTCCAAATCACTCTCAACGTCGGAACCCAACCCAAACCCCTCCCAGCGTTCCACGTCTTCATCGATTTGGCCCGTGCCGGAAAAGACAGCCGCGAACCCTTGCTCTCCTCCGCGACCGTGGAGGTCCGATGATCGCGCTCTTGCTCGCCGGATCCCTCTCCCTCTCCCCTTCCGCTTGGGGCGCGCAGCCCGTTTACGACGTGGGTGCGGATTTCGACACTCAGTTGCTGGATGAGGTCGTCTCTGCGCCTCACCTTCTTACGCCCCCTGCTTTTTCCTGCTCGACGGTTTTGCCCTCTTCGACCTTTCGAGGACAACGCAACGTCATTCCCGATAACCCGATCTGGATCGATCTCGCGCCCCAGGTCCTTCAAAAAAACCGCGCCCTCGTCAAACGCTGTCTCGAATCCGCCGGCCCGCTCCCGATCGTCGTCTCGACGAACTCCGTTGACTTGTGCAAACTCCCAAAGCAAACCGAAGGAGACAGCGTCCACTACACGATCCGAAAAATCTCGGGGCGAGTCGAAGTCACTCTCCCCGTCCTTTTCGACCCTCTGGTCGACAAAAAAGGGGTCACGGTATCCGACAACTCCCACCGTACGATCCTGCATGCGATCCGGTCCTGCATCCCCCAGATCCAAGGGGCCTGGAAAAACTTCGGCATCGACTTGAAAATCCCCATCGCAGACCCGAAAACCAGCCAGAAGAAGTTAGCGACGCTCAACAGAATCAAGGTCGTCAACGACCTCGGTCGCTCCAACTCCAGCCGGATCTACTTCAAAGGCCAAGCCCAGGACTCGACCAACCTCTGCCAGCTCCTCACGCACGAGCTGGGCCACCGCCTCGGGCTCACCGACGAATACTGCGACAAAGATTGCCCGGACCGGAAAACCGAAGCGGACGTGTTGGAGAAACCGACCGCCATCATGAGCGCCGAGAACGCTCCCGGCGCGACGTTCTACCCTCGGGATCTGGCGCGCGTGCTGCATCCTCTGTGCGACGTGAACGCGCTCGCTCAGAAGTCGGAGGACTCCCTTTACGCGATCCGGAAGCATGGGATCGCCAAGCAAAAGGCGAAAAGGCAGCTAGAAGTGAACGCGGTCTACGCCCAGGACAAAGCGAGTTGCGAAAAGGACTTCCAGAGTTTCGAGAAAATCCGAAGCGAATGCCTCGAAGATCGAGCCAAGTTCCCCGGAGTCACCCCCGAAACCCTTCTCAACCACAACAAACCCGAACTGACTGAGATGGTCGAGAAAAAGTACCCGGGAATCGGGGACTACTGGCGCGCGCACACCGCGAATTTTTACACCTGCTTCCTCAAGGTCTCCCCTTGGCACGATCCGGGAGCCTACAAGGTCACCTGCCTCGGGAATGCGCGAGCCAATCGCGCGGCCCGCCTCAAATAATCAGCATCGCATCGCCAAAGGAAAAAAACCGGTATTCCTTCCGAACGGCTTCGCGATAGGCCTCCAGCACCAACTCCCGTCCCGCGAATGCGCAGACCAGCATCAGGAGAGTCGACTTCGGCAGATGGAAGTTCGTAATCAGCCGATCCACGACCTGAAACAACGGAACTCCCGGCCCCCGCGCTTCGGGATAGATGAAAACCTTCGTTCGACCGGGACCGGGGACGATCCCTGCGCCCTCTCGCCACGCACTCTCGAGCGTTCGGACGGCCGTGGTCCCGACCGCCACGATCCGATCACCGCGCCTCTTGGCCTCATTCAGTCGGCAAGCGACTTCCGGGTCCACGGAGTAGCGCTCCTCATGCATCACGTGCCTGCGGACGTCGAGAGACTTCACTGGGCGAAAAGTGCCGAGCCCAACGTGAAGGGTGATCTCCTCCCAACCGGTCCCCCGGACTCTCAGCTCCCGAAGGACCGGGTCGGTGAAGTGAAGACCCGCGGTCGGAGCTGCGGAGGAGCCTAACTCCTTCGCATAAACCGTCTGGTAACGGGTCTGATCCGAGTTCTCGGTGGCACGATCGATGTAATGTGGGAGAGGGAGCTCCCCTGCGCCGCTTTCGATGGGGTCGCGATCGAAGCGGGCCACTACGGTCCCGCTCTCCGATTCAGAAGCACCTCGGATCAACTCCCCGATCAGACCGCGCCCATCGGGAGTGGGGACCTTGAAGCGGATCCCGGGCTTGTGCTTGGCGGCAGCGTGAAAGGCACCTTCCCAGACTCTCGGCTCCAACGCTTCGAGCATCAGGAACTCGACCTTACCACCGACCTCGCCTCCCAACCCCTGCGCCGAAACCCCGTCGGCCGGGATGCGATGACCCAAGAGGCGGGCCTTCAACACCTCTGTGTTGTTCGCGACCAAAGTGTCCCGCGAACCCATGAACTCCGGCAGATCGCGGAAGCTTCGGTGTTCCCAGCTTCCCGTCTTGCGGTCGATGACGAGAAGTCGCGAGGCATCGCGGGGCTCGACCGGATGCTGGGCGATCCGCTCGGGAGGAAGGACGAAATCGTAATCATCGAGCAGGAAAGACATTCCTGGCTATCTACCAGAGTTTTTTGAGGATGGCGTCCGGGTAGTAGAACTTCAGGATCGAAGCCATCTTGAATCCTCGCTCGCCCATGACTTTCGCACCCCATTGGCAGAGACCGACCCCATGGCCGTTTCCACGTCCTCGGACGAGGTAAACCATTCGACCCTGCGAAACCTTGCCCCGAACCGTGAACCAAGTGCTTCTGAGCTTAGAGCTTCCGACCCAGGTTCGAAATTGCGCTCCACTCACCTGAAGAACCAAGGTGCGGGGCCCGAGCGACCACCGGGTGAGGACTCGGAGCGCCCGACCCTCCTCATCCGTCTTCTCGACCGAGAGTCCGAGCAGTTTGCCCTGGGTGATCCAGCGCAACCAGTCCGAAGGCCAGCCTTTGCTTCCCCTTCCCTGAGCGAACGCTTGCACCAGTTGCTCCGGGGTCACTTCAAGTTCCCATGAGTAACGGGGGGAAGTGGCGCAGTAAGGGCAACGGACTTTGTGCCCGAATCCTGGAAAGTGGTCGCCCCAAACGCGTTCGGGCAAATCGGTCGTGCCGCCGCAAGTCGAATGGTAGAACGCTTTGAGTGGGACGACGCTGCCATGATCCGTGGCCGTGAGCACCATGCCCCGGGTTTTTTCGACCGCGAGCGAGGCCCGGTAATCCTCCTTCATCGAACCATCGTAAACTTGGTCTTTGATGGTGGAGTCGAGATCGAAGCGCGAATTCTTCCTTCGCCGGGCCTCGCGGATCTGAAAGATGGCGTAGGTCCGCGCTGCCACCACCTGAGAGGCGATCGCCTCCTCGCTCCATTTTGCAGAAAATTCGGCGTTCACCAGTCCATCGAGGTATTTCTCGAGGTCGACGTGATTGACGACCTCACAGGTCGTTTGATCCGGGTGGATCACCAGTTCTTCACGGTAAGGCCGACCCCGGAACTGAAAAAAACCAGCGGGGGTCTCGACGGTCAGCGATCCGTGAACCGAAACTTTTTTATGATTCTGCCGGTTGACTGCATGAACCCAACCCAACCGACACCGCAAATCCCACTCCGCGATCCGATCCGAGCGGGCCAGGACGCGCTCGGACCCGGCGATCGCTCGATCCCTGAACTTCAAGTCAAAGCCGCGAAGCGGCACGACTTCGGCGGCCTCGGTTAAACGAACCCGCACCTGCGTCGAACGCTTTTGTGTCAAATCCGGAGGAGTGGGGATCGCCTGCGCCCAAGGCAACGCTCCCCAGGCAGTCAGAGCCGCGAGCGCCATCCAGTGCGCGTACTTGGGTGGGGTGAGACCGGGGAGAATCCTTCTCCCGCATTCCAGCATCATGCTGCATTCAGGATACCGGCAGGCGACCGAACCATGCAACTGGCTTCACTTGCAGCGACGATTGCACTACCGTTCGCCCCCTGACACTCAAACCTCAGGGGGAAAAAAATGCCTAATACGACCCAAACCACAGCCAGCCGTGAAGTGATGGAATGCCTGGCCAAGATTTTCCAGGCCGAAATGTCCGGGATCCACCGTTACCTGCACTACTCGTTCATGATCATGGGGCACAACCGCATCCCGATCCAAAAGTGGTTCCGTGACCAAGCCACCGAGAGCGTCGACCACGCGACGATCATTGGCGAGAAAATCACTTCCCTGGGCGGGCATCCTCCCTTGATTTCCAGTCCGATCGAGGAGGGAAATCAGCATTCCGTGCACGCGATCCTTGAAGAGAGCCTCAAGCACGAGATGGACAGCCTCGTCCTCTACAAGCAGCTGGTGAAACTAGCCGCCGACGACATCGCGCTGGAGGAGCTGGCCCGGGAGTTCGTCCGCACCGAAACCGAGCACACCGACGAAGTGAAGAAGATGCTCCGCTCCGGCCACTGAACTAGCCCTCGGCCCTGAGCACAGGCACGGATGCGTGCGCTCAGGGAACGCGAGCGGAGACTCGGTCCTCAGCTTTTGAAGCTCAGCCTTTGAGGTTTCCGAACATTTTCATGAATTCCATCGGGAGCGGGACGATCGTATGGGTCGTCTTTTCCGAGGACATTTCCACCAAAGTCTGCAAGTAGCGCAGCTGGAGGGTCATCGGCTGCGACGCCATCACGGCCGCAGCTTCCGAGAGCTTCTGCGAAGCCTGCAATTCGCCCTCGGCTGCGATGATCTTGGCGCGACGCTCGCGCTCGGCCTCGGCCTGGCGAGCCATCGCCCGCTGCATCTCGACCGGAAGATCGATCTGCTTTACTTCCACGTTCGAGATCTTCACTCCCCAAGGCTCGGTCTGCGCGTCGAGGATGGTCTGGAGCTTGTGGTTGATTTCCTCGCGCTGGGCCAGAAGCCCATCCAATTCGACCTGCCCCAGGATGGAGCGAAGGGTGGTCTGGGAGAGCTTTGAAGTCGCCAGGAGAAAATTCTCGACTTCGATCACCGCTCGATTGGGATCCACCACGCGGAAATACACCACGGCATTCACTTTGATGGTGACGTTGTCGCGGGTGATGACGTCTTGCGGAGGCACATCCATGGTGATGGTGCGCATGTCCACGCGGACCATGCGATCGACCACGGGGATCAGGATGATCAGGCCAGGCCCTTTGGCGCCGATAATCCGACCCAGCCGGAAAATCACTCCGCGCTCATACTCGTTAAGGACCTTGACGCTTGCGAACAAGAACGCCCCGATCACGAAAACCAAGAAAATAAAGCCTCCCGACAAGAATTCCATCTTAAATCTTCCTTTCAGGGCCTGCTCCAGCAGGCCTCACGTCAACCAACATTCCATTGACCCGAAGGACTTCGACGCGATCGCCACGCGCCACTTTCCCTTCGCAAGCAAAGTCCCAAACTTCTCCGCGGATCACCGCTTTGCCATGCAATCCTTCGGCATCCGTGGATTCCACGGTTCCCATATAGCCCTGCAGTCCGGATAGTGCCCGGCCTCCCAAAGACTCCGCCGCCAAAGCGGTCAGACGCCGGGTGCTGGCGGCGAACCAACCGATCATCAGCACGAACGCGCCCATCGCTAACACAACTGGCACCCAGACCGCCGGGCTGATCACGAGCGAACTCTGCGCGGGGTCCATGATCCAAAGGAGTCCAAGCGTGAAGGAAATAAGACCACCGAGCGCAACTGCTCCATGGGAAATCACGAATGGTTCGGCGATGAACATCGCGAGGCCGAGAAAAAGCAGCACCAAGCCGCCGGTCCGGATCGGCAGCATCTGAAATGACATGAAAGCGACGAGGAGACAGATTCCCCCCAGGGTCCCCGCAATACCGCCTCCGGGGCTCTGCACTTCCGCATAGATCAGGACCACCCCGATGGAGATCAGGAGAGTCGCGATGTTCGGATGCGCAAGCAAATGGAGAAGCTTCTGACCCCAGGTCATCTCGCTCTCGATCACTTGGGCTCCGCGCGAATGAATGGTCCATTTCAGGCCGTGGGCCAGAGTGGCCACCCGTCCGTCAAGTTGAACGAGCACCGCGCTTCGATCACCGGCAAGGAAGTCGATGAGCTTGGCATCCAGAGCCTGCGAGGCAGTGAAGCTCTGGCTCTTGCGCACGATCGCTTCGGCAAGCTGGGGGTTGCGCCCCCGAACTTCAGCCAAACCACGGGCAAATGCGGCGAGGTCATTCTCTGCCTTTTCGCCCACCTTCCCTTCGATCGCCTTGCCGGAACTGTCCACCGGATGAGCCGCGCCGAGATGAGCTCCGGGCGCCATCCCAGCGAGATGGGATGCCAAAGCCAAAAGCGCGCCTGCCGAAGTCGCGCTGGCGCCCGCGGGCCCGACATAGAGCACGACGGGCACCTGCGAGCGGTCGACCGCTTGGGCCATCTCCTGAACACTGGTCACAAGACCGCCCGGCGTATCCAGTTCGACCACGAGGGCTTGAGCATGAGTCGCTTCCGCGCGGTGGATCGAAGTCAACAAGTAGTCGCTGGAGGCCGGGTTGATCGTGCCCCGAATCGTGGCGAACATCACGGTCAAAGGCTCCTGGGCCTGGGCCGTTCCGAAAGCACCGAGCGCGAGCAGGAGGCCGGCAAAAATTCGAACCTGGGGATTGAGGATCAAGCGGGCTCCACTCCCGAAGGCTTGCGCGGACCTTTCATCGGAATCTCGATCCCGAGGTGCTTGGCGACGGCCTTGAGGTCCTCCCAAGCTTCGCGCTTGGACGCCGCGTGCTCGAGCAAGTACCCGGGATGGAAAGTCGGCATGACCGGGATATCGAGTTTCCGATAGTTTTTGAAGTGACCGCGGACGCAGGTCATCTCCAACTTCTCTCCCACCAGACTCTCGGCTGCAAATTCCCCGAGAGCGACGATCGCTTCAGGTCGAATAGCGGCGATTTGACGATCCAAAAGATCAGCGCAGGTCGACACTCCGGAGAGTATTGCAGTCTGATTCGGATTCTGACTTGAGCTTGGGCTCGACGAACACTTCCGCAGATTGGCCAGGTAAACGTCTTCCTGCTTCAACCCCATCGCTTCGATCATCCGGATCAAAAGTTCACCTGCGGCACCCGGAAACGGGGAGGGAGCGGCTGCTACGAACATGATCCTGGCCCGAGGACTTCCCTCTCCCAGCACTAGCGCTGGATGATCCTCACAAACGCTGCAGACCGGCGAAGTCCGCAGCTGCGAGACCAAATCCGCCAAAGTCTCCTGCAACTGTTCCGGCGAATGGGCGGGTTCAGGAGAACCCGACGTCGCCGGCGAGGTTATGCCCCGATGACGCGCCATGATCAATGCGCCTTTCGGGAGGAAGCCATACCAGGGGGATCGAGGTCGGTGGGTGCCCATCGAGGGGCACTTTAGATGGAGCGGGGGCTCGATTGCAACGAACGTTTGGTGCAACGAGCTACCCGGCCACCGGAGAGCCCTGAGTGGTTATTGGAGGCGATGCATGACTCGACGGGCCTTGATGCCGCATTCGGGGCAACGCGCGGTTTCCTGAGTCAGGTTCCGCGTAAAATCAGTGACATGGGTGAAATGGAGGTTGGCACCGCAAAAGGCGCAATGGGTGTACCGATTGACGACATCCTTTGCGGTGCCAAAGGTCGATGGGAGGGCTTCAGTGTTGTGGTGCACAGTTTTCTCATCCATCTTCCATTCCTCCAGGCTCTCGAGGGCCGTGTGGTTGTGGCCCGTTTGGTGACAAAGAACCTTTCGGTCAATGGCAGCCGTCCTGAATGGACAAGATTTGCCGAGAAAGCGCTGCCTACCTGGCCTGCCCCGAGACTCTGCGCCAAAAATCCCGAAAGAACGCACCGAAGCCTCTAGGCTCGAGAGCCACCGAATCCGGCTGCCGCGGGTTCGCTTCTTCATTCGCCGTTTGAACCCCTCCTCGCGCACGGAGTATCGAATCCACGAGGGCGTCGCGATTCAGGAAATCGCTTTCAAGGGTCCCGCGGAGATGCGACGACAGCAGCGCTTTCGCCGAAGCTTCGACTCGAGTGTATTGAGTTTCCAGAGCCGAGGCTCTCGTGTGCAGTTCGTTCAGTCGTTCCCGGACCAGTCCGAACAGGATCTTCCGCTCGGCGAAGAGAGGCGACCTCGCAGTGTCGTCGCCATTCATCAATCTCCCTCCGAAGACTTCGACTTTTTTTGCCTGATTGACGACATCCCGCCGGACTAGGTCCACTTTCAGCTGCACTCCCGAATCCAGCTGCAGGGTGAAATCCAAGCGATCCACTTCGGATGGCTTCCGTTCAATCACCCAAGACACCTGACCGACCAGGCTCGACTCCTGTGATTCCGCCAGCCGCGTCAGCCTGGCACGGGCCGATTCGGCATGCACCCGGCTCAGTCGCGCCAAGGAAGCCGCACGCCGGCCATAGGATTCCACCCGCTCCAGGAGCTCGGAACCAGGTTTGCCTAGGAGACTGGAGAGCGGCATCGAGCGGAGCTTCAACGCCATGAAAACAAGGCTCAGAGAATGCGCCGGCAACTCGGAGCCATGCATGTAGAGATTGTATCCGTGCTCATCGTCTGAAAGGAGGTGCGCCTGATCCGTGGCTTCGAGAGTGTAATTGAAAGGACTCTCCAAGCCCCGCGCGCGCAAGTTGAAATGATAGCCATGATTCACTTCATGGGCACCCGTTGGATCGAGCCCCAACCGCTCCACGGATCCCAGACCGATGTTGATCCGATTCTCCCGCCAACTGAGGAGTCCCAGCGCCTCAGCCTTCAAGAGCTCTTCGGGGCAGAAGGTCAGGGTGAGGCCATGGAACCGTTGGTAGACACGGAGTGCGATCCGATTGATCCGAGCGGGGTGAGCTTCGCTCAAAGTCGGCAGGATCCTGAGCACTTCGTAGCCCGAAGCCAGGTGATTGCGCAAATACGTCACGCCTTCACTCTTAAAGAGTTCCTCAGTCGCATCCAGGAGGTGGGTCGTCACTTCCGACTCACGTGCTCTTCGTGGAGAGTTTAAGGAGCTCTGGGACACTTGCCTGAATTCTTTCGCCGCTTCCTCGAAATCCCGGGCAACCGATTGCCGGCGCGCCAAGACCATCAGGCGCCGAGAAGTCTCGGCTCCGAACTTGGCCTGCGAATCGAGTTCGACTTTCCTGAGACCTGCCTCCGCCCGAAGCCGATCGGCGTCAGAAGCTGACCGGCCTTCGCGCTCAAACTCCCGCAATCGAGTGAACCAGTCCTCCATCCGAACGGAAAGGACCAGGCCTGCGTCCGCGTCCGCAGCGATTGCGCCTGCAAAGAGCGCTTCGGCCTCCGTTTCGATCTGCCGGAGGACGGGTTCCTGCTTCAGTTCGGCGAGCTGCCGGCGCGAATTCACTTCCACACATTCGTTGAAAGCCGCGTACCCGCCTTCCGCAAAAGCGGAAGGCACGGTCACGCAGAGAATCAACCCGATCAGGGCTGATCGACGGAATTCAACCGAAGGAGCTAAGACCATACGGATTCAGCATCGGTCAGTTTGGATCGGAACTTGAATCCGGAATTTGAATCCGACCGCTTGAAATTGCGCTTACTGGACCAAGATCGAACCCGCCATCCCACGGCCATCGGCGGAGCCGTGGTGAGTGCAGAAATACCCGAAAGCCCCCGCTTTCGTGAATACCTGGGAGATTGTCGTCAGCGCAGGACCCGTGGCGATGACCAAAGGGTTCATAGCGCCGGCACCGACCGTCGGGATCCCCTGGACCGGGTGAAAGCTTGAGGCCGCGATCTTGACCGTGGCTCCCACCGCCACTTTTACGCAACGAGGAGAGTAGGCGAAGTTCGATGGAGTCTGAGTGACTGTGATCACAGCAGGACCCGTGACTGTGACGTAATCGGCAGCTCGGCACCCACCCACGGCCGCAATGGGAGCCGCAGCGAATGCCGAGGAAGCGAAGGAGAGAGCGATCATGACTTCAAAAAATAATTTCATAAGATACCCCTAAGTTGAGGCTGTTTTATAGAGAATGACGCAATATTAAAAGCCTTCAGAACAGGGACTCTGCGGATCCGTTTTGGCTACACAGCCTGACTCCAGGGACTAGCGGGTCGTTGCGCTCATGATGATGATGGAGTGCGCCAGCTCCTGAAAGTTTCTCGCCTTCGAACCTCCGTGATACCGATTTCAGACAGGGGGATTCAAATGGAATGGAATCTAGTCAGTCGGTGGGCCTTGCTCACAGTGTTCGCCACCAGTCACGCCCAAGCCGATTATCTGGTGCACCAGCGGAAGTTCGGCGAAACGACCCGGATCATCTCCGTCGACAGGTCTGAGTCGGCCCTCGTCCGAAAGGAAGGGAAAACAATTCTCCGCTCCTTCCGCACCCAACTCGCCGAGGATCTCCTGACCGACTCGGCGGCATCTTCGAGCGTTGATGAGCGGATTCTTTATACGGAGGAAGCAGCTCCGTCCGAAGTTCGAAACTTTCAGCAGTCGCTCTCCGCACCGATCGCAGGCTCCGAAGTCCGGGTCCTCATGCAACAAGGCCCGAAAGAGAACCGCATCAATCTCACGATGGTCGGGGATGGCTATACCTCGGCTGAGAAGGAGAAGTTCTTCCAGGACATGAATCGTCTCAAGGACGAGTTGTTCCGGGGCCACGCCTATGCCAGCTATCTGCCGCTATTCAACGTGTACGCTGTCTTCGTCCCCTCGCAAGATTCAGGAATCACCGATGGCACCCGCAAGCGAACCGCGCTCGGACTCTTTCGCTCACCTCCCGGTTCCAAACGGGCCATCATGCCTGGAAACAGCCAGGCCATCGACGCTGCTGTCGCGCTGGCCCCCGCCACCGACTACCCAATCGTGATCGCCAATGACGACTTCTACGGGGGCCTAGGAGGCGAGTATGCGATCAGTACCCGCTCGGTCGAAAGCGGAATCATTGTGCTCCGGCACGAGCTTGGCCACAACTTCGGACAGGTCGGTGAGGAATACGATGGGGGACAAGTCTACCAAGGTGCCAACTTCTCCGCGACTTCCGACGTCCCCTGGAAAAAATGGAACACTCCAGGCTCCCGGGTCAACGAGGGCCAATTCCTCAACGGCTCCTACGCCTGGAAGGCCCTCGACACCGGCGAATTCACCACCGACTTCGACTTCCCGGCCCCGATTTCGGGGGGTGCCTTCAAGTTCGAGATCCTCTTGAGTGGCGTAGGCTGGGAGCTCCCAGGAGACGTCACCGTACTGATGGACGGGAGCGAACGCCCCTACGTCGGTGCTTATACAACGGATCGCAGCTTTTTCGATGTTCAGCTGAACCAATCGCCTGCACCGGGACCCCATCATCTCGAGATCCGTCGCAATCGCGCCACGTCCCATCCCGTCCTCGCTTTCGCCGAAGTCTACGCTTATCCACCGGACTACGATTTCGACCCCGATGCAGTGGGCGCTTATGCCGTCTTCGACGGGCCACACTCCCAACAGGGATATCGCCCCACCCATAACTCCTGTCCGATGCGCAACATGAGCTCCCAAGAGTTCTGCGTCGCCGACAAGGAGAACTTCTGGCATCGCTTCTTGAAAAAAGTGGATTTGATCGACTCCCTCGCACTCCCCACTCGGGCGGGCACAACGGTTAAGCTCGCCACGCCTCCGCTTCCCGATCTCGATATGCACTGGTACCGCTTGGCCGCAGGAGGTGCGGAGACCGAGATCCTCGCTGCTTCGGGACAATCGAGCTGGTTGCCCTCGGCTCAAGATCACGGGAACTTTCGCGTGAGAGTCGACTTCAAGACTTCGGAAACCAGGACGGACGACCCCCGTTTCCATGCCTTCAAGGATTTCACGCTCTGAAAATCGTCTCGATCCCTGCCCTCGGTAATTCGGGGTCAACTGACCAACTCTTGGACAGGGGTCGAGCTTTCAAACCTCGTTGATTCGCGGGGCCGAATCGGCACCAGCCATGCAATGACCCTCCTCTTGAGAGAGGGTCAAGATGACCGTACCCCGTTTCTTGCCAGTTATTCTCATCGCAAGTTCCATCGGCGCTTCAGCGTGCCTGCCCCTCTCGAATCCCACTTCGAAGGTTCAAGTAGCGTCCACGCACGGAGTCCTCGCGAGCAACGGCGATTCGGGAGCCCTCCCCGGCGGAAGCGGCTCCGGGGATCCCACCGGCTCGCATCGCGGGACTCTTCACGATCGAGTCCTCGACCTCGAAGAACGCCTCGAAAAAGACTTCCGGGTCGCAGGCAAAGGCGGCGGCGTCCCGAACCATATTCTAACAGCTCCTGGCGACGGCACCGATCGGCCTATCGAAGTGAACGGGGGAGACAGCGCGCTTTTCACGGGAGTCTACCTCGCCAGCCAATGCTTGAAGTTCTCAGTCGTAAGCGATTCCTATCAGCGCGAAGCGGCGTTCACGCGGGTGGAAGACCTGCTGGGTGTGATGGAAAACTACCTGAAAGTCACCGGTGTCCGCGGTTTGATCGCGCGACAGATTTACAAGATCGGAAGTCCTGACATCCCCGACCCGACCCGCGACGCCCAAGGAAATCCGCGAGGGTGCTTCGGCGAACTGCCCTGGTCTCCAGGCGGACCAGGCTTCGAAGGTTACCGATGGTGCGGTTTGACGAGTCGCGATCAGTACCATGGTTTCCTTCTCGGCCTCCGCATGTGCCAGGACTTGGTTCCGCACGGAGATGCTCAAGTCCGTTCAGCGCGCATGATCCACGAAATCGTCTCCGCGATGGAGGAGAACCACTGGATCGTTCCTTACGGTCCGTGGGAACACATTTGGCGGCCCGTGAACTCCCGGTCCATCGAAGGCGACACGAGACTCTCTTTCGCCAAGATGGGATTGGATGCGAACCTGTTCCTGAGCCAGCTACCAGCGACGGCAACTGGCCTCGACCCCAATCAGCTCGTCGCCACGCAGACTCGTCTCCGCTCAGCAGTCGACGACGGGTACGCCAAGACTCCCTTGACCTTGCTCTACAATCAGCAGTGGACCCACGACTACGTCGAGTACTACGGGTACAACCTCAATTCACTGGCTCTTTACCCGCTCGTTCGTTTCGAGAACGATCCTGAACGGAAACGCCTCGCAGGGGAATTGTTCTGGTCGAACCTCTGGCAGAACGTCTGGACCCATCAGAACGCGCAATTCACTTTCATGAAAATCAACGCATTGGGACGAGGTACGACTTCCACCCTGCCTAGCGGAGTGCCGAAGCCAGAAGAAGGTCGAGCCGCCGCCGAAGCCCGTGCCGCCGTCTACGAATTGGCTTGGGCCGATCGGACCAACCATCCATTTGACCCGGGGACCTATGCCGCGTGCGAACGAAATCCCAACGTGAGCTTCGTCCGGAACTTCATCGAAAAACTCGTGGTGAAGGTTCCTGACCCTGATCTCCTGAAAAACCTGGAGCCCGGAGGCAAGGTCCCGACCCAGCTCTGCGCTAATCCGCTCCCGCTCACGCATCGCGACTACTACCACTACCACTGGGAGGGGAGCCCGTTCAACCCACCCACCGGTCAAGGAGACGCCACCCTCCACTCCCCCGGAGTCGATACGATTTTCGCCTACTGGCTCGGCCGTTCCGTAGGCTCCTTTGGAAATGCAGAATGATTTCGATGAAACTCCTCCAGTCGCTCCTCTTCTCCGCGTTGCTTGCCTATCTTGCGGTTCGTCCCGCTCATGCCGATGGATCCGTGGACTTGGCTATCGCCGAAGTCGCGTTCCAAAAAGGACTGAACGCCCTCGCACAAGCAGGCACCCTCCCCAGTGAGTTCGGCTCGGATGAACCGGGCTCGAGCCTGAAACTGCAATGCCTGGCGCCGATCATGCGGTTTCCCCGCGCTGATTTCGACACGGACCTCCACGACCGCATCATCCTTCATCTCGTCTGCGCCTTCAAGAGTCCGAAGTACGGCTTCACTGTGCCCTGCCCTTACCGAAGTGCTTCGGAGGTGCCCGCCAGCGAACTGGCGATTGATGGACAGCGCCAGTGCGCGCAGATCCAGGTCTCACTCCTGCCTACGCTCGAAAATGTCGGTGGATCACAGAAACTCACGCTGAGCTTCCTCAAAGTGGAACGTCTCGCGCTCTTCCCCCCCTCCTTCGACCCCCAAATCGCACAGGCGTTTCCGCCCGTGGAGAAGCTCCTCCTGCGACAACTCAATCAGAACTTCGAAAAAGTGAAAAACCCCTGGTTCCGATCCCTGGTGCCGATCCCGCTCAATATCCAGGGCTGGTCCCAGTCCTTTCAAGGCGCCGCCGTCAGGACCACCTTCACCGCCACGCCCGAGAAGATCTGGATCGATGCTCCCGCGAGAGCACTCCGGATCCGGGTGCATTTTCAGAGGAGGACCCCATGAGGAGACTCCTCCTGACATCCCTGATGCTCCTCGCGGCGTCTCCTGTGTTCGCCAGCGACCTGAAAGTCTGCATCGACAATTCGATCCTGACAGCGGATCTCCCCGCATTTCTCAATGACCAATACCTGCCCCAACTTCCTCAGCAGATGATCACCTCGATCGGTGATTTAGGGGGGCACGATCCCTGGGCATCCGTTCAACCCTTCTCCATCACGATCGTCCGAAACGGCGCGGGTAAGAACGTCCTCCAAATTCAGGCCCCTGAGATCAAGTACAGCTCGAGATTCGGGGACACCCCGATCTTCAAAGGAGCTCGCGTGGGCGTGCGCGGTTCGCTACTGATCCAAGCCGGCCTGACACTCGATCCGACCGGCACGTCAATCACTTTGACCGACGTGTCCGTCAAAACCGTTTTGAGGGCCGATCTGGGTGGAACCATCGGACACTACCTAGGCGAAGTCCTGACTGCCGTGGCGAATGGCTTCGGGATCCAAGGCAAAGTGAGCCGGCAAATCCAGGCCAAGCTCCAAGGTCTCCAAACCTCCACTTCGTTCCTGGGATCGAACGTCCAGAAGGACGACCAGAAAGTCCCGATCCGCTTGCGCGCTTCTGAAGTCGCGATCGGGGACCAGCAGTTCTGCCTCGGGGCGGATTATCTCTAACTCTTCAGCTCGCTCTTGAGAGTCCGTTTCGAGCGAAGCAGTCGGTGGTAGGTGATGGCAAAGCGATGGGCCTCATCCCGCACGTGAGTAAGTAGCTTGTAGGCAGCGGTATGCGGGAGCAAAGGCACCGGGTTCTTGCGACCTGGAATGAAGATCCGCTCGTAGGAGGACTTCACTTCCGTTGCTTGAAAATCGCTCTCGGTCCTAGCCTTGGCCAGCCCCACGACGCCAACGCCCTGGATTCCGAGCTCTTCCATGATGGCGACAGCTTGCGCGAGTTGGCCTTTTCCACCGTCCACCACCACGAGATCGGGCAGGTCCTCCTCCGTATTGGCAAAACGCCTTCCGAGCACCTCGTGCATCGATGCGAAGTCGTTGGCTCCCACCACCGTCTTGATTTTGTAACGCCGATAGAGGTTCTTGTCGGGAGCGCCATCAATGAAGGTCACGCGTGAAGCCACTTGATCCGTGCCCTGGATGTTCGAGATGTCGTAGCACTCGATCCGATGCGGGATACGGGGGAGATGAAGCTTGTCCTGGACCTCCTCGAGAGCCTGGATCCCGTGGCCGGCCAGCTTCTTGGCAGCCTGCTCGAGACCATGGCGGGCGTTAGCAGTCGCGACGTTGAGCAGCTGTCGATCCTTGTCCGTTTCGGGCACCTTCACTTGAACTCCGACAGTGGACTCCAGAAGTTCGAAATCCTCGGGGGCTTCGATCAAGAGGACTTCCGTCGGTTTAGCCAACGCCGGTCCCGCCGCCCCGTACTCGGAGACGTCTGCTCCCTCGAGCTCCGCTTCCGCGGCACGATCCGCAGCCAAGTAATATTGAGCCAAGAAGTCGAAGATGATCTCGGAATCGGGAATCGACGGATCCGTGTTCTGCAGGTGGTAATGCCGAACCGCAACCATCCGACCCTCTCGCACCTGCAGGAGGACCCCGTGTGCTTCAATCTCTTTCCGCGCGATCGCCGCCACGTCCCGGTTCCTGACCGAGCCAGCATCCGCATCGGCGACCCCTTGAGTGGCTGTCACCAGTTCCAAGCTCTGGATCTGATCCCGATACTCGGCCGCCAGCTCAAACTCCTCTCGCTCGGCGGCTTCGCCCATCCCTCGACGAAGCGACCCCACCAAGTTCTCGCTCTTTCCTTCCAAAACTTGAACCGCTTGCGCCATTTGCCCGTGGTAGTCGGCCGGGGCCACTTTTTTAACGCATGGCGCCGTACACTTTCCCATTTGATGGAGGATGCAAGGACGGGAGCGATGACGGAAAGTATTGTCCGAACAGTCGCGGAGTTGAAACGTTTCGTTGAGGAGATGCATGACTTGGCGTGCGGACCAAGCCGAAGGGAACGGTCCGAAGTACCTCGCTCCGTCTCGCCTGACTCTGCGAGTCCATTCAATTCGGGGCGCTGGATCATGGGTCTGGATTCGGAGATACGGATAGGCTTTGTCATCTTTCAGCCGCACGTTGAACTTGGGTTTGTATTTTTTGATCAGCGTCATTTCTAGGATGAGCGCTTCGGACTCCGTTTCGGTCAGGATCACGTCGTATCGGCGAATCCGATTCACCAACATCTCGGTTCGCGCCACGTCATGCGGAGGCGCCTGAAAATAGGTCGAAAGCCGGTTCTTCAGGTTCTTGGCTTTCCCGACATAAAGGATCCCCCCCTCCTCGTCTTTCATCAGATACACGCCTGGCGAAGTACTCGCTTCGCGAGTTTCGACGAGAAGTTGGGCTCTAAATTCTTGATTTTCCATCCCGATGGCTACTATAACCTATTTCATGCCACGCACATCCCCGGTCGCGAACGAAGCCTTGGCCTATTGCACCAGCTGCAAAATGGATTTGAATCACACGGTCGTCGCCATGAAAGGCGACCGCATCGCCAAGGTTCAGTGCCGCACCTGCAAAAAAGAACACGTTTACAAAGCTCCCAAGGGAATCACCGAGCCCGGTAAAGAGGGCGAGGAAGATACTTCCGCGAGCGGAGTGCGCAAGACCAGCAAGCGCACGAAGAAAAAAGAGTCTGAGCCAGAAGCCAATCCCATCGA
>JAYVNB010000365.1:0-8128 GCA_043759365.1 Bacteriovoracaceae bacterium | reverse complement strand
GTTGAAGTTCGCTTCATCCAAGTCGTGGCCAAGAACAAACAGGAACGGAGTGCCATCGCCAATTCGGGTATGAGCATCGAGTTCGTCCGAACGGACAGCGTCTGGGGTTTCGCCACCGGCAACTCGATCGAAAAACTGAAACACGAACACTTCAAGATCCTGGGTAACTTTCCGCGGTCAGTCGGTCGCGGCGGTCACCACGGAGTCGAAACCCCGGAAGCGACGGGCGACAAAGACTTCCCGGCAGCCGACGCCCGCTATCATAACTTCGCCGAAACGACGGCCCAACTCCGAAGCATGGTCAGCGCCCATGCGGATATCGCCAAGCTCATCAGCATCGGCAAATCCATCGAAGGCCGGGACGTCTGGGCGATCCACATCAACACCACTCCCGAAGCGCTCATCGCGAACGTCAGTCAAAAACCCGGGATGGTCTACATGGGCGCTCACCACGCCCGCGAACACTTGAGCACCGAAGTGCCCCTGATGTTCGCCGACTACTTGCTCAAGAACCTCGCCGACCCGAAAATCGCCAACCTCGTGGATACCCGCGATATTTGGATCATCCCCGTGGTCAACCCTGACGGAGCCGAGTTCGACATCTCGACCGGCCACTACCAGCTCTGGCGCAAAAACCGCCGCGACAACCATGACGGTACCTTCGGCGTCGACTTGAACCGCAACTATAGCTTCGGCTGGGGCACGGGTGGCTCATCGGCCGATACTTCGGACGAAACCTACAAAGGGACCGCGGCGTTTTCCGAACCCGAGAGCTCGGCGATCCGCGATTTCATCAACTCCCATTTGAACACCAAGATCCTCCTGACCTTCCACACCTACAGCGAGCTCATCCTGTATCCTTGGGGAGGCAAAAACGATCCGGTGCCCGTGGTCCGCGATCGCGAGACTTTCCAGAAAATGGCGACCACCATGGCCGCCTGGAACCACTATACTCCCGAGCAAGCGAGTGATCTTTACATCGCCAGCGGCGACACTTGCGACTGGGCCTACGGTACACATGGGATCTTCGCTTTTACTTTCGAGATGTCCCCGAAGAACACTTTCGGCGGCGCGGGTTTCTACCCGGGTGCGGCGATGATCGATCGGGCGTTCGCCGACAACCTCCAGCCGATGCTTTATATGCTGGATCTCGCCGACGACCCTTACCGCGCTCTGACCACCCAGCCGACTGACTTCCTGCATAGCTACGTGCAGCCGCAGCTGGCCGTGGACCGCATGTGGGATCCCAGCGCCCGTCTCTGATCACGATCGTATCTGACTCTCGGACACCGGTCCCGAAGGGAGGCTCTTTCGAGCCTCCCTTTTTCATTTTCGGAATTTCCAACCCGACAGGACCCTTGTCAGCCGCGACACACCTCGCATCGCCTTACGGTCAAGGCCTCCTGGCTTTTTTCAATCCTTCGTTTATAATAATTGACAGAACCCATCGGGTTTATTGGCTGAACCTCCGATCCTCAATAGGACGTTTCACTAGGGGATTTAATGTCAACCTTGACTAGCCGAAGTCTAATTTTTCAAACAATCGGGATCGGTGGCCTTCTCCTACAGGCATGTGCGCCTTCTGCCGTCGGCACCACAGCCGCCAAAACCACCACCTCAGCGGTCACGACCGTCGCCGCAGCCGGAGCTGCCACAAACCTTTACCTCACGGGCGCGACTAGCATTGCGACCACCGACTGCTCCCCTTATGTCATCACCGTGAAAGATGCTTCCCAGAACACGGTTGTGCTTGCAGCCGCCGTGACCGCGAATCTCATTACCAGTGGAACGGGAACTTACTACAGTGACTCGGCCTGCACGTTGCCGATCACGACCACTTCGCTGGCGATCGGGCAAAACTCGAAGATCCTCTACTACCGAAACCCAAGCGCCCAAAGCGTAGTCCTCCTCGCCAATAGCGCCACTTTGTTTCCAGGCAATGCAGTCTCCCTTCTCATTGTCACTTCCACCCAGAAGATCGCTTTTTCTGGCGTCTCCACCTACCTCGCACAAAGCGGTTGCTCGGCAGGCGTGACCGTTTCGACTCTCGACGGTTCGAACAATCCCCTCGCCGTCGCTGGCGCGACCGTAATCAACTTGGCGGGTTCAGCCACCACGAGTTTCTATGCTAGCGCCGGATGCGGTACTGCAAGCGTTACCTCCGTTACCGTGTTGACCGCGCAGAGCACCGCCACCGTCTACATCAAGGACACCGCTGCCGAGAGCATCGCCGTGACCGGCAGCGTGGCCGGCTGGACCCAAGGCACTCTGCCTTTGACGATTTACCCCTCTCTCGCCATCATCCCTTCGAGCCGGACTTTGGGGGTCAGCGTCGCCAGCACAAGTTTCGCAGGCTCGGGTGGAGCTGCCCCGTTCAGTTACTCGATCGTCAACGGGACCCTTTCAAACTGCGCCGTCAACTCGAGCACTGGACTTTTTACCGCGCCCGCCTCCACCGGCACCTGCTCCGTCCGGGTGACCGACGCCGCAGGCCAACAAGCCACTTCAGCCGTGACTGTGGTTTCGACTCTGGCGATCGTACCCACCGCGGTCACGCTCCAGATCTCCCACAACAAGACCTTCACCGCCACCGGTGGCTCCGGGACCTACGCCTACTCGATCACTTCGGCAGGACAGGCGGGCGAGAGCCTCGTTAACTCAAGCAATACCGGCATCTATACAGCGCCGAGCGTAACTGGGACCTCGACTTTGCGGGTGAGCGATGGAACTGGCGCGACTGCTACCGCACAGGTGACGACACTCCCCCAACCTCTGGTGGAGCTTCTCTTCGATGAAAACGCATTCAATTGGACGGTCAATGGCGGCAACTCCAACGCTACCCACACCAAAGCGGGTTTCAATGGCAGGAGTAATCTCATCTACTCGTCCGCTCATCCTGCGGGCAACAGCAGCGTAGCGAGCGTCGACTTCGGCAACGGAGGTCAGGATGTCGCGATCGACTTGTTACAGCCCGGTGGACTGAGAGGAGACTTCTACGTCTCTCAAGCGTTCGGCGCATTGGGCACTCCAACGGGTTCTAAGATGGACAGCTCCATCAACTACAATACGTGCTCGACCAACGTTTTTCCCGCGATCAACCCAGGGAACTCTCCGATGTTCATCCGGTACCTGGGCAGGATCCTCCCCGACCTCACGGGATCCTACACGGTCAGGGGGTCCACCACAGGATTCTGCAATAACTATTCGTTCGGATTGAAACTGGCTTCCCCCCAGGGGCTTGCTTCTCAAACCACACCCAACGCTGCCTGTAGTTTCGAGACCGCCACCGCAGCGCTCGCCGGGATCTCCCTGGCGTCTTCTGTTTTCTCGGATATTAAAGCGGAGATCAGTGAGGCCAACAACTGCAACACAGGGAGCTACGACATCAGCTGGCAATCCCCTCCGGCCGGACCCGCACCCGTTTTGACGGCGATCACAGCCGCCTACCTGTACGCCCCCACTCCCGTCGGGCCCCTCGCCTCCCTTTCTTCCTTCACTCTCACGGGCTGGCTCAACAATCGCTCCGCCGCCCAAGATGGGACCATCGTCGCAACTTGGCTCAACCCCGCAGGGGGAGGTGCCGAGCTCCGGTACCGCAGCGACGGATCCCTCCAACTCGGGGTAAACGAATCGGCCCTGACCGTCGGAACCCCGCGCAGCTCGAGCGGACGAGTCACTAGCGATGGCTCGACGCTGGCAGCAAACTGGGTTTTTTATGCCGTCACCTACGACTCGGTCGCTCAGACGGCTCACTACTACTTCGGCAGCGCTGGGAATCCCGCATCCTCTGACATGCCCGCAATCTCCTATAACAAGGGCGCTACCAGTGCCACGGTCTCCGAGCTCACACTCGGCAACTTCACTACGCGTTCGCTGGCGAGCCGCGAAGCCGCTACAAGCGCCTATCGTGGCCTGATGGATGACTTCCGGATTTTTCCGGGCGTCCTCACTTTGCCCCAAATCCAAGCCGTTCAGGCTTATTGAAGCACTGACCAACTCTACCCGGATGCGCGCATTTCAGTTCCGATGCACGTGCGCGTAGCGCTCCGAATAAGTTTCAACAATCCCGACCATCGCATCGGCGACTCCCACCGAGAATCGCTCATCCCGAGAGAGATTCGACATCCTACGACCTCGGATCAGGTGGTCGCGCACGAGGTTGGCGTACTCCAACTGCTTTTGGTAGGCCTCGATCTCCATCGGATCCAGTCCGCCGAAAGCGGAGCTGATGTGGGCTGCGGCCAGTACCGCGACGTCGCCCACGATAAGACGGCGGCGACCTTGCTCGCAATGGACGTTCTCGTGCACGAGCATACTGGCTAGAAACATCCGCTGCGCTTTCTCGCGCATCGGCTCAGACAGACTAGGTCTGACAAACGGGATCATCGGCGCGAGCGGATAAGGCTTGCGTGCCTGCTGTTCCGCATAGAGCTCTTTCCTGAAGTAATAAAAGGTCCCGTGGGGATTCAAGAAGCTTTCTTGGATCGCGATCGTTCCGGTGATCGGATTCGTGAACCCGTAACCCTCGCGGACCCAAACCTTGATCAATCCCGACTCAAGTCGATTGAGAAGTTGGCTTGCGGAGACTGGGTCAAAGGGCTGAATCTCGTTGAGGATCGTCTCGCTGACGCTGATCGACTCCTCCGCAGTTAAGTTGCGGGAGACTCCGGGAAGATTGATCCCCGAGATCGCGTGGGCGGGCAGGGCAGTCAGGAGCGCCAAGAGAAACAGTTGAAAGCAGTGACCCAGGTAAATCGAGACTCGCATGGGCTTAGCTTTAAAATACTGTACTTAATTTGTCAACTAATTGTTGGCGGCTGTTGGTAGCTGTTATTAGCGGTTGATGGTAGCAGGCTCCGAACGGCTACCAACACAATGGCCGGAGGAAATAGGCTCAAGCCTCATCCTGACTTCAATCACTGGACAGCCGACGTCTAGGCGCCGGCTATTATGAAATCACCGCCGTTTCCTGGCTCTTTTTTCCGGTACGGACAAATATCACGCCTAGGGAGCAGCCGGAAATGCGACCCGGGGCCCAGCACCCAGCGGAGAGCTCGTCCCAGAAATCCCAAAATAGAGGGTCCGGCCGAAAAAAAACGGGACCCCTAACAAGAGAAGCCCAGGATCGCTCGGTTCGCTGGGTTCCTGGTTCGCGAATCCGGGCAATGCACCGTTTCCTGAGGCAAGGAGCGCCGTCCCGTTCGCCACCCAGAGCGGTAAACTGAATGCGGGCTGTCCCGGTGGGGAAATCGGAAGCTGCAAGGTAATATCCTGGTTGGGACACAAGACTTGGCCGTAATCCGTCGAAGCGCAAGTCGGACCCGATGTCGCAAAAGGGAGTTTGAGATTTCCAGTTCCGCTATCGATCAAAGCAGGAAAGGTACGGCCGGCCGGACCATAGCTTAACGGAAAGCGACCTGTGGTATCCGTTGGCACCGTCATTACTCCGGGGATTACCTGGTTTGCCGCATTGGTCCCGATACCAAAGGTCAGGGTTCCCGTGACTCCAGACAAACCCAGGCCAGTGACGGGAGGAAACTGTATGACAAAGCCGTTATTATCCGAAGGGAATTGGGCTGCGATGTTTGAAAGCCTAAGGTGCGCGGGTAGACTCGCTTCGCTGCAGTTTGGTCCCTGACATGTAAAGTAACGTGGCCAATCGCAAGCCCCACCTTCGCCGTAGCAGTCCCACGGTTGGACCGAAAGCCCCAGAATTCCGTCATAACCCGGCGCAGGTTGATCGATCGGCGGGCAGTTTGGCGGAGGCGGGAGGAACGTAGGATCGACGACTTGGACTTCGATGTTCGAAGCCTTGAGCCCACCAACAATCACGTCGGCTCTCTTCAGAGGCCCCCAAAAAGAAGGTGACCAATTATCGCACTCCGCAAGCACGTTTCCGTCCGAGTCGTGCGCATCCGGAAGAGCGAGGGCGCCCAATGGGGCCCTGAAAATCCGGAGCCCGGTTGAACCCGTATCAAGTTGCAGATTCTCGATCGTCTGGCACTGCGAAGTTCCAGGCACGCAAACCGTGACTGACACCCGAGGGTTGTTCGGCCAACTTACGCCATAGCCTATGCTCAGCGGCACAGAGTGGACCTCCGGGCTAGAGGGCGCGGCGAGCGCCGGCAAGGCCACCAAAAAGAGGAAGAGCGCGGAAGGGCGAGCAACCTCAGTCCTGCGCAACAAGACATGTCGTTCCAATACTATGAAAATCAAAGCCGATATTTTCATGGCTGAAGCGCCAAATCTTTTTTAAGCGAAGCCGGCAATAGAAATTCATTCAAAATTTCATTGCTACCAAGATTGACCTCTGCCGAAGGAATTCGCCAACTTCCGTTATAAGGGAACGTCACGCGCAACCCCTGATCTGTGAGACAGAATGCAGCGCTCTTTATCGCATCCCTTTCGCAAGCACCATCCGGGCTTTGCTGACAAGCGCTGTTTGAAATCGCCCGGATTCCAGTAGCGCTCAAATACTTCGAAATCGCAATTCGGCGACCTGTTCGAATATCAAATATCGGGCAACTATTGGCGTATCGCCCCTTCCCTCCAGGAAAAAAGACGACAAAATTAAATCCTAAAAACTTTCCACGTAAGCCAGTAGGCTCGAGCCTATTGGTATACTCGTAGACTTCGCTACTGCCTTCCGCCGGACAATCTTTTGACTGTAGCTTTTTACCAAGGGTCATTTCCTTCAGGATCCAAATATTGATCTTGTCAGCCGCTGGAATTTTATTGTTGCGCACCTCGACCCAATTTCTTTTGGCCTTGCAGTGTGGGCCGAAAGCCTGGGTTTCTTCGTGAGATGTAAACAGGGAACTTTCCTGGGTTGAGGCCTTGGAATCGATGACGGTTGCCCATAGAGCTTTTTGCTGAGAACTCAAATAGACCACTGTGGCGAGGACCACCGCTCCCACGGCGATACGGAAGGATTTGCTCCTCATTCGTCGACCGATACCTTCTGAAGCCATGTACTTGCCCCTATCCATTTCAACTACCTATTTCAAATTTGTAGCCGCGACGACCTTCACCAGTGCATCACTACCCGAATCCTCTACTCCATCCACAAGTCGGGCAAGAAGATCCCTGAAATCCGCCTTTGATTCGGCACTCACTAGTCGATGAGCTGAGCTTCGGCGAGGAAGTGATCAAAATCCGTTTCCAATAGGCACCGGAACTATTCCTCGAGAATCATTCCTAAGACCAACCGCGCCAGCCGGTCCCCCGTCGAGGACTCCGCTGCTTCGGAAAACCTAAGAAGAACCTTGTGGAGTTCATCTTTGAGGCGCGGCATTTGCTCCTGCTTAACCGAGAATAGAACCTGAAAATATGAAGCCTCCCGATCAGAGAGTTGGCGGAATGCGCTTGATGACCAAAGGTCACCTCGCGCGGGAAAAGGCTTCTTTCAAGAAGCTCCTCGAGGTGCTCATCCAGACGTTGTTTACTCACCCGGGGTTTGTGAACTCTCTCAGTTGCCCGAGCTGACGACGGGATGGGGATTGGCGAAATTTTTCATTACACAAACCGCGCCTCCCAAATTGCGATTACGAAGGTAACTGGCGGCGGCGTGGACCTGCGCTGGAGTTGCGAAGGTCAGGACCGCTCCGCAAGTCACTGGCCCCATGAAGTGCGGGATCATCTCACCTGGGTTAGCTCCAGCAGCGATGATATCGGATCCACGGCAGTTGCCGATGCCGGAGGAGCTTATGGCTTGCGCGACAGCCGGGCTGCCGGCACGGAGCAATGCTTCAGCGCGGTCCAGCGTCCGCTTGGCTTTGTTCGCTGCGACGCTTGGTGCGCATAGGTCCTGGGCCGAGGCGGTTCCGGCGCTAGCAAGGACGAAAGAAACAAGGCCCATCAGGATCAGATTCATTGTGCGGTTCATTTGGATCATCCTTTTATTCAACAGTTTCAACAGAAAGCCCGGCTCAAAGGTCAGACCGACTGGATCGCATTGTCACGATGCGTCACTGTTTAAATGATGCATCACATTAAGTAAACATTTTTACTGAAGTGACTCAAATAGATTGTGTCGCGGCTCAGGGGAAATGTCCCGCTAACGGCTCAGCAGAAGTGTCTCTTTAGTTAACTGCCAGTGTGTAAAAGGAAATCTGTTCCAAGAACGCGC
>JAYVNB010000364.1:0-8147 GCA_043759365.1 Bacteriovoracaceae bacterium | reverse complement strand
CGACCGCGGCGCGCGCAAGCTCGGAAACCGTCGCGCCGTTTTCGACATGGTCACCTTCGGGATTAAGGATACCGCACTGCCCATGCTCGGTGGAGGAGCAGAGACAGACATCAACTGCGAGCCAAAGTTGGTCGCCGAAACGCTTTTTGATCGCGTGGATTTGGCGGGTCGTGAAGCCGAAATCGAAGTCATGGAGACCCTTGGACATCGGAACTCCGAAGAGCAGGAACTTTCGCACCCCTGCGGCTAGATCGCTTTCAATCTGTTGAAGCAACGAGTCCGGAGTGTCACGCCAAGTCCCGGTCAGACCCGGAATCCCTTCGCGAGACGGGATCCCTTCGACCGCGAAGAGGGGCTGGATGAACTGGTCCGACGAAACGTGCACTTCGCGCGTCAGCTCGCGGACGTGGGCACTCTGCCGAAGCCTCCGGAAATTCAAACCCCCACCGCTCATTTGCCCAGCCATTTTTTCCATTCCTCCACCGCGGGAAACACCACGGGGTTCAAGCCGGCATCGCGTAGATGCCGCGCGGTTTTGCCTGGGCCACAGGCGTGGTGCGCATCCCGGGGAACGAGTTTCCCGAGGGAGTCGAACTGGGTGGAGCTCGACCAGAAGTAGTGAGTCGAATTCTCGAAAGCAAGGCGTTCAGCGGGATTCATGGAGCCTGTAGGCTCGTCGACCCGGTAGGTCGCGACCGTGCTCCCGATCTTGCCTTCCCATCCTTCCAGAGCACCCTCGTGGGTGAGCGCCTGCCAATCCTCCAGTGGCGGGAGCTGAAGGACTTTTTCCCGAAGCGTCGGAGTCAACCAGTCGAACCCCAAGTTCTCCGCGCAGCCTTCAACCCAAACCCCCTGCGCAGCAAGCTTAAACCAGCTCTTGGTGCCGGAGCACCAGATCCTACGATTCAACCCCAGTACCCAGTCGGACCCGGCAGGCCAAGCTCGCGAATGCGCGACAAAGAACGCCGGAGCTTGGGGAACAGGAGGTGTGTTTCGGACACCCTCCTTCGAAGCGGGTGTATCCAATGGACTCGAAACACTGCCATCCCAAGGCTTGGCACCCGTCGGACGCGGTCCGGGGGGACTCCAACGAAGCTCACCCAAATGTCGTCCGTCCGGAAGCCGACCCCG
Organism: Bacteriovoracaceae bacterium; assembly: GCA_043759365.1. Classification (GTDB taxonomy): domain Bacteria; phylum Bdellovibrionota; class UBA1018; order UBA1018; family UBA1018; genus JAYVNB01. The sequence goes on along the minus strand of JAYVNB010000364.1, from coordinate 7,016 downwards.
GAGGTAGAACAGATCCCCTGCCTCGGGGGTAGTCAACGAAGTCGCTCCGAAACGCTGATGGCACCCACCCCCCGCTTCGGCGAGCACGTCACGCTCCCGGGTGACATGGGCAGCGGTCTCCGAACAATGCATTTTCGCAATCATCGCGCGGGTATCGGAATCGGCCGCTCGACACTCGATGGAGAGCGCTCCTTGCGCGGGCGCAGTGGGGTTTTCCGCGATCGGAAGCACCATCCAGCGGCAACGCGAAAGGAGTTGGGCCGCTTCGATCCTGGCTTTTTCATCAGCCCAGAGACGGATCATTCCCGCGAAGGCGAGAATGACCGCATCGAGGTACCGCGGACTTGCTTCATCCTCGAGAACCCGGGCGAGTCGAGTATTGACGTTGCCTCGGATTTCGACAAATTCAAGTTCGGGAGTCCCTTCGCCGGACAGTCGGGGCAAAGCGCGCTCCAGAAACGCCGGGATGTTCTCGAGACGTCGCGGAGACGAAGTTCCCACACGGATCCTCTCCCCCCGGCGCAGACGCTCGATCACATCCGGTCCGAAAAGTGCGACGTCTCGTGGATTCTCGCGCTTCGGGATCGCGGCGCACACGAACTCGCGCGGACGATCGAGGCTCAGATCCTTCATCGAGTGCACCGAAAGATCCACCGTGCCGGCGCGAAGGTTATCGTCGAGTTCCGCGACGAAGAAATCCTTCCCCTCCACTTTCTGCAGGGACACGTCTTGGATCTGATCGCCTCGGGTATCGATGCCCACCAACTCGACGCGGACTCCCGGGTTCAGGCGCTCGATCTCGCGCGCGACCCAACTGCTTTGAGCCCAAGCCAGGAGGGAGCGACGGGTGCCTAATCGGAGGACTTTCGACATAGCATAATCTCTCCAACTTGAAGGGCCGCTGCAAGCCTCAAAATGCGCGTTATTTCAGGAAAGCGAGCGGAACGTCGGCGGAATCACCTCAAGCGAAAACCGCAAGGTCTTCCCATCCATGCGGCAAAGTCAGCGAGCCCGCCAGGGAACCCGGCAAGGATCGGAGACGGGCTTTCTCGGCACACGCCCGGAACGCACGGGCGATCTGCTCAGACCGGGTATCGCCTTGCGCTTTTTGAAGCGCGAAAATCTCGTCCAAGGCATGGAAGTCATCCACCCCTTTCCAAGCTCCGCACTGCTGGCGAAGCCCGCCGAGATGGATCACCGAGCGCGCCGTATCCGAAGTTCGATTCCCTTCGTTCCAAAGCGCGATCCTGCGTTCGTCGCATTCGGGATCGAAAGGAATGCAAACCACGAGGTGAGCTGCTTCACGAAGAGCGCGAGCCTCTTCTTCAGCATCCAGAATCACGCGGATGCGGGCGCCCGGCGCCTTCACTCCCAATTCTTCGACCAGCGCTTCCAACGAGGCCCGGCTGCGGTTCCAGATCCAAAGCTCCTGCTCCACCAGCCAAGGCGCGATGGATTGCGCGATACGGCCAGCCCCGAGAAGGAGGATCGGCTCTTGGGGAGACTGTGAAAAACCCCGGATGAGTTTACGGACCAAGCTGCCGTAGGAGGAGCCGCCCACATGCTGGAGATGGGAAGCGCGGATCTCCTTGGTATCTTCGAAGAGCTTTAAAACCCAGGGTTTCAGGGCAGCCAGGAGGGGCGCCTGGGAAGACTCGAAAGCAGCCCATGCCTCTTTCAACTGCCCGAAGATATCGGTCTCGCCTTGGACTTCCGACTGCAGGCCAGTCGCGACTTCGAGGAGAAACTGATAAGCGGTCGGTCCCGCAAAAATCTGCGCGCCCGGAATCAAAGCTGGGGAGACGCCTGCCCCTCCCGTCAGCAAGGGTCCGGTCAAGGACGGAAAAATCCACAAGGTGCGCTGGCAAGTGTCCAGCCTGAAGGCTCCCGGATAAAGGGCATCCAGCAATGCGAGCGCGCCGGCGATATCCGCCACTTCGGCAGAGCGCTTCGGCATGTGCAAAACTCGCAGGGAACCCAGGAACATACACTGAGTGTAACCCGACCTACGGCGGGCCATTGTCACAGCACTGTCATGGGCGGGTGATATAAACCATTTTAGTTAATAAAGGGTTACGTAGGCTTTGGCAATTCAGATGTGGCTTGAGCCCGAACCCGAAAGTGCTAACACTTTCAGCCATGTCTCCCTCCTCGAAGCCCTATCCGATTCTGATTTTCTGCGACGGAGCTTGCTCAGGCAACCCAGGTCCCGGCGGCTGGGGAGTCATCGTCGCGCTCCCCACGGGCGAAATCAGGGAGCTGGGCGGGCGGGACCCCCACACCACCAACAACCGCATGGAGCTCCTGGCCACGATTCGAGCGCTGGAATGGGTTCGAGAGAGCACCGGGGAGGTTGTCCTCTGCACCGATTCCACCTATGTCATCCGCGGCATCACCCAGTGGATCTGGGGATGGCGATCCAAAGGTTGGAAAACCGCCGAGGGAAAAGACGTCCTCAACGTGGAACTCTGGAAAGCGCTTTCCGCCGAAGTGGCGAAGCGCGGCAAGGAGAACCCCATCCAATGGAAGCACGTCCGAGGTCATGCGGGCATCGCGGGCAACGAACGGGTCGACCAGATTGCAGTGGCGTTCGCGCAGAACCGCAGACCGACCTTGTACGACGGACCTCTCCTTCAATACGGAGTGGCGATCCACGACATGCCTGAAGGCGGGGAACTGCCCGAGATGAGGCCGAAGGTCGCGAAAGTCGCGGCACACTCGTACCTGAGCCTCCTCGGCGGCTTGGCCGCGCGGCACTCGAGCTGGGCCGACTGCGAACGCCGGGTGAAAGGCCAGTCAGGTGCCAAATTCAAGAAAGCCATGAGCGCCGACGAGGAGCAGACGATCCTTGAGAGCTGGGGCGTGAAGCTTTGATCAGGCGACCTTGAACCAAGTCGGCTCGATCCGGGCCCAAGCCTCTCCCAGTTCACCCTTCGCGAGATCCATGAAGTCCTTGGCACCGAGGCCCTCGGCTTTGGCACTCTTCATCAGCCGCGTGAGCGCCTGATTCAATTCGATGTAGTCGATGGTCTTGCCGTGCGCACATTCCAGGTAAGCCTCTCGGATCTCGTCGATGTATTGCTTGCGGATGGTGTCGAGGAAGCCTTCTTTGTCCATGATTGCTTCTCGGAACCGCAGGATGCGGAGCTGAGGGCTTTAACTTTCGAATGGGCCCGACACTCGCTCCTCAAGGAAACAGGTCGGAGAGGACACGGGCACGGGTGGAAACCGCCTTGACGGATGCCCACGCTCCAGATGTGAAATCCCTGCCACATCCCCTGATATCAGGGCACTTCCAAGCCTGATAGCGCGGCAACGGGATTGCAACGATCCGAGACAGGCAACCGGAGGAACTATGAATCTCGAGAAATTCCAATACGAAGCCCGTCCCTTCATCTGCATCGTTCTCGCCCTCTACGGGCAACTCTGCGGAAGCGGCTTCCTGGTAAAAGTCTTCGTCGGCATTCTCGTGTTCTGCGCAGGCTACATGCTCAAATTCCGCGCTGAAGCCCGTGGCCTCCTCAGCAGCTCCTGAAGCTCATTTCCGCGGGGACTTGCCAGAATCGACGATCTGTTGCGGACAATATCCTGGGCGCGGACCGATTTTCGGAAACGAACGGCAGACCTGAGGGCGCTTCTCGTAGACGGTGCATAACCGGGTTTTGGGATGAAGGTAGATGCAATCCCTCCCCTGACGTTGCTCCAGTACGAAAATCTGGTTCCTGGGATTGAAGTGCTGGATCTTTCCATCCTTCATGAGACGTCGAGCCACTTTCTTCAGGGAACCACTGGCTTCGTCTTCGTCAATCAACTCAAGACGCATCAAGTCAAAAGCGCTGACTTCCACGGGAAGCGTGCAGCATCCTCCCCAACAACCCTGGCACATGCCGGTTCGGTACTTCATCCAGGTCGAAGGTCTTCCTACATCCACGCCACTCACGAAGCGCGACCTTAACTCACCCACGGTTTTACCGCCAGGCGACGCTTGACTCTTTCTATCCAGCCTGTAGAAGTCGCCCTCGATGTCCCAACACTTCGACCCCAGTGCGGCAGCACCCGCAGACTCCGGAATTTTCGGCCTTCCCACGACTTACGAGAAAGCTGCCCTGGTTTTTCTCCCCATTCCCTGGGAAGCGACCACTTCCTACGGAGGCGGTACTTCAGAGGGTCCGAAAGCGATCCTCGCGGCCAGCCGCCAAGTCGACCTCTTTGATTTCGACGTCGTTCGTCCCTATGAACCCGGTCTGTTCTGCCTCGAGGAGTCCGAACAGATCCGGCAGTGGAACGAAGAAGCCAAAGCGCTCGCCTCCGGGATTGTCGAGGTGGGCGGAAGGATCGAGGGCAATGCCAAGCTCACTGCGAACCTCGCGCGAGTCAATCAACTCAGCGCCCAGGTCAACGACCAGGTCCGCACCGAGACTCGTAAACTCCTGGATGAAGGCAAAATTCCGGGCCTGATCGGCGGAGACCATTCGATTCCGCTCGGGGCGTTCCAAGCCGTCGGCGAAAAGTGGAACTCCTTCGGCATCCTTCATTTCGACGCGCATTCCGACACCCGCAACGCCTACGAAGGTTTCGCCTATTCCCACGCTTCGATCATGCACTGCGCGCTCGAGTGCGTCCCGCAGATCAAAAAGCTCGTCCAAGTCGGCATCCGCGACTTCTGCGAAGAGGAGATGGACTACTGCGCCTCCCAAGGCGAACGCGTCCGCGTGTTCCACGATGCAGCGATGTTCCGGGACAAATTCGAGGGCCGCACGTTCGCGCAGATCACCCAAGACATCGTCAGCTCGCTGCCCCGCGAAGTCTGGGTTTCGTTCGACATCGACGGCTTGGACCCCCGACTTTGCCCAAACACCGGGACCCCCGTCCCAGGCGGGCTCGATTTTCACGAAGCCAACTACATCCTGGGCGCAGTGGTTCGAAGCGGACGCAAGATCATCGGGTTTGACCTAAATGAAGTCTCCCCTGATCCCACCGGCGCGAGCGAGTGGGACGCGAACGTGGGTGCCCGTCTCCTCTATAAATTGTCCGCGTGGACGCTGGCCAGCCAGGGACGCGCCAAGATCCGCGCTTCCGAGACCGCCCTTCGATGAAGCTCCGGTCAATGGCAGGCTGGATCGCAGCGGCCGGAATAATCGCCCCGGCCGGAAACGCCGAGGCTTCCCATACCCTCCGGGAATCCCTCGAACTGCTCATGCAGGGCCATCTCCAGACTCAACTCCTGATCGTCAAGAAGTTCGACGAGGGCGACTCTTCCGTCCGCCCGCGCACCGGCATGGGAGTTTCCGGTCCCCGAATCTCCCCTCTCTTCAAATCGCTCTCGAATGGCCAGGAGGGGATCCGACTGAGAGGATACGAAACCCACCGCTTCGATCACGCCCTCTCGCGCTCCGAGGCGGAGCAGATCCTGCGAGCGGTCTACTCTTTTCCCCAGGTGGAGTTCGCCTACTTCGAACCCTTGAACACGGAGCCAGTTTGGCGATCCAATCCGACGCCAGCACCCCACTCGACGCCGACTCCCGACTTCGAAAGTCTGCAGTTTCACCTCAAGCCAGCGCCTCTCGGTGTTGATGCAGAATTCGCGTGGGAACTACCCGGCGGAACAGGAACGGGTGTCCGGGTCATCGACATCGAGCGCGGCTGGTACAGCGACCATTCGGACTTCGGACCCACTTTCTGGGACAATGGCATCAACTTGAAGGTCGATCATGGCACCGCCGTCTGGGGCGAGATCGCTGCCAAGCGGGACAGTCACGGAGTCACCGGCATCGCCTATGGAGTCGACTTCGGGACTGCCGGTGTCCATTGGGACGGATCGATCGAGAACTACCTCGCCGCTTCGCCGGAGGTTTATGAATCCGCAGCGGAAAGGCTTCGTCCCGGGGACGTGCTCTTGATCGAGCAACACGCTCCGGGTCCCGACAACGGAAGCTTCTGCCCCTCGGAATACTGGGAAGCGAACTTCGACGCGATTCGCGCGATCGTCGCCCGCGGAATCATCGTGGTCGCTGCAGGCGGGAACGGCAACTCGAATCTGGATGCTCCCGTCTATCAAGGAGCCTTTGATCGCCACGTTCGAGACTCGGGAGCGATCCTCGTCGGCGCAGGAGCCCCTCCGGCAAGTGTCAATCACTTGGAACGGATGGAATTCTCGAATTACGGGACCCGCATCGATGCATTCGGTTACGGAGACGGGGTGGTCACCACCGGTTACGGTGACCTACGAAGCACTCCCGATGGCCGAGGAAACTACACCCGAATTTTCTCGGGGACTTCGAGTGCCACTCCCATCGTGGCGGGCGCGATCGCAGCCCTTCAAGGGATCATGCGCGCTCAACAGCACTTTTTGACGCCCCTTGAAATCAGGGATGCATTGCATGAGACCGGCACTCTTCAACGCGGCAATCTGGCGCAACCCATCGGACGACTCCCGGATCTCCACGCCTTGAGGGATCACTTCTGCGCCGCTGGGCGATTGGGTTGCAACTAACCGTCGATTCTGGCGTCGGTTTTGGCCCCGCTTCTTCCGACCTCCTGTCGCTCCCCGCCTTGCGATCCTGAGGCGAGCAGCCCTAAATGACCTTCATGGCGGGGAAAATCCCTTGGATCGGTGCGACGCTTTTCTGCGTACTCCTAGCCTTCGTAGTTTTCGATCTCCGCTCGCCCTCCGGGACTTCGGATTCCCTGGTCGTTTCCTGTTCCGCAATCGGTCGAGAACTCGAGCTCTGCCAGCAGGGGATCGAGGCCTGGTCCCGGAGGTCGGGAGTTCCTGTCCGAGCATTACCCGCGCCCAGCAGCTCAGCGGATCGCTTGGGTTTCTACCTTCAGCTCCTTGCGGCCAAGTCACCCGATATCGATGTGTTCGCGATCGATACGACGTGGCCGGGAACCCTCGGCGACTTCTTCGTCGATTTGAAACCGCGCCTCGACCCGGATGAACTCACTGCCCACTACCCGGAGTTCATCCGCAACAACACGGTCGCAGGCAAACTCGTGGCCCTGCCGTGGTTCAT
>JAYVNB010000363.1:0-8156 GCA_043759365.1 Bacteriovoracaceae bacterium | reverse complement strand
GGGGAAGGCGTCAGAGTAGGTGCGGGGACGACTCCGGGCTGCTGAACCGGCGGAGGCAAGGGCGCCGGGTCGCTTCCACAACTGACCCCCGCGATTCCCATTCCCACACAACTCCCAATAATTTGAGAAATACGCCTCAAACGCATCACAGACTCCTTCCACTCCCCCTTTTACTGCAATTGAATGGCCACGGCGCTAGAGGAGCGGCAGGAATAATGCTTCAATGACCCCTCACGATGCTGAAGCTCCTGATCGTAGAAAGTCCCGGAAAACTAAAGACACTGCGCCAAATTCTGGGGCCGGGTTGGCTCCTCGAAGCCAGCGTCGGACATACCACGGAGCTCGCCCACGATGGTGCCAAGCGGATGGGATTCGAGATCGACGGAGATCGGGTTCGCACTCGATATGTCGCTCGCGGAGATCGCGGAAAACAGGTTCTGGCCAAACTCAAAGCAGCGGTCGCCCGGTCGGGGCAAGTCTACCTCGCTACCGACCCGGATCGCGAAGGTGAAGCGATCGCCTGGCATTTGGTCCAACAACTGAAACTGACGAACTACGTACGCGTCGCCTACACTCAAATCACGGAATCCGCGGTTCGAAAGGCGATCCAGAATTCCGGTGCGCTCAACTTTTCCTTGATCGAGGCTCAGCGTGCCCGTCAATGCCTGGACAAGCTCGTGGGCTTTGAAGTGAGCCCGCTCCTTTGGAACTCGACCGGAGGCAAGAGCGCAGGGCGGGTTCAATCGTCGACCCTGCACCTCATCTGCGAGAGAGAGCGCGAGCGCCTCGCGTTCAAGGCAGAGAAATATTGGGTCCTGCGATCCCATTACTCGGAAGGGTTTGAAGCGATTTATGAACCCGCATCGGGACCCACTCCTTCGACGGAGATTTCGCAGGTCAGGAGCGTGGATAAAGCTAAACTCATTGCGGAAGTCGCGAAAAAAAATCCGCACCGGCTTGAAAACATGGAGACGAGAGACGAGCTTCGTTCACCCCCTCCTCCCCTGATCACGAGCAGTTTGCAACAAGTCGCAGGCTCCCGGTTCCGATACTCTCCTAAGCAAACGATGGAGATCGCTCAAGAGCTCTACGAAGGAATCGGTGGAAAAGGCCTGGTCACCTACATGCGAACGGACGCTGTCACCCTGAGTCCCGAGTTCGTGTCTGAAGCCCGAGATTGGCTGAAGCTCCACGCACCCGAGTCCATGGCTGATAAGCCGCCCTTTCATCGCGTTCAGTCCGAAGCGCAGGGAGCCCACGAAGCGATCCGTCCGACGTCCGCCTCTACCACTCCGGAGATCGCCGCAAAGTTCCTGAACCGTGAACAGCTGAATGTCTACACCCTGATCTGGGAGCGCGCGATCGCAAGTCAATGCAAACCCGCGAAACTCTCCAAGACCAAGCTCACGATCGCCTGCGCGGAGACCCGCTGGGTGACTCGCGGGATGTCGGTTCTCGACCCGGGCTACCTCCGGTTCTGGAAGAACTCCGAAGAGGAACGACTCCTGCCCCGCTTACAGGTCGGGCAAACGCTCGGATTCCTCGCAGTGAAAATGGATGAAAGGATCACTGAACCCCCAGCGCGCTACACTGAACCGAAACTGGTGCAGATGATGGAAAAGCGAGGAATCGGTCGACCGAGCACCTATGCTTCGACACTTTCTACGCTGAAGGAACGGGAGTACGCGGTACTTGAAAAGACGTTTCTGGTGCCCACTTCCCTCGGAATGGCCACCGACGAAGCGCTGGGCCGCGCGCTCCCGGATCTCGTCAATCCGGAGTTCACAGCCCGCATGGAATCCGCGCTCGATGAAATCGCAGACGGCAAACTCGGATGGGAACGCTACCTGAGCGAGTGGAACCGAAGCTACCTCGGACCTGCTGTCATAGCCGCTCGTCAAATCCTGGGAGGAACCTCGCGCGGCGGAACCTCGCGAAGCATACCCTGCGAATCCCTCGAAAAATTGGCCGAAAAATCAAGAAAAATGGGCTCACTTCCCGTCTGCCCGAAAGGACATGGAGATTTGGGCATCCAACTTTCCAAGAAAGGGGGCTTCTATTGGCGCTGCAAGGAACCCGAATGCGAGAGCTTCGCGTGGCATCAGGACTTCTCTTCGCAAAAGTGCCCTGACTGCGCTCAACCCCTCGAAAAGATCCCTTCCCGAAAAGTAACGGGCGGCTATTTCTTGAAATGCGGGCGAATGGATCGCCATCCCTCCGAAGTGGTTCTCTTCAAGAATCGCCGCTCGAAAGCGTGGGAACGAGCCCCGATGTCTTCGGAACGAGTCAGACTTCCGAGTCGCCTACCCCGAACGACCCCCACAGTGATTCTCCCGGTCCCAAGGAAACCAAACCCCAGTCGAGACGGTTGAAAGCATCGGTCGCGCAAGTCATGGGTTCGATCGCTAAGGCGCGCCGGGCATCAGTACCGGGGATCGTGTCACCCGTATAGAGCACCAGGTAGGAGAACGATCCATCCATCCAGAGAGTCACCTCACGATTTTCGGGGTGGGAGAGGCGGATGCGGGCGACTCCATTCAGGTCGCGCTCCAGCTCGGCGAAGCAGTGGTTGAACTGGAGATCGCCGATCTGCCTCTCCGTCGAAAAATCGACTTCGGAGCCGGAGGTGGCAATCCATTTGCCGGTCGGGAGTAGGCCGGGACCGAACTCGAGGAACCTCGAGGAACGGAATTGCAATCGTGCCTCATCGATCCGATCCGTACCGACCGTGAAATAGGGGTGAAAACCTGCCCCGACAGGTGCAGGCCCAGTTCCGGAATTGATGATCTCGAAACGGGTCTCCAGACCGTTCACACTCAGGGAGTAGGAGACGCGAACTGAAAGCGCGAAGGGATATCCCTCGAATTCATCGGCCGCCACCTCACGCCGGAAAGTGACATGCGAGGATTCCCTGGATTCGATTTCCCAAACAGCGGTCCTGAGAAAACCATGGATCGCATTGGGCCCATCCTTGTCGTTCAGCTTCAACTGGTGGCGAACGCTGCCGAAGCGATACGTGCCCCCGACGACTCGTCCTGGAAACGGGATCAAGACGTCACCCTGTCCCCCTTTCTTATTTCCGTTTCCTGAGTAGCCCCAGAGGATCGCCCGCTCCGAACCGTTTGCCAATTGACGCGTGAATCCCCGAAGCGAGGCTCCCTGCGCCGAGACAACGGCACGATAGGGTCCGAAGGAAATCTCAAATTGCTCGTCCATTCATTCATCCTCCTGATCAGGACGATCGTAAATCGTCCATCGTAAGCGCACGGGCCTTCTTGGCTCTTTTCCGGCCCAGTTCGACTCCAATAGCGTCCATGCCTAAGCTATTGGCCACTGCAAGGAGGGTCCCGTGTCCGCAAAAAGGATCGACTACCGTGCGCGTCGTGGTGCTCTCCAACACGAACCTGCACGCCAGGAGGCAGGCCTCCATTCCCATACCCCGGGTCCAAGTGGTTTCACCGGCCCGAGGAAGCACGTCCATCGTCGAGAGCGCCACGTCTGCGCGCACGTTTTTTGAGAAGCAGAGCATGTGGGAATATGAAGGGCGGCCGTAAGTGACGGTTCCTGGAGCCGTCCTGCAAACCACCTTGTTCCAAAGGAGGGAATGCCCTTGCTGTTCAGCGGCCTTCTGGCAGAGATACCCCTTATCCACCCAGGTGCCGTCCTTTTTGATATCCGTCTGGAAGAAGATCGTCACGCCTTCGGCGGAACAGCGCGAAAGCACCAGGGAGGCGGCTTGGGTGAACCAGTTTTTCCAATCCTCCAGACTCATGGCCGGATCCTGGGAAGAAAACTCGGAATAGTCCGGCATCGAAGTGATCATGGAGCAACCTTCGATGACTCCTTGGCTTGCCAGCCAATTGAGGGCGTCCTCGCAGTGGACGGCACGTTTTCCTTCAGGAGGGGGTTCCATGCGATCAGGTTCCATGCGATCAGGCTTCACACAATCAGGCCCCGACCTCCAGAGCGAACTCCCTCGATCAAGACTTTCAGTGATCGTAGCGGACCAAGGATTCCAAAAGATGATCTCGCTCCTCGACTTCGGGGAGCGTCAATTTTCGATCGGGCTGACTCCCGGAACCTAAATTTTCTTTTGAAACGCGCTCTTTCAAAGAAGCCAGGAAGTCTCGTGAACGGGCTTGGAGCATTTCAACCGGATATCGCTTTTTCATCAAGTCGAGCTGATCCAGGAGCTCTGACCCGAAAAAAACGACGCCATCGCCGCTTCCGTTGCACTCGACTTCGTCCTCCCGGAAACACAATCGGTCAGCCATGTTCTGAGCAATTGCCAAAGCACCCTCAAAGCCTTCCGAGGGCGACTGCTCGCCGTCCGAAGACTCTGGAGATTCCGATGCACCCTGCAGATCGGGCTCATTGGGGACAGTGATCTCCTGAGGAGGAGGCGTCGCAGCAATCATTGGGTCATCTGCATGTCGGAGGACAAGGATGACCACGGCCGCCACCATGAACAGGAGCGCCAAGATCACGACCATCCAACGGCCTCGGTTTGGATTCATCCCCAACACTATAACAAGGTGCACTCTAGGACGCATCCAAGCATTTTTTCCCCCTTCCGCGACACTTCCTCAGCCCCTCGTTCGTACTCTTGGGAAACACGGAGGCACCCATGAAGTTGAGTAAGTTGAAGATTGGAAAAAACCTGATACGCGATGGCCTGTTTCGACTCCGATGCAATCTCTGCAGCAAAGCGTTTCGAGCGACTTCCCGGTTTTTGCGCTTCTGCAAAGGATGTCGCATCGGTGATGAAAGGCTCAAGTTCTCGGAGTGGATGAAGTAATCCCAGTGGAAGCCGCCGACGGAGTGCGCAAGCAATGCCTCGGCGGCCCCTGTCCCTGAGCAATCCCGACTTCCGGCGACGCGCCCCCATGGGATTGAGATGACCTCGACACTTTTCAGCCGATTCTTTCGTATCCTCTCTCAACCCCGAAGGAGGACCCGAATGCTCTTAACCAGCTCGACCGCGATTCTCTGTTTCCTGATCTGGATGCTATCCCCTTCCCGTCTCGACCGCGCTGTATCGGTCCTGGACCATCTCGGCAAAATGGGACAGCGGGAGATCGTGCGATCCTATTCCGCCTGCATCAGACTGCTTTTTTCGGCCGGCGGGGCCGGCTTCATCACGGTTGGGACCGTGATCCTGAAAACAAGGATCCTCCATGCTCCACTCAACCTGCTTTCCGCAGGGCTTTTTTCCACGATTAATTTCGCGGGCAGCTTCCTCCTGATGCAGGCATTCGGGTTCCGACTCGCCACCAAACAAGCACCTCTCCTCGGGGCAGCGTTGGCACGGCGCCTGAAACAGCTTCGTTCGTCGCTTGCTTGCAGTGCACTGCTTCGCAATGAAATGAGATGGAGCTTTCGCACGCAGTTCCTCAGCGCGTTCGGAAACCTCGCATTCGTCATCCCGGCTGCGATGGGGTTTCACTGGATCTACGCGGCCATGACAGGCCACGTGTTCCTCGATCCCCTCCTGGCTCGCAAGTCCTTGCAGTCCTTGAATCCCTTGAACAGCGGGACACTGGTGTACGCGGCTTTCACCGGATGCCTCCTTTGGCTTTGCACACTCACCGGAGGCGCACTCGCCAATCGGTTCAAGGCGTTTTCAAAGGGAACGGCTACGGCATTTTTCAATATCAGCCTAGGCGCGGTGCTCGCCTTCGCTCCCTTAGTCTGCAAAGGATTGGGAATTCCACTCGACGTCCGACACTTCACGCTTTCGGGAGGCATGGTCGCACTTGCCACGGCTTCATTGGGGTTTCGGCAGGCCTGGAACGGCGGACTCCTAGCTGCAATGGGAGGGGTGGTGTCGATCGGGATCTTGAACTTCTCGGTTAGCTTCGCTTTGGCATTCCTCTCCTCTTGGGCCAACGGAGGAGGCGGCAGGACGGGCCGGGCCGCTTGGCTCCGACTGTCCGGACTGCCTTGGGATTCCCTGACCCCGGGGCTCCGCTCGATCCCGGTCCCCGCTCGCCACTAGGCGGCACGCCCTTGGTGGAGATCCGAATATCGGTCGATTGCACTTTGAATCAGTTGAAAAACCTCTTCTTGGCCAACTCTCCGCTCAACCGTGACCTGACGCGTATCTTCGTATTCCACTGCTTTGTAGTCTTCGAAAAATCGACTCAGCTCACGGATGCGATGGTGTGGCAAATCGTGAAGGCTAGTGAACTCACGGTATTCGGGATCGTCGGCATGGACGGCGATCAACTTATCTTCGCTCTGGCCGGGATATTTGATCCGCAATCCACCCAACGGACAAGCGCGCACGATCGAAAGCGGGACAAACGACTCCTGCCCCAAGACCATGATTTGAAGCGGCCCTCCGCCCGGACCTTCCGTCCTGGGAATGAATCCGGAGTTAGCCGGGTAATGGACCGATCCATAGAGGATCCGTTCGACCCGGATCAGTCCCGTCTCGGGATCGATTTCGTATTTGATCTTGGAGTTTTTCGGGACTTCGATCACCACGCGTATTTCGCGGGGTACCTTGTTGCCTAGACTGACTTCAAGCCAAGCGTGGTCGAACATGGCACTCTCCTTTTTCAAATGATTGATCTCACGACGCCGCCGTCGACGCGAAAGGCCGCCCCCGTAGAGGCTGATGCCTCTCGGGAGGCCACATAAACGACTAAGTTGGCGACTTCCTCCGGAGTGATGAATCGTTGAAGGAGCGAGGAAGGCCTCATTGTCTTGAAGAAGTCCCTTTCAGTTTGCGCGGGTGTCGTATTGTTCCGCAGTGACAGATTCTCGACGAACGCCTCCACGCCCTCGGAACGAGTAGGACCAGGCAGGACTGAATTGACAGTGACACCCGTGCCGGCCAAAGACTCGGCCAGCCCGCGTGCAATCGCCAGTTGTGCCGTCTTCGTCATCCCGTAATGAATCATCTCGGAAGGAATTTGGATCGCGGACTCGCTCGAAATGAAGATCACTCTTCCCCATTTCGAGTGAATCATCGCGGGAAGGCAGTGCCGAGTGAGCCTGACTGCCGTCATCACGTTGGTCTGGAAAAACCGGTTCCAATCCTCATCCTTGATTTCAAGAAATGCTTTTGGCTCGAAGATCCCCAGGTTATGGACCAGGATGTCGACGTGCGGAAGCTGCCTGAGTGCCATTGCCATCCCGAGATCGGATGCCAAATCCGCCGCTATCCCGCTGACCTCTGCATCCGGTTGGCCCTTTTTGATCGCTTCCACAGCTGCAGTGACCCGTTGCCCCGTGCGACCATTGACGATCGTGGCGGCACCGCATTCGACCAAGCCTTTCGCGATCGCAAACCCGATTCCAGCGGTAGATGCCGTGACAAGTGCCGTTTTGCCCGTCAAATCCAACTTCATGAAAACTCATAGCATGCAGACGCGGTGCCACGAGTGGTGTAGACCTGACGGCATGAAATCCACGATCCGTCCGGCAGTCCGGTCCGATGCCGCCGCCCTCCTCGCTATCTACGCTCCGTATGTGGTCGGCAGCGCGTTCACGTTCGAGCTCGAAGCACCGAGCGTCGCGGAATTCAGCGATCGCATCGAGCAGGTTTCAGCAAAGACCCCGTGGCTGGTTTGCGAGCGTGAAGGAATGGTGGCGGGCTATGCCTATGCCAGTGAGCACCGTTCGAGAAAAGCCTATCAGTGGTCGGTCGAGGTTTCGGTCTACGTTCGCGAAGTGTTCCGGAAACAGGGGGTCGCCCGGGAACTCTATGGAATCCTCTTCGCACGCCTCCAGGAACTGGGGTATTTCAATGCCTATGCAGGGATCTCCCTCCCGAACGGGCCGAGCATAGCCTTGCATGAAAGCCTGGCTTTCGAAGCGATCGGCGTTTACCGATCGATCGGCTACAAACTTGGCGCCTGGCATGACGTCGGGTGGTGGCAGCTCCAGCTCCAGCCCTATATCGAGAACCCGCCGCAGCCGAAACTCCCAGAACACCTGGCGTCGGCCCTTTGAAGCATGAGTCAAGATCGTGACGTTCTTTGTAAAGCGCTGTCGAACTGGCCGATTCCCTTCAGGTAAAGCCTCCTGCTCTCCGAAAAGATTCTCATGGCGAATCAAAGCATCCTCGTTGAAAGCGGCACCAACGAAATTGAGATCCTGGAGGTCGCACTCCATGAGTGCAGCTTCGGAGTCAACGCCCTCAAGAT
>JAYVNB010000362.1:0-8266 GCA_043759365.1 Bacteriovoracaceae bacterium | reverse complement strand
GAAGGAACGGAGCTGGCCCGCCGGGCCAGCTCCCCTTCGATGTGCTTCTTCCCGACAGAGTGGTGCAGCCGAAACCCTTCGGGCGTGATCTCGTCCTCATGGATCAAGGCCTCAATGATCTTTATGCGCTTGGATTCGCCTTTGAGTCCGTGGAGTCCTCGGAGCAAGGCTTCATAAGTTCTCAGCTCAGCCGGGAGATCATGGATCTTTTGCTCAGTGAAGAGAGACCGTAAGCGCTCCTCCTCCTCGCACTTTACAGCCTGGAGTTTCTCCATCTGGGTGTAGATCGGGGCGGCCGAGATCGACCTCGGGAGTTCTGGCAGGCGCTCAGCGAGTACCTCGATCTGCTGAGTGACGAAGCTGATGCGGTTTTCGGTTCGCTTTTGGCCGGAGTCGCCTAGGCGAGTATCCGATGCTCGTTTCGCTTCGAGGAGGAGTGCTTTCGAAAGCCCAGGGTCCAGATCCGGCATGCGCTCGAGTGTTCCGTCGAGCTCTGCTAGAGTCCAAGAACGTGCTTCCGACCATCAGACCCGACTCCGAGCGAAACGACTGCTCCCAGCTTCGAAAACCGTTTTCCATCAATGAAGCAGTCCACGATTCCAAATTCCTTCAGACTCCGTGTCCGGGGCTTCTCAAGCTGATTTTCCGGGGCCTTCACCCAGGTTGCGGGAGACTTTGCTTTTACTCATCCCAAAGCTCGCCGCGATCTTCGGAAGACCCTTCACATAGTCAAGCTGGGTGACCTTACGCAGCCCCTCCTGGAAAACCTGCTGGCTGAAGAGTTTCGGGTCTTGAAACTGCTCGTAAGTCTCCAGTAATCGTTCGCCTTCGTCGCCACGAACCCGTGTTTTTTTACGGCCACCTTCTGGCCGCCGAGATAGATCGAGCCTACCTGGGAGCCCCAGCGCGAATAGAACTCTTGGCCCCGCGCGTGGAAATTACCACAGAGTCGAGTCACGTTCGCCTCACACTGGCCGGGAAACTCTTTGACTGCGGGTGGCAGCAGCGCCGTGATCAAAATGTGCTGGGAGTCGAGCATCACGCCCGGCTCAAAGCCAGGGACCTGGGCCGCTTCAAGATCCTTTCGACTCACCGAAATGACTTGGCGGCGGGCCTTGCGCCTCTTTTGGGCTAAATGTACATGGCCATAGACATGTTGGGTGGTTGCTTGTCTGACCCGAGTTTCAGCTCCGATCGGTTTTAGTTTCTTTCAGCTTGGTTGCCGAAAGATTGAACCACTCAACTTCAAGTTTCAACTAGCCTTAGGACGCCCCCCCCCGGCATGAGCATTGCTGCACCAGAGCCATGCACTACTCGATACGTTTGAGACTCTTTGCCATCGTCCTGCTTTTTGCAGCGTGTGGCTCCAAAAATGAATCCCGGTCCATTGGTGGGAGCGTGCCCTACCCTGTTCCCCCTCGAGGCGGAGAGGCTCAGGGTGAAACCAACCTCGCGCGTCTGATTTCAGAAGTGCCTGAAGGAAAACCAAGCAAGCCCCTTTGGGCCGGTTATTGGTTTCCTTACCAAAACGGAGGAACATCGGCGGCTTTGAGCCAATACGAGAAAGCCTCCGGCAATACCGGAGCGGTCAACTGGGAACGCGCCCACCATGGCCCTGAGGGTGCCGTCGGATGGTGGGGGCACTGCAACGGTTGGTCAGCGGCCTCAGCACTCTTCGATGAACCTCGCTCGCCCCGAACTGTCGGAGGCGTTACGCTGTCGATCGCTGACCAAAAGGCGTTGCTCACGGAAATTGCGATGGAAGTGACGGCTGACTTCTTCGGAAATCGGAGTGACATGGCTGGCGACATCAGCAGCTCGCAGTTCGAGGATGTTCTTCCCAACCAATTCCTCCTGGTCCTCACCAACTACATTGGACGCGCAGGCCTACCCGTCATCATGGACCGGTATGCTGGAAACCAGGTCTGGAATCATCCCATCGCAGGCTACCGCCTTGCCCCCATTCATCCAGATGACTCGTTAGGTGCGGGTCCAGACGGTCGTTTCCGCTTGAACATGACAGCTCAAGTCTGGTGGGTAAGGGACGACGTCGAACCCGGGCAACTGACGGAGGCTTTTTCGTTTCAGGACGGCCCGTCCTATGAAAGCCGTGTCTATCGTTTTGAAGTGGGGTTGGACCACCCACCGGTTTTCGATGGGGCAGGAAAATTGACATCGTCGGGAAATATAATCGTCGCCAAAGACGCCGACGGATTCGTCAAAGGCGGCGCGTGGAGGAACTCCGATCTGAGTCCAGTCGACTCCCATCCAGACTACCTCTGGGTCCCGAAAAAAGTGGTGCCTTCAACGGGGAATTCAAACCCAAATCTCGACCCAAGCTGGGTCCTCAGGAATATCGCGGGCCAACCCTAGGTTGCCTCATCATTTGGCGGCGATAGACGGATCGGGTGCCGTATCAGGAATGGACGACAGCCCCCTCCTAGGAGTTCCCACAGGAATCAGGGAATCACTCCGTACCTGAGCCAGGGATCTCCCGGACAAGGCGGGCAGGACCCCCATTGGATCGAGTGCCAGGACTCCTTCACGGATTTCGAAATGAAGGTGGGGGCCCTTGGAGTGTCCAGTGTTTCCCGAAAGCGCGATTTTTTGCCCTTTTCGAATCAGTTGACCTTTTCGCACGAGCAGCTTCGAGTTATGGGCATACACGCTCGAAAGCCCATGGGCGTGCCGGATCAACACCATACGTCCATAGCCTCTCAGCCGTTGATCGGCGTAGGAGACCACTCCCTCCTCGATCGCATAGACGGCAGTCCCTTTCTTGGCCCGTAGATCGACACCTTCGTGAAAGTCGTCTCCTCGCTTTCCGAACGGTGAAGTAACCGTGACCACGTGAAGGGGCCAGGCCCACTTCTTCGCTGCCTCATGAGCCTTCGCAAGATCCGCCGAACGCACTTTCGACTCCTGATCCTCCTCCGATTTCAAGACGAGCGGTCTGGGGTTTCCGTGGGATTCGCGAGCCAAGCGATCAAGGAGTCCTTCTCGACCGCTTTCACGGACTCGCACCCCTCCACACGCCGAACCAGCCAAGGCCAAGATGATCATGATCGAACCGGTCAGGAGGCAGCGAGATTCCATTCTCTTCCTCTTCGATGATGCTTTGCTTCGAATCAACTGACGGACAGACTTTCAGAAAGCGATGCCAGGAACTGTAAATCGGTCGAGTCCAACTTAAGTGGGGTCAACGAGGCATACCCCCCTTCGACGGCCACGCAATCCGTGTCGGCCTCTTTTCGAAAGCCTTTGTATTGTCCGCCAACCCAGTAATAGTCCTTCCCACGGTGATCCTTGCGGCGAAGAATACTCCCGCTGTAATAGCGGAAGCCTTGCCGGGCAAGACGAATCCCCTTCACCCTGGAAAGCGGAAGGTCCGGTACATTCAGGTTGAGGAGGGTGTAGCGAGGAATCTCGATTTTTTTCAAGTTACGGATCAGTTTGACCGTCATCTTGGCGGCGGTGGAATAGTGAAGCTTGTCTTCGCTTCGCGCCTTCGCGAAATCGACCGAGAGGCTCACTGCGATGGACGGAATGCCAAGGATACAAGCCTCCCGAGCGGCGGAAACTGTCCCGGAATAGTAAACATCCTGACCTAGGTTGGCACCGCGGTTGATCCCCGATACCACTAGGTCCGGCATGCACTTCATCACTTGCCGTATTCCCAAGTAGACACAATCGGCCGGCGAGCCGCTGACCCCGTAGAAGTCCTTTTCGATCGTCAGCAAACGAAGCGGCTTATGAAGTGTCAAGGAGTGACCCGTCGTACTCATCTCCTCAAGCGGCGCAACCACCGAGACTTCGCCCAGCTTCTTGAGTTCCCTGTACAATGCCTTCAAGCCGGGAGCATGGACGCCATCGTCATTGGAGAGCAGGATGCGCATCCGTCCATCATACGGCGTTCGCGTTGAAAAACGCAAAAGCAGCCTGAGCCGTCAGTTTCCTAACAGCCGGAGGGAACGCCCCTGCTCTCCCAGTGCTCTGCTCCCGTGCTCAGCCCCGCAGCAAAGGATCGCGCACTTGGGCTCGGTCCTCGAGCTCACGATTCCGCATTTCACCTGCAGGTGTGTTCACGCTCGTATAAACACAGCGATGCCCTTCTGCTTCAAGCCGACCTGCTGCCGCCGTCAGGATCGAGTGTCCCAAAAGAATCGAACCGAGGCTGGAGAGAGGCCCGGCCGTGACATCTTTTGACAAGGACACTGCCGCGTCCCCCACTCTCCCGTCCAGATCCACGGTTTGATCACAGACTTCAAAAAGCCTTTGACCCGAAGGATGACGAGACTTGACGGCACTGCTGTGAACCAGGCTCGTGAAAGCCACGGTATGCATGCCGAGTTTCTTGGCCTCCAGCGCGACGTCGATCGCCGCTGCGTTGATTCCCGACTGGGATACTAGCCACAGCATTTCACCCTTTTTGGGTTGGGCGCGATGAAGGAGCATGGTTGCCGCGCCAGGAGTGCGCTCCAGGATTCGGACCACCGGAGGGCCGGCTTGAGGCATCAAATGATCCGCCACAACGGGAATCAAAAAGGAGACCCCACCCGCTCGATGATAGAGTTCCAACGGAAAAAGCGAAGAATGACCGCTGCCGAACACAAAAAGCGAGCGACCTGCCTTCACGTCTTTCACGATCCGGTCGACCAGTGTCTCCATCACTTCCAAATTGATCTCGAGAACTTTCTGAAGGTGAGGAAGTGCTACGGTCGAATAGGCCAGGACCCCGTTCTGGGAAGAGGTCGATTTCATTTTTTTCATGGGATCCCTTTATTAGCGCGGGGTCGCGGTGGTCGCAAGCTCGCTCACGCCACCGAAGCCGGAACCCGTGAGATTCAAGGAGAGGTCGACTCCAAAATCCAGGCAGTAACCCAGCGGCTTATCGCAAGTTCGACGGACCACGCCGACTTCGAACCTCCAGCATTGGGAAGGACTCTGGAAGCGGATGTTGCTCTGGACGCTCAACCATTTATGGGCATTGAAATCGCGGGAAACTGACATCCTAGGTAGAATGTAGTCCGAGAGCGAGTAGATGAACGAGCCGTTGATGTTGCTACTGCGGGTGCCGATCGACGACCGGGAGTATCCTAATGAAAAGCTCCTTTCAAAGGCGAGGACCCGCTGATGAACGGTACGGATGAAGCTGTAGGTTGCCGCCGTGGAAAAAATATGCCGATCCTGGGTTTCGCTGATCGGTGCGTACGGAACGTAGGTGTAGTCGGTCCGGGCGCTCCATTTGTCGTAGTCGAACAGAAGCGAAGAAAACAATCGCGAAAACGGCTGCTGGTCGCCCCCCTCGCGTTGTGACCGGAAATTGTAGGTCTGACCCGCGTTGAGCTCCACGTTGGTTTGATAAGTCGCCTCGTCGGACTCGGCAGCCCCCTTGCGCCGGATCAGCTGCGAAGTGAAACCATAGGTCAGCGCATTACCCTGGGGGACGAAGTAGTTGGTTTGGGTGGTGCTGCTCCCCAAAGGGACGATGTCATAGTTGTCGAAGTTGTACCCCGAGAAACCATTCGCGCGTGCGTATTCGATTTGCTGAAGGAAAGGATGCGGATTGCCATTGGCTGCCCCGGGATAAGATTCATTGACATAGGGAATCAGCGAATAGGTGAGAATCGGACGGAACAGATGCTTCATCCGCGGCGCATCCGGATCAGAAGTATCGTAAATCCTTTCCAATTGAGCCGAAAGATCACTTCGAAACTGCAGATAGCCCCGGGAGAGAGTGGGAATATCCTGGTGGAAGTTGTAGTAAAAGCCACGGTATTCCAAAGAGGGCACCAGGGAGAATATCCCGAAAGGTCTGAGCGTCGTGTAAATTGAAGGCGTGTAGAAAAAGCGGGTCGCCTGGCGGATCGGGTCCCTTCCCAAACGCGGGCCCGTCACTCCCGGAGCCGGCGGATCAAACTGATCGGTATCAAATGCGCCTCCGGTTCGACTGAAATTACTCACTCCCACGGTCAGCCCCGCCGCGATCGGGGAGTTGAGAATGAAACGCTCGTTGGTGGTCATGGCCGCAGTGGGGTAAACCTGAACGGTGGCAGGATCGAATTCGAGCGGATTGTCGAATAAGAGGTTTCGAAAGCGCCGCACTGCAAAGTAGCTCGAAACCTGATTGGTCGAATGGGACATGATCAGGTCGGATGGAATGTAGGCTTCGCCGATCCCCTGGACGTCACCCACTTGGGTTGGGTAGGAATTGTCGCTCACTTCCAACAGTCGCAGTTTCTCGTCGATTCCGAACGGAAGCTCTTGACCTTGTTTGATGTCGAGTGCCCACCGATTGGGGGTCAATCTGAACGTCTGGTTCTCGAGCCGATTCCTGTCCGAAAGGTATCGAACGAAGGTGTCATCGTGCAGATAGAACAGGTTAGCGGAACCACCGCTGCGGCCGGAAAGCTGGTAACGCCCTTGCCACTCGCCCCGCAACCCCCGACCTCCGAAATCGCCCAAACCTAGCGTCATGTCGGCGGAGCCCCCCAGCGTGAGAAAGACCGGCAAGACGAAGCGGAACCCGTCTCCTGTGAATCCGAACTTGGGGAAAAGTACGCCGGATTGACGGCGGGTTTTCAAAGGAACCACCAAATAGGGAAGCCAGAAAACAGGCGTGTCCTTGATCTTCCCGTTCACATTAGACATGTAGGCATAGCCTTCGAACTCCATGTCCACGTCTTCTGCAGAGAAATTCCAGCTCTGAGGGCAATCTTTGCAGGTACTGTATCCACCTTGATGGGTCTGGAAATGCCCCTCACCTAACTTGTTGATCCGCTCGCCCGTCAAAGTGAATATATCGTTCGATACCCGTCCACCCATGATGGTTCCAGTGCGGGTATCGAGATTGAAATGCATCTCTTCGCCATGGATCACCGCTTCGGATGCGATGTAGACGCAATTGCCTTGAGCGTCCAAGGTTCGATTATTGAGATCCAAGGTCACCCGATCCGCGGTCAGGACTTCGCCTGTTTGGCGAACCGTCGCGTGGCCCGTCAACTCCACTCGGTTGATTTTGCGGTCCCAGAGTGTCTTATCCGCTGACCAGTGCATGGGAGTACTCTCCTGCACGGCCCAAGACACCGACGGAGCCAGTAGTGCCGTAAAGAAAAGCAGAACCAGCGGAGCAAGTTGCGGGACCAGGCCTACGATACGGCGGTGAAACGACACGTGTGTCGACCCAAGCGCCACATCCATTGACGGAGCACTTGAGCCATGTCCTTGCGAGCGACGACTTGATCGAGGAATCCGTGCTTCACCAGATACTCAGAGCGCTGGAATCCCGCCGGGAGCGTCTGACGAATCGTCTGCTCGATCACCCGAGGTCCGGCAAAGCCAATCAAGGCCTTGGGTTCCGCTAAAATCACGTCTCCGAGCATCGCGAAGGAAGCAGCGACGCCGCCCGTAGTCGGATCAGCCAGCATTGAGATGTAAGGGATCCCATTCTTCCGAAGCTGATGGATGAGACTGCTGGTCTTCGCCATTTGCATCAGCGACAGGATCCCCTCCTGCATCCGAGCTCCCCCACTGGAAGAGACCACGACTGCCGGAAGTTTGTCCTGCAATGCACTTTCAAAAAGGCGGGAAACTTTCTCGCCCACCACCACGCCCATGCTGCCGCCCATGAACTTGAACTCGAAAACACCCAGATGGTAGGGCAATCCCAGAAGTCTGGCCTTGCCGACCACAAAGGCATCCCGCAGGCCTGTTGCACCCGCAGCGCTTCTCAGTCGATCCCGATAAGGTTTCGTGTCGTCGAATTCGAGGGGATCTGTCGAAACCAAGTCTTCCGCGTATTCGTCGAAGCTGCCTTCATCCGTCAGCATCGCGATGCGCTCGGCAGCCAACATCCGAAAGTGATGGGAGCACTCGGGACAAACCTGCAGGTTGTCCTTCAATATTTTTGATTGCAGGATTTCTCCACAGCTTGAGCACTTGACCCAGAGTCCTTCAGGGACTTTGGAAGTGCGCTGTGAGACCTGACTCTTAATCCGAGGTGTCTTGAGATCGTCGAACCACGCCATAAGGTATGGGCGGGACTCTAACAGGAGGATTTTGGGAGATCAATCGCAGTTCGAGAGGAGAATTGAACCTTTGGACTGACCGGAGCCTTTGCCCATTTTTTCCCGAGTGAAGGCTTTCTTGAACGCCTCTACCACTCTAGGATCGAACTGAGATCCACTCCCCCGGCAAATCTCGTCATGGGCGAACTGCGGCTCCAAACCTTTGCGATAGGGGCGGGTGCTCACCATCGCGTCATAGG
>JAYVNB010000361.1:0-8269 GCA_043759365.1 Bacteriovoracaceae bacterium | reverse complement strand
AGATTTTTACCTCGTGAGTGATCACGGGTCTGTCCCTTCCCCGTTTCAGAGGGTCACTATCAAGATCGAGTAGAACCCACAATCGTTTAAGCCCGGCTCGTGGCGTTGACTCGATCGCTTTCGGTTTTGAAGTCACGTCAAGAGCCGGATCAACCAGTCGGGATGAATGCCCCACCCCAGGAAACCCGCTAGGCCGAAGACCATGCCGAGCCCCGATAAACCCCAAGAGACCCAGAGCAGCCAGGACTCCAGAGTCAAGGCGGTGACAGCCAAAAGCATGAGTGAAACCGAGAGGCAGGCATCCGAGAGGTCGAACTGATCATCCCTGAAGTTCATCTGGTCGTATCGATTCTCGAATCCTTTCGCCTTAGCCATCAGCTCGGGCTCTTCTTTTTGGTACCGCGTGATGTCGGCCCGGTAGGCCGCAATCTGTGCGTTGAGAATTCCCGCCGAGGACTTCGGGACGATGACCCGGAGGACCTCGTTCTGGGAAATCGCAGTGGCCGCCAGATGGTGCTTCAGTTTCTTGGACTGGTATTCGTTCCAAGTGTCCACGGCATCTGTCTTGGCTTGCAACATGGCTTGAACGAGGTTGTCGTCTTTCACTTTGGATACGGCCATGAAAGTACTGAGGAGCGCTACGGAGATGGCGACTTTGCGATTGAGGTGCTTGGCTCTGTCCTTTTCCATGGAGTGAGTCTAGATCGATACCAAGTTGACTTGCTTGGAATAATCGCTGCACACCATGGGGTGAGCTTTCCGTTGCTCCCAGGGGATGAAGTGGTTCGCGCCAGGGAGCCGGATGACCTCGGGTCGTGATGCGGTCAAATACTTCTCGACGGAAGTCGCATTGCCGGGGGGGACCAAGTCGTCTTCCGTGCCTTGGAGGACCGTTACTGTTCCACGGATTCGGGACCAGAGCGGCAGAGCGGAAGTCAGTGCTTCCTTCAATGCGAAGATCTCCTGATTTCAGACCCGAAGGCCTTGCGGGATCATCCAGCGAAATACACGCCAATCGGCCCGGTGTTGAAACTACTTGGACCTTTCCCACTCCGGACCCACTGAGCCAGCCACGATCACGATCGAACGGATCCACGGATTAGCCTCCATCGCCATGCGGGCTACCACGGCGCCGCCGTAGGAGTGCCCAACCAGTATTGCAGTCTGTGTCGGATCACCCAGATCCAAGGCTCCCAGGAGCGCCAGGGATTGGGAGCCTTGGATCTCTCCGTCCGTCCCGCCACTGATCGCCCATAGCCAGAACGATCGGGAGCGATCAAGTAGGCGCGGCGGGAGAGTGTTGGACCTTCGAGAAAGGAAACATAGCTCTTCCACGAGCCCGGCGAGTCATGGATGAAGATGATTTTTTATTTTTTCGGATCTCCGACGGCGACGTACCCGATCCGCTGGTTCGCCTGATTGAATGTTCCGAAGGCCTCGGGATCGAGCTTCTCGAAACAATCGGCTCGGCCTTCATGCGTGAAGTTTTCGAGGCCTCGAGCACTCCAGGCAAAGGATTGGACGGGACCCCCGGTGGGGTCGATCGCCACGAGGTGAAACGGCCTGTAACGGTCCAGTGCCGTGTCAGTGCTGCGAGTGAGACTTTCGCGAACCTCCCTGATCGTGCCGAAACTCAGCATTTCTGGGATGATCAAGCCGCGCGAAACGTAGGTGCGATCTCCCTCGGCCCGTTCAACCGAATTTCTGTTCAAAAGTGCCAGCGTCAATTCACGGACATTGCTGCCCAACCAGGTGCCGCCGCCCTCCGGGTCGACGGGATGGATCTGGTCGATCGATCGCCTCAGCTCCACAGCCGCTGTACCGGTACGCTGTTCATCACGGGTCATCGCGATCCCCTGACCCAGTCTTGGTCCGCCACTTTTGGAATCTGAAGGGACCTGAGAGCGGGTCTTCGCCTATTTGAAAGACCGGAAAAACAATCGGATCAACATGAACGATCCCGCGGCCAAGTAGATCACGGCAAAGAGCGGATAATCCCAGAGCCGATCCCCTGCCGAGGATTGGAGCGCGAGGCTGCTGGCGATGAATAGACCCGCGGCAAGCACACTCAAGCTCATTCGCCGGCCGTTGAGGTCGAGCTGTCGCCGAATATCATCCAGTTCAGGGGATTTGATCTCGAATGCGAAATCATTGCTGTTGAACTTGCGCAGCATCCAGCGAATCTGTCGCGGTAAAACCTTCAAGAGGGCGGCGGCGTCTTTCGCGATCCAGACCAGGTCCTTCGTGATCCGTTCGGGGGAGTACTGGTTTCTGACCAAGTCACCGACCAGTTCCTGGCCCGTGGCGAGCATGTCGAACTTCGGGTCGAGAGTGCGCCCCATGCCTTCGATAGTCAGGATCGCCTTGAAGACAATCATCCAGTCGCCGGGAACCTTGATATTGTATTTGACCGCGATTCGGGTGGCTTCGATCAACACTTTTCCGGCATTGAGCTCCTCGAGCGAAAGCCCGAGGTAGGGTGCGAGGGTGTTTCGGACCTCCCGTTCGAAACCATCGAAATCAATCGAGTGGCCGGAGGCCCCGAGCTCCGCGTATTGGTAGCAGAGGTTCTCGAAATCCTCGGTCATGAGCGACATGACCATGTTGGCAAGCTGCCCCCTTGATCCTTCGGATAGTCGTCCTACGATCCCGAAATCGATGATCCCCAGGCGATTCCCTGGGAGTACGAAGAGATTGCCCCCGTGCAGATCTCCGTGAAAAAGCCCGTCGATAAACACGCTTTTGAAGAACCCGCGAACGCCCACGGAGACGATGTGTTTGCGGTCCACGCCTGCAGCTTCGAGCGCTTTCAGGTCGTTCAGTCGAACGCCTTCGAAGCGCTCCAGAGTCAGGATTTTGTGGGTGCTCAGTTCCTTGTAAACCTTGGGGATCACGATTTCCGGGATGGAGCGAAGGTTTTCCGCCATCTTCGTCATGTTGCTCGCTTCGATGACGAAGTCCGTTTCGAAGCTGAGCGTCCGGAAGAACTCGTTGACGATGGTCTTTGGACCGACCACTCGCGTTTCCGGAACGTATTTTTCAAGAAGCGATGCTAGAAAGGACAGGATCGAAACGTCAGTGTCGATCAACTTCTCGATTTCGGGTCGTTGCACTTTTACGACGACCTGCTCGCCCGTGTTTAGGACCGCCGCATGGACTTGCCCGATGCTGGCGGCCGCGAGAGGCTTCGGATCGAAGCTCGCGTAAGCCACCTCGAGGGTTCGTCCGAGCTCCCTCTCGACGACGTCCCGCACCAACTCGAACGGAAGCGGAAGGACGTTGTCCTGCAGTTTCGTGAACTCGTCGATGTAGTTTTCCGAGAGAAGATCCGGGCGCGTCGATAAGAGTTGTCCGAGTTTGACGAATGTCGGACCCAGCTCCTCGAAAGAGAGTCTCAGACGCTCAGCGGTGCTGCGATCCGCCTGGGACTCGGCAAAAGCCTTGGCCCTACGAGGCAGGAACTTGCCGAGGTTCATGCGGTCAACCAGATCGACGAAACCGTGCTTCGCGAATACCGCCGTGATTTGCCGCAGTCGCGCGACATTCTTCACGGCTTGGCCGATCTGCCCCGCGGTCCGGATCCATTTCATCGTCGAAATATCGTCTCAGTTGCCAGGAAAGCGGTCAACGCTGCGAAAATTGCCGAGCGAATCCGACTCACCATTCAGATTCAGTGGTCGAAGGTTTGTGGGGAGCTTTTGGTTCCTTGTCGGCCATCGCGAAATCGATCTGGCGAGCTTCGACGTCGGCCCTGACTGGAGTCACTTTCACGGGGTCGCCGATCCGGTAAGCTTTGCGTTTGCGCTTGCCGAAGAAGACCATTTTTTCGTCGTCGAACTGGTAGAAGTCGTCTGTCATGGAATCCGTAGAAACCATTCCTTCAACATAAGGGTCGTTGATCGACACGAAGAGCCCGGCCTCGATCATTCCGACGACCTTGCCTTCGAACTCCTTGCCGAGATGGGGAATGACCGCGCGGACCTGCTTGAGCTTAATTGACTCCCGCTCGGCATCCGAAGCCAAGCGCTCGCGGTAGCTGCAGTGTTCGGCCGCATCGGCCAAGTCCTGCTCCATCCGGCTGCGCTGCGCATCGGTCGGCGCCTTGAGTTTCCCGAGATCGGTCCTGAGGGCCATCCGAAGCATCCGATGGACCAAGAGGTCGGGATATCGCCGAATCGGACTGGTGAAGTGCGTATAGGCCTGGGATGCCAAACCGAAGTGGATCCCATGAGTCGAGCTGTAGATGGCCTGCTTCATCGAGCGGAGCAATGCCATGTTGAGCATCGTCTGGGCAGGATGTCCCTCCAAAGCAGCGACCATCGCGTTGAGGCGTTGAGGAAGGGTTTCACTCGGGCCGTCCAGTGAGAATGCCACTCCCATGTGGGCGGCGAGCTTCTGAAACTTGACGAGGGATTGCTCAGCCGGCTCTTCGTGAACGCGGTAGATGAAAGGCCACTCGCGCTCCATCGCCCATTCGGTGACGGCCTCGTTGGCGGAAATCATGAACTCCTCGATCAAGCGATGCGCATCGAGGCGCTCGCGAAGCGTGATGGACTCGACTTCGCCGGTGGGTTTCACTACGAGATTGGCTTCCGGCAGGTCGAAATCGATCGAGCCTCGGGTTGCGCGTTTCTTGCGGATGAGTTGATAGAGCGCGAAATGGGGTGCGTACTCCCAATCCGGGTTCTTGCCCTGTTCTTCCCACTCCTTCTGGATCTCGTTGTAGGTGGCCCGGCGCTTGCTCAAGATGATGGCTTCCATCAACCGGGTCGCAGTGCGCTCCCCGTTTTTGTCGTACTCCATGCGGGAGACCATCGTGAGTCGGGGCTCATCGGGCCGTAGGCTGCAAAGGTTTTCCGACAGGGCCCTCGGGAGCATGTGGAATGCGCGTTCCGGGAAGTAGACACTCGTTCCGCGCGAATGCGCGTCCAGGTCGATCGGGCTACCTGGAGTGACGTAATGGCTCACATCGGCGATCGCAACCCAGAGTACGAACCCATCCTGGGCACGCTCGACGTAAATGGCGTCATCGAAGTCGCGGGCGGTTTCACCGTCGATGGTGATGAAAGAAACGTCTCGCAAGTCTTCGCGGTGGGTCAGGTCGAGGTCGAGCTTGAAAGTTTTGGCTTCGGCCTCGGACTCGGGAGGGTGCACTTCGATTAGGTTGTATTCAGCGGCGATCATTCCCACGTCGGCCGAAGGGGGAAGGTTGTCGCCGTAGACTTCGGCGATCCGTCCGGTCACCCGATGCGGGGCGGTGTCGTCTTGGTCGTGAAAGTCGAGTTCTACCCGAACCCATTCACCCGCATTGACCTTTTGGCTGACTTCCGGGATCAAGACTTCTTCGCGGGCCTTCTTTCGTTCGTAGACCACGTAACCCGC
The DNA here is from genome assembly GCA_043759365.1 of Bacteriovoracaceae bacterium. Lineage (GTDB taxonomy): Bacteria > Bdellovibrionota > UBA1018 > UBA1018 > UBA1018 > JAYVNB01. The sequence continues at coordinate 2,887 of JAYVNB010000361.1, read as the reverse complement.
CCGCCCTTCGCGAGGACTCGGGTGGGGGCTGTAGCGGCCGACGATCTCGCGGAATCGATGTTGAAGGATTTTCACCCCGGATACATCGCCTCGGGAGTTCATCGTCACTTCGACACGATCGCCGTGAAAGAACTGCTCGGCGTTCCGGGGCGGGATGAACGCATCCTCGAGTTTGCGGTTTTCGAAGATCAGGAATCCAAACCCTTTGCGGTTCTTGTCGACCGTCGCCTTGAACTCTTTGTACCCGGCGAACTGGAGACCGGGAGCTCGAGGTTTTCCGGCGCGCGGCCCTCCTCGCCCCTCTTTGCTTTCGCGGCCGCGGTTGGCGCCTCGGTCACGATTTCCCTCGCGTTCACTCGGACGCTCGTTTCCTCGGCCTCGGACTTCCTTCTTGGCTCCACGACCCGGGGAACGATCCTGTCCACGACCGAAGCTGCGATCGCCCCGGATGATCGCTGCTGGCTCGCGAGGATGAGCTGCACGAGAGAGAGGCTGATCCTCTCCGCGCGGCGCGCGCTTCCCGAATTTCAGACCCCCTTCCCGTCCTTTGCCGTAAGTAGCCGCTTTGGTGAATCCGGGGCGTTTTCCCTTCGGCCCGCCTTTTCCGGACTCGCCTCCTTCGGTCGTATGCGATTCATTACCCCATGGAGCGGGAGCCCGTTCGCTGCGGGCAGGCCTTCCGGCGCGCGGAGGAGCGGAGCGGTCCCCCGTCGGGGGAGGTCGCTTCCCTTTGAAACGGATCTGATCGGCATCGGGAAGCGGAATCGGTCCTCGGGACTCGGGCGAGCGCGCACCGGCGCGGACAGGGCGTTTGACGGCCGTTGGCGGAGCTTCGGCTGGCTCTTGCCCATGCCCATGACCGTGCTCACCGACCTTGGCTTTCGGAGCATGCAACCTTCCGCTTCGATCCTTGAAAACGAAACCGGATCCACCTTGCGGGGATCCGGTCTTTGAACTCTTCGATTTATCCCTGGGGCTCATCTTGCCCCAGACTCTAACCCAGAATCAGGGGCAAGCGATACTATTGCCGTAGTTGTCCCTGCAGGACGAAACATTGACCCAGCCGTTGATCAAACTCGTGCAACCGCTCCTGTCGATGGGCAAACCGAGGAATAGCGGGACATCGAGGTTGTAGCCGATCTTCAGGTCCCCGGAGCCGGCAACGATGTGCCCAGCGTTATCCGCCAAGTCGAAGTATTCGCTGCCCACTCGCGCCAACAGGGCTCCGCGAGGGAATTGTCCGCGACTGTCGGAGTTGCCAGCCAGTGAAGTATCGCAGGTGCTACCTGTCCCGTATCGGCTCATGCCCGGAAACATTTCGTTGAGCCTGATCCGGTCGCCCGCCTTGAGCGTGATTCCGGTTTTGGCCATCGGACTTTCATTGCGGTCTTGGGAGTCGACGCGAGGGACCCAGCCGGTGTTGAGGTAAAAAATCGCACTGAATTGGCACACCGTTCCACCGGATACAAGAGTGCCTCCGTAAGAGGAACACTGACTGAGCAGGTTCCCACTGCCGCCGATTCCTCCGGTCGGATCAGTGTAGATTCCGCCACTCACGCAAGCGAGTCCATTCCAGCCTTGCCCTCGTGCGCAGTTGGCGACGGTAGCCGAGCCGACTCCCTGGGCATTGTTGCTGCTCTTGCCGCAACCTGTGGCCGCAAGCGCGAGCACTCCGAAGAGCAGGCGGGAATAATTATTAAATAATGGCGATTTCATAAAAAGTCTCCGTCGACCCTTTGTTCAGGATCCGTGCCATTGAAGACACAGTGCAGTCGTTTCCTGGAGTCGTGAAATTTCGAGGAGTTGAAAGCAGGGCTTGGGGCAAGCGAGGGCGAAGCCCTGTCTGGAGGCTGGACAGGTGTCAACTTAAAACACCTTGCGAGCCGCGATCAACCCCATCCGCCACTCGAATTCGAGGGGTTCGGAGCCAGTCGTCTCCAAGTCGGGCGAGCTATCCCCGGCGATCGCATTCCACGAGCCGCGGCTTCGCAGTACCCTCCAAAGCTCCGCACTCGATCCCATGCGCTCGATCAAACGCACCTCCTCGAGTCGCTCAATCCGCCATCCGAGGAGTGAACGCTCGAGGTCATCCAAGTCGAGTCCTTGTGAGCGGAGCGCGGTCATCCCTTCGCGCGCTTTCCAGATCCAGCGCAGGAGCTGGCGATTGCCGTTGCGACCCGAACCGGTCGATGCCAGGGGGACTGCGAGCGCGAGGATTCCCCCAGGCTGCAAAACTCGACGGCTCTCCTCGAGCGCGCGTGGTTTCATCCAGTGAAGGGCGAAACTCGATCCGACCGCCGCAAACTCATCGCGGTCGAAAGGAAGCGCTTCCGCTTCGCCTAGGCTGAATCGGATTTCGCGAGAACGGTTTTTGGCACGTGCCAGTCCCAACATTCCACTCGAAGCATCCAAACCGGTCCAAGAGAGCTGGGGTGCATGGCTCGCCCAGACATCTGTCGAAATACCCGTCCCGCAGCCGAGATCAAGTGCTCTTCCGGTCATCGCTCGGCCCAAGTCGGGAGCCAAGTACTCGGCGACCCGGCGGTAAAATGCGAAGTTGCTTCCCGACTCGTAGATCGGCGCCAAGGTGTCGTAACGGTGTCCGGGACCGGGTACGGTCTCCGTATTCACGTCCATGAAAGGATCCTTTCGGCCGTGGCAGCCGACAAATGGATCGATCCATGGTCGGTGTGTCGGACCTTTTCGACCGTCCACGCTGCGCGGTCGCGCCAGAGGGCCGTTCCTGCATGGACCGCGGCGAGCTCTTTTTGAGCGAGCAAGACTAGGCCGGATTCGGCTCCTTCTGAATCCATTGGAAGTGTTCGGAGGAGCTCGGCGAGCGCGGCCATGGGCTTTTCCTCCCGAACCCACCGGGGACGGAGATAGC
>JAYVNB010000360.1:0-8287 GCA_043759365.1 Bacteriovoracaceae bacterium | reverse complement strand
TTCCAGCTCGACCGCCCTGCCGCGGCTACGGTGGACGCAGGAGAAGGTCTATCAGTCAGGCGATGAGTATTTCGCCCGGTTACTGCAATCCATCGAGGCCGCCCGCCGCTCGATCCGTTTCGAAGCCTATATTTTCGCAATCGACTCTACCGGAGAAGAAGTGGCCCAAGCCCTAGAAGGTGCTTCCCGCAGTGGCGTCCGGGTGAGGGTCATCGTCGATGGAGTCGGTTCACCGGATTGGAGCAGGCACTACATGGCTCGCTTCTCGGAAGCAGGGATCCGCGCCCGGGTTTATCATCCCCTGCCTTGGGACCGCGCATCGCGCCGAGTGGCCTCCGCCGCTGGTTTTCCCTTCACTTGGAGAAAACTTACCTTGTTTTGGGTCCGTTTAAACCGGCGCAATCATCGCAAAACCTGCATCATCGATTCACGCGAAGCGTTTGTTGGTAGCGCCAATGTCTCGGACGTTCATCGCGAGAGCCGAAAAGGAGCGCTGGCGTGGAGGGACACGATCGCGCGCGTCGAAGGACCCGCTGTGATCTGGCTGATCGCCGCTTTCGAAGCTGCTTGGGCCGAGCCCATCCGGTCCCTTCGATGGCGCAGGCTCGTACGGCGCCTCACCCGTGGCCAAGGCAAAGCCTCCAAAGGCCTCGTGGAACTGAACGACACGCTTGGCCGGAGACTCCGGAACGCCCGGGCGTTCCGGGTCAGGATTCTGGCTTCACAATCCCGGGTCTGGCTCGCGAATCCCTATTTCGTCCCGAGTTCGCCGCTCATTCGGGCATTGAAACAGGCTGCTTCCGAAAAGGTCGACGTTCGGATTCTGCTGCCACGGACTTCGGACGTCGTGTTCATGCCTTGGGTCGCCCGCAGCTTCTATGGCTCACTCCTCCGATCAGGCGCGCGAATCTTCGAATACCAACCCTCGATGTACCACGCCAAGACTGCCGTCGTGGATGATTGGGCCAGGGTCGGATCGATGAACCTGAACCATCGAAGCCTCATCCACGACCTCGAAGTCAATGTGGCCCTGAGCGACTCACAAGCTCGGACTGACCTGGAAACTCAGTTCCTCGCGGACCAAGCTCGCAGCGAAGAAATTCTCCTTAAGGACTTGGGCCGGAGGCCACTCTGGGAAAAGTTCCTCGGGAGCGCCGTCCTCCTGCTCCGCCGATGGATCTGAGGCTCAGTCCTTGGACTCGAGCAGCTCGATTTCGTATCCGTCCGGATCGTCGACGAATGCCATCTGAGTCCTCCCGCTAGGGCTGCTCCCTGGTCCCCAGCTGAGATCATAGCCACTCCTCATGAGCTTCTCCTGGATTTCCTGGATCGAGTCGACCGCGTAAGCCACGTGCCCATAGGCGTCGCCTCGTTCGTAGTGTTGAGTGTCCCAATTGTAGGTCAACTCGATCATCGGGCCGTCTTTTCCGGTGCCGTCTTGCGGGGATCTCAAGAACACCAACGTGAATCGATCCTTGGCGTGATCCTCGCGCCTCACCAGCTCGAAGCCCAGGCCTTCGTGGTAGAAGCGGATGGAACGGTCCAGATCGGTCACGCGGATCATCGTATGGAGGTAGCGCATGGGAACGTAGCCTAGCCCAACTCCTTTGTTTTTGTTACTCTGTCCGGATGGCAGAACCCGGAGCCTCCCCTCTCGTCTATGCAATCGATTTCGGGACCTCCAACTCGCTGCTCGCGGCTGCCGACGCCGATACCACCTATGCGCCTGCTCCTCTAGATCCCGGCGCTGCCACTCCCAGCATCCTCCGAAGCATCCTGTTTTTTCCGAGTATGAAACAGGTCTACTATGGCTCGCAGGCGATCCGCGAGTTCGTCTCGCACGACATGCAAGGCCGCCTGGTGCGCTCGATCAAAAAGTTCCTTCCGGTCCGCAGCTTCATCGGAACCTATGTCGACGATCGTCCGCTGAACCTCGAGGACATCATCGGACTCTTTCTCAAGGAGATGCGGACCCGCGCCAACGCCCACTACGGACAGGAAGTCGACCGTGCCGTCTTCGGCAGGCCGGCCCGGTTCTCCGAAGATGACGGCGACGACCTCTATGCCCAGTCCCGACTTGAGAAATCCGCGACGATCGCAGGCTTCAAGCACATCGAGTTCATGCCGGAACCGGTAGCAGCGGCTCGCGAATTTCGGGTGACCTTAGATCGGCCCCGAACAGTCCTGGTGGCCGACTTCGGGGGCGGAACCTCCGACTACACCGTGATCCGCCTGGGCGGCAAAGCCTTCGAGCCATCCGATGTTTTGGCAATCGGCGGAGTGGCGCTGGCAGGCGACTCCCTCGACGGTTCGCTCATGCGCAACCGGATCTCCCGGCATTTCGGAGCTGACGTCGAGTACACGGTCCCTTTCGGCTCGAACGTCTTGACCATGCCCAAGTCGCTCATGGAGAAAATCTGCTCTCCCGCTGACATCTCCCTGCTGCGCAAGCGAGATACGATGGAGTTCTTCCGCAACGTTCGCCAATGGTCCCTAGGCGAGGACGATCGCGGGAAAGTGGATCGCCTGTTCTCCCTGATCAATGACCAACTCGGCTTCGGTGTATTCGAGGAGATCGAACGCACGAAACGCGCCCTATCGGAAACCGATCACACCCTCTTCAACTACGAGTACCCCGACATCGAAATCCGGGAGAAGATCACCCGGGCCGAATTCGACGAAGCGGCTCAAGATCGGATTGCGTCCATCCTCGGATCCCTCGACGACACCCTGAAACGCGCGCAGGTGACGCCCGCGGAGATCGACTTGGTCTGTTGCACGGGAGGGACGGCCAAAGTAGCGGCGATCCGCGAAGGCTTGGCGAGCCGCTTCGGAGCCGACAAGCTCCAGCAGCACAACCATTTCCACTCGATCGTGCAGGGACTGGCGGAGCGCGCACGGGAACTCGCCCAAATTTCCTGAGAGATCACCGGGTGTCGGCCTAGGAGAGAACTCGAAGAGTTCCCGAATTATCGAGCAGGGGTTCCTTTCCACGTAGGATAGTCCGTATAACCCCTCGCTCCGCCCCCGTAAAAAGTGGCGGGGTCCGCTTCGGCTAGCGGAGCACCGGCGCGGAACCGTTCGACGAGATCAGGGTTCGAGATATAGGGAATCCCGAAAGCAACCGTATCCGCCCAACCCGAGCGAAGCGCCTCTTGGGCCGACTCATACGAGTACCCGCCGTTGGCCATCATCGACCCTCCGAACTCGCTGGCCAGTTCGGGAGTCAACTGCTGTTCCCGCGGGATCACAGCGTCGCGCCTCCCGCCCTGTTCGATCACGTGCAAGTAAGCTAACCCCAGGGGCTTGAGCGCGCGCGCAGCGGCGACAAAGGTGGCTCGCGGGTCGGAGTCGCTCATGGAATTGAAGGAATTGAACGGAGACAATCGAACGCCCACACGGTCTCCTCCGATGCTGGCGGCGGTCGCAGCCCCCACTTCTGCCAGGAATCGGGCGCGACGCTCGGGGCTTCCGCCATAACCGTCGGTTCGCTGGTTAGTCCCGTCTCGCAAAAACTGATCGATCAAGTAGCCGTTGGCTGCATGAATCTCGACCCCATCTGCCCCTGCCTGGATCGCTCGGAGGGCGGACCCGGCGAATTCTCCCACGACTCCGGCGATTTCTGCGGTCGACATGGGCCGAGGCGTTTCATAGGACTGCTGCTGGAACTCGGCATCCATCGTCTGCCCCTCGGGAGCGATGGGGGACGGAGCGATCGGCTGCCCTCCCGTCAAAGAACGATGCGCCACCCGCCCCATATGAAAAAGCTGCACGAAAATCTTACCCTCACGGGCGTGAACCGCCTCGATCAGCAACCGAAGGCTGCTTTCCTGAAGGTCGGTCCATAGCCCGGGGATCAACGGATAGCCGGCACCTTGCCGAGATACCGCTGTCGCTTCCGCAATCAGCAATCCCGCGGTCGCACGTTGCCCATAGTACGAAGGTGTCAATGGATGATGGAGGCCATTTGGAGTCGCTCGCGACCGGGTCATCGGGGCCATCACGATGCGATTGCGAAGCAAGACCCGCCCCAAGCGAATCGGCTCGAAGAGGAGGGAAGCCGGGCCGGTAACAGGAGGTTGCATGAAGGGACTCTCTCTCAGTCCAAATGCTTGGAGATCACTTCAAGAATGGCGTCCTTCGGCCGGGCACCCACGATCTGGTCGACCAGCTGGCCACCCTTGAACAGCAAAACGGTGGGAATCCCGCGAATCGAATACTGAGCGGGGATCACCGGATTTTGATCCACATCCATCTTGAAGACTTGGGCACGATCCCCAAGTTGGAGCGCGATCTCGTCGATCACGGGACCCAGGATCCGGCAGGGTCCGCACCACTCCGCCCAGAAGTCGACCAAGGTGAGCTTCGGATTTTCGAGCACCCGAGCCTGAAACTCGGAGTCTTGAATGGCGGCCATGGGATCTCCTTAGGATAGGGACGTTTGTTCGACCACTATCGAACAAATCCAGGATAGGCTAGACTGTGACCAGGGTCAAGCTATTGTTCGAAAACCATCGAACAATGAAACGGGTTCAATTTTCGGAGGCGATGCGGAAACACGATGAAAAAGGTGCAACTGCCGAATCTCCAGAAGGTTTCCGCTTCCAGCTTATTCTATGCCTTGAGCGATCCGATCCGATTGGAGATCGTGTTGAGGTTGCTCTCCGGATGCGAAGTCCCTTGCGGGGAGTTCAAAGTCACGGTGTCGAAATCCACCCTCTCCCACCACTTCAAGGTTCTCCGCGAAGCCGGCATCCTGCAAAAACGCGATCAGGGGACTCGCCAATACAATTCACTCCGTGCTCCCGACCTCGAAGCGCGGTTTCCGGGCCTGTTGAAATTACTTCAGGAAATGGCCGCTCCCTTTTGAAGGCGACGGTTTTGAAGAAGACCGACCAAACCGCTCCTCCAGGAACGCGATGATGTCCGAAGACTCGTAAAGCCACTTCAGCGAACCATCCTCACCCGCAATGCGGAGACAGGGCGTCTGATATTCCCCTCCTCCCTCGATCAATTCGCGCTTCGCCGTTTCATCATGCCGTGCGTCTCTCTGGACAAGCGGGATCCCCATGCGGCGCGCAGCTCGGCGCACCTTGACGCAAAAGGGACATCCGGCGAATTGGTAGAGCTGAAATCGAGCGACTTCCAGATTCACTCGAGCCTGGTCCGCTGGCGTCCGAGAAACCTGGACGCCCGGAGCGAAGAGCCGGTCCAGGAATACTATCAGCGCTCCCAACACGTTACGAATGACGTTCATCATCCGATCGTATTATCATGGGCGGGCCTATGGCTCATCCAGTTCGACAGAGAAATCCTATCGCCTTTGAATTCGTCCTCGACGCGTTGGGAGACCTAGACTACCAAGTCCGCCCGATGTTCGGCGCAACTGCGCTCTACCGCGGCGAAAAGATCATGCTAATCCTCAGGGAAAAGGAGGAATATTCGGACGACAACGGTGTTTGGCTCGCTACGGGACCAGAACACCATGAGAGCCTGCGCGAGAATTTTCCATCCATGCGCCCCATCCGGATTTTCGGTGCTGGCCCCACTAGTTGGCAGAATTTGCCGGCAGAGTCCGCCGATTTCGAATCCGAAGCGTTGAAGGCATGCGAGCTGATCCTCCAAGGCGATCCGAGGGTCGGAAAGATCCCCGTCCGGAAGGTGAAGAAGAAAGCGACGAAGAGGAGAGTCCTGAAAAAAAAGAAAAACCTGAATAAAAAAGCGGTGAAACCTCCCTCGACGCCTCGAAAGAAAGCCCGGAGCGCCCCACGATGAGTCACGCCTGCATCGCTGGCGCCTCCGGACTGGTAGGTGGACATTTGTTGGACGAGCTCTTGGCCGATCCCCGCTTTGAACGCATCACAGTTTTGGTGCGCCGGCCTTTGGGTCGCCAGCATCCGAAACTTCATGAGGTCCAGGTCGACTTCCTCAACCTGAACCTGCTTCCTGCCGGAACGTTTCAAGCCGATGAAACCTTTTGTTGCCTGGGATCGACGATTCGCAAGGCCGGTTCACAGAAAGCATTCCGGGAAGTCGACTTCGATGCGGTGATCGGCCTTGCCCAAGCGGCCTTCAGTGCCGGGACGCGTTCTTTCTCCGTCGTGAGCGCCCTCGGTGCCGATCCTGCCTCGAGGGTTTTCTACAATCGGGTCAAAGGCGAAGCCGAGCGGTCGCTCCAGCAAATCGGGTTCGAAACCCTGAGAGTCTTCAGACCCTCACTTCTCCTGGGCGCGCGACCTGAGTTCCGAGCCGGAGAACGAGCCGCCGCTGCCCTCGCTCCGATCCTCCGGCCGCTCCTGAGCGGCCCCCTCAAGAGGTACCGCCCGATCGAGGCATACACGGTCGCTCGGGCCATGCTGGCTTCAACCCAACTTGCATCAATGGGTACCCAAATCGTGGAGTCCGAGCAGATCGCCCACTGGGGTGCTGAACAGAAGAAACGGGAACCCACGAGATGAGCCGCCCACCCACTTCATCCTCCCGTCCCTGGACCGTTTCCTACTTGCCCGGCACCCAGGCTGAAATTGAAGAAAGCCCGTTCCGGAACCTCGCTGAAATGGTCCGGATCTCGGCTGAAAAGTACTCCGATCAAACTGCATTCGCCCTGAGCATGCCCAACGGCATGACTGGCGAACTGAGTTATGCGGAAGTCGAGCGCTTGAGCGACGAGTTCGCAGTCTACCTCCGCGAAAAATCAGGATGCCAGCTCGGGGACCGAGTGGCGATCCAGATGCCCAATTGCCTGGCCTATCCGATCGCCGCTTTCGGAATCTTGAAAGCCGGGTGCATCTTGGTCAACGTCAACCCGCTTTACACCGCAAGTGAAATGAGCTTCCAGTTCAGGGACTCGGGAGCGAAAGTGCTCGTCGTGATCGATCTTTTCTCGGACAAGTTGCCCGAAGCGCTTTCGGGTGCCTCCGTGGAAACCACTGTGGTCGTACGGGTCACGGATTTTTTTCCGGTCTTCCAGGGCACTCTGATCCGGGCGGTCCAGAAATACCTGAAAAAGCAGGTTCCCCCGATTTCCATCGCCCACACCCGGTTCCCCGATGCTTTGAAACAAGGTCGCGCATCGCTCGGCTCCAGGCCGCTCGACCTCTCCCGCTACCTTTCACAAGTGGGACCCGACGCGGTCGCCGTTCTTCAATACACGGGCGGCACGACCGGAGTGTCCAAAGGAGCGATGCTCACCCACGGAAACTTGATGGCCAATCTTTTTCAAATTCTCGCGTTCGTGGGGCACGTCCTCGAACCCGGCAAGGAGTGCATCCTCACTGCCCTGCCGCTGTATCACATCTTCGCTTTCACCGTGAACCTGCTGCTCTTCCACTTCCTCGGTGCGAAGAACGTGATGGTCCCCTCGCCTCGCCCGCTGCGCAACTTGAAGCCCGCATTCGGCTCCGAACCGATCTCGGTTTTCACCGGCGTCAACACTCTCTTCAACGGGCTTTGCGGCGAACAGTGGTTTGCGCAGGCCCCTCCTCCTGGCCTGAAAGCCTCGATCGCCGGAGGCATGGCCCTTCAAAAAGCAGTCGCCGATAAATGGGTACGGACTGTCCGATCTCCGATCATCGAAGGCTACGGACTGACTGAATCATCTCCAGTCCTCACTTTCAACCAGCTCGGAGGCGACGTCCGCCTCGAGACGATCGGCATCCCGATGCCTTCGACCGACATCGTTTGCCTAGATGATGACGGCAAGCCAGTACCCCAAGGGACCCCGGGCGAGCTCTGCGCACGTGGCCCCCAAGTGATGAAGGGATACTGGAATCGTCCGGACGAAACCGCGAAAGTCCTGATTGAAGGTTGGCTTCATACCGGTGACATTGCCACGATGGACATCGACGGTTTTTTCCGAATCGTGGATCGCAAGAAGGACATGATTCTAGTTGGTGGGTTCAATGTCTACCCCAACGAGATCGAGGCTTGCTTGATGACCGATCCACGGATCCTTGAAGTCGCGGTCGCGGGAGTACCCGAAGGCGACGTGGGCGAATCGGTCAAAGCGTTCGTCGTGAAAAAGGATCCCACCCTCACAGCCGAGGACGTGAAAGCCTTCTGCAGAACAACCCTGACAGGTTACAAGATCCCTCGGTATGTGGAGTTCCGAGCTGAGCTGCCGAAGAGTCCGGTCGGTAAGATCCTGCGTCGGTTGCTTCGCTGACAAACTGCCCCCCCAACCTGTTGAGCAAAGTGACAGGCCCACAGCCAAGCAGCTGAATGGGCACTCGGATTGCGACTTCTCGGTCCCATGAAAAGCAGTGGCCCGAGTGTTTTCCGAAAGAAA
>JAYVNB010000359.1:0-23600 GCA_043759365.1 Bacteriovoracaceae bacterium | reverse complement strand
GATGGCGGATGATTACTTCCTGGATATCGACTTGTTGATGGAAAAGGAGGACCTCACTCGCCTGGAGGGAGTGGAAGTCCAGAACCGGATGCGCGATGCCCTCGAGGATCCCAAGGTCTCGATTCAGGATGCGTTCACTTCCGCGCTGAAGCGGATCCAGAACGGTGATCTCGAGAGCGGTTGGAAACCGGTCACATTTCATTCTCCCAGCGAATTTGTCCTGGTCCTCGGCATGGAAGTGAAGAACGTCCCGCGCGGCCAGGAGTTCCTCACTAAAGTGAGACAGAATCCGGATTGCCGAGGAATCGTGATTTTCACTGACCAGCCGGATGCAGCGGCCTTGGAAGCGCTTCGGCCCTGGAAATCCAAAGGTCTCGTTGATGCCATTTTCACGCGGAACCACCTCGTGATGGGCAAACGCTCCACGGGTCCGGTGAAGGATTTACGCCTGGTCGATCCCGAGCTCAAGCACGTGATCATCGTGGATTCGGATTCGGACCGAGTCATGCAGCCCAAGTTGATGAGGGCGCTGCCGCGCTACGAGGCGGATCGCTATGCCAAGGCTGTGTCAAACGGGGATGATTCCCTCCGGCGCTACTACGAGTCCCTATTCGGTGTGATCGGCGAGGAGATCAACGAGGCTGTGAAGTCAGCGAACGAAGGGAAGATCCCGTTCGCACAAGCCTATCAGCCCTACACTCTGCTGGGCGAGCGCGTCCTGCGGGTCATGGAGCGGACACTGGGCTCCCGGCACAAGGCATTGGCTCTCCTGAGACTGCATCCCGAACTGCAGTGATTCCATGGAGAAACGGATCCCGGGGGTGTGTCATCGGTCGCTGATGTGTCCACGCCGTTGACACTTCCGAGTGGAGCTGGACACGCCTGGGCCCGCCAGTTCTTAAATATCAACTATTTATAGTTGGCCGCAGTCTTGCTCTATTTCCTGGCAAGTTACCCAGGAAAGAGGAGTTTCCAATATGAGCAAGACCCAGATCCAGAGCACCTATCGAATCCACCGCACGATCACCGCCGCAGTGGTAGCATTGCTTGCCGCCGCACCGGCCTTCGCTGATCCGGCGGGTCTCTCCCAGGTCTACAACGGCAACAGCGTCGGTTTCGGAAGTCATCAGGACGACCGAGAGCAGTTCAAAGGTTTCCTCGGCAAGGTTTCCGAGAGCAGCCAAGGTGCCCTCAAGTTCCAGACCGAGGACACGAGTCGCCGCCGCCGCTTCTTCGGCATCGTCACCGGTTCGGACAGCAGCTTGGATGTCTCGATCCAGATGGCCACTCCGGAGCCGGGCCCACTCCCAGGTCAGACGCTGATCCAACAAAGTGTCGACCACTCCTTGAGCTTTTCGGATCTCGTCGTTTCAGTCGCCAGCAAAGATGGACGAGGAGACCCGGCAGTCAAGAAGTGCGACGACACAGCCAAGCGCCTGCGCGCCCTCTCCAGACGCGACGAACTCAAAGTGGAAGCCGACTGCAAAGTTCAGGATATCCGCGAGTCCAAGATGGTCGCCGATCCTGATCGCCAGGTGGAGCGGACCGTTCGCGATCCCGACACTCTCGGCAAGCGTGAAATCCAGGAGAAGGATCGGCGCGTCGAGCGCATGGTTCAGGATCCCGATCGTCAAGTCGAACGCGAGGTCACCGACAAGATCGAAGTGAAGGATTTGAAGGGAAATGTTTCCTACAGCTACCAGACCCGCAAGGTGGTCGAAACCCAGCCCGGTGCTCAGCACGTCATCGTGGACGTGATCCCAGGCGAAAAGCGCTTCGAGACCTACAAGATTCCTGGTCAGAAACGCAAGGTCATGGAAATGATTCCGGGCAAAAGCCATGAGATCGTCGCGATCAGCCACAAGGTCGATCTCGAGTACAAGTTCATTCCGCTGAAGAAGTTGAGCGTACCTTCGGTCTCCCCGGTGGTTGGACCTGACAAAGAACCCAGTAAGCAGCCGCTGGAGTGCGACCGTTCGAACAAGCCTTCGGTGAGCGTCGATCCTGAAAAGGACCCACGCCAGACCGACGAAGAGCGCAACCCACGCCAGATTGATGAAGAGCGCGACCCCCGTCAGAAGGACGAGACCCGCAGCAGCGGCGCTGCCTACCAGTAAGTCGAATCGGACCACAGACCCATAAACGGCGGGGACCCTCTCGATTCGAGAAGGTCCCCGTCCTCGTTCCCTCAAGCCCTCGTTCAGCGACTCCCTTACCTCAAGCCCTTGTTCAAACGGATCCGATTGAAATCTCGGTCAAGGAGGGTGCAAACTTCGCGGAACCGCGGATTGTCGTTCGCTGCAGGGGAGCAGCTGCCCTGTGAAAGTCGCGAGAGGGTTTGCGTGGCGTAGTCGAACTTGAGCTTCGAGGATTTTTCGATCGCGGCCAACTTCCTGAGAGGTTCGACGAGCCGCGAGTCGCGCGAAAGGCTGGCCAGTAGGATGGGGAGGTATCGATAGGTCGCCGCACTCTCGATGTGGGAAAGTTGCTTCGCGACGATCTCGACGAATTTCGAGTCGTCCTGGATGTAGAGCTGTTTCCCGAGCTGGACGACGTCGTCCTGGACCTCGCACCCTTTCTCGTCTGAAGTCCTGAAGTCGGTGCGACAGCCTGGAAAAGAAGGAGCAGCTGCGAGCGCACTTGAGAACGAAGGTGCTAAGTCGGCAGCGAGTGGACCCGCCAACGAGGCTGGGGTCGACAGGAACAGGGTCGACGTAGCGATCGTGAGTACCTTGAAGAGTTGCATCGATGGGCTCATGGGAAGTCCCCTTCCTGGATCCCCGGTGCTCCCGAATCGCGAATCATCTGGCGGATCTTGTCGCGACTGGCAACGTCTTTCACTTTCGGCCATTCAGCCTTGAGTTCCTGTTTCTCGGCGGGAGTGACGAAGTTGTCGGAGAGCGCACGATCCAAGTGCTGGTAGAAATCCATCACCCGCGAAATATCGACGCAGTCGTTGCTTTGGACCAGTTTGAATAGGTCATAGACTCCCCGGAGTGAAGGAGTGTCCGCCGCGGCGGGAGTCAGCGTCATGGGCACCCACATGGAATCGGGTCGTCGGGGTTGATTCCAGTTCCCCTGCGATGGCGTGTCCCAGACTGAATCCATGGTGACTCCGTCCTTCCTGAAAAGGATGTAGTCATATTTTTGCTGCGTGCTGTTGTTGCGCCGGGGATCTGCGTAAGCGACTTCTGAAGTGTAGCTGACGGTAGTGCTCCGCGAGGTGACCTCGATCCCGGGTTTCAGCCAGATCTCTCCGGCATCGACCAAAGCGTTCAGGCGGGTTCGTGCGAGCAAGTCACGCCGGTCGGACAACGCCTGGACCTGTTCGAAGTCGGCGCGAAGCGTCTCTTCGGTCGGAGCGAGCCGAGTGGCGGGTTCGCCCGGGCGCCTCTGGACAACCTGGACTTGAATTTCGGTGGGACGAAGAAGTCGGGAGTGGAGGGCCAGGTCGAGGTCTTTGAGCTGGGCAAGCGTTTGGAGGGCGTCTGGGCTGGTCCCTTCGAAGAGGTAGGCCGGGGCTCGTTCAAGCAGTCCGGAGCTCTTGAAACCGGTAGGAAATAAGACGGTCGTGTCCACGGATTTGGCCGCGTACACGGGCTGGTTCCAAACTTGGGGGCCCGGATCGACATCCAGGATTACGCCCTTTCCGGCTTTCAGATACTCGTAAAGTTTGGAGTCGAAGTCCGAAGCCGCGAAATCGTCGAATCCGTATCGGTCTCGTGCCCCGCGAATGACTGGGTTCCCATAAAAGCTACCACGTCTCAAAAGGGTCTTGCTCCCGCAGAAAAGTGTCGCCTGGATATTGGAATAGAGTGCGGTGAAAAGTTCTTTGATCTCTCCGAACGAGATCATCACATCTCCGCAGACGACTCCCGAAGTGGAGTCGAGGAGTTTTTCGATGGCGGGATCCAGTGCAGCCGCGCTCCACTGGACGCACTGACCCTCCCAGCTCTTGGCACCGGGCTGAAAATGGGTGTTTTTGAGGGAGGGAGTCAAGGGATCGCCTTGTCCGAGGACATTTCTCCGAAGAAGGTCGAAGCGTTCACTGGTGGAGCTGCCCGCGGCATTTTGGAAAATCCGGGCTGCCAGGAATGTCCGAACGGCAGGATCTACGGGAGCGGATCCTGGTTTAAAAAGCTCCCCCGCATTCATTTTAAGGTAGGAGCTCGCGTAGGGGACGAAAGGAAGTGACGCCGAATCGTTCGCTAAAGCGACGAAACTCGCCAAAGTCGTCCCTACTCCCAGAGTCAATGCCCAGCCCATCCCGCATTTCATCCGATGAATCGCTCCGTTTTCAATCGTGACATCGTCGCAGAGCCGCTGCACGAAAATCCTGGAAGGGTTGTGGGAGCGGGATTTTGGTTTTCGGTGTCAGGCATTTGGCAGCGCGAAGGGAAGCGAAATCCTGATCCTGGGTTATGATGAAAGTAGACTCATGGCGACGAACCAAAAAGCGAAAGCATGGGTGGCCGGAGGAGGAATGGCGGTGATCCAGATTACCTGGATTCTTCTGCTTTCGCCCGCGAGGACTCTCGCGAACCGGCTCTATTCGTTCTACGAGTGGGACAGTGGCGGGGCTGTTCGGGCCACCTGCCTCCTCTGCCGTCCGGAAACAACTTCAATGTCGCTTTCTTTCCTGGGTTTCCGTTTGTTGCTTCTCTCCTCGGAGGGATCACGGGTGTGGACTCCCGAATTGCCGTGATCTTGGCTGGGCTTGTGGGGTGCTTCGGATTCTGGATGACCTATTTTACACTCGTGGAGTCCAGGGCAATCTCGTGAAAGTGGGCGTGGAGCGGCGCCGGGGCGATCTTGATTCACTATTCCTCGTTTTACTTAACCGTCGCCTATTCGGAGTCCTTGTTTCTTTGGATGGCTCTCCTCTTGGTCTTGGTCTTGGCCTTGGCCTTGGCCTTGGAGAGTCGGAATTTTTGGGCGCGTCCCCTGGCGGCTCTTGCCGGTTTCATGGTGTCTTTCACCCGACCGGTCGGAGTCGGATTCGTCGTTTGGGTGGCAGCCCATTTTGTACTGAACGAAGGGCGAACCTTGGGCTTGCGCAAGAGGCTCCCTACCTTCAAGCCCAGAAAGCAGGATGGAAAGTTCATCTGGACCCATCCTGCTTTTTTGACGTGTCGACCTACTTCAATCCGAGACCGGGTCAATGGACCTGGGATGTGATCGCAGATCCGATTTCGCTCAATCGGTTCTCCGCTTCGTTCGCGCTCTCTTCGTGGCTTTTGCTTTTAGGGGCGGATGCCCTTCAAATCAGGCGAAAGCCGGTATGGGAGTCGTTCGAGCGGGTTCCGATGCACGGAACGATGCTTTTTGTTCTGTTCTTTTCGGTGACCGGCTCTCGAGGCATGGACTACGATGGTCTAAGTCGGTACTCACTCGTGCCTTTCGTATTTCTCGTGCTGGGGACGCAGCAGCGATTCGCGGCCTCCTCGCCGGACCGACCCCGGTGCACTGCTTGGGTTGGGTTGCCGTTGGCTTTTCTCGCGGCGGTATCTTGGGTCGCCCAAGTCGCAATTGCCCGAATCTTCCTCTCCGGAAAAGTCATGTACTGACTCTGAAAGAAAGGGGGTCGCCGTCTCCGGCGACCCCCTTCTTTTTTTTCAGGATCCGTTTCCGAGCGTCAGCTCACTTCCCCTTGGAAGGAGTCGGCGCTTGCTTGCTGGAGGGGGGAGGAACCGGGGTTCCCTTGACTCCGCCGGCAGCTGCAGCCGAACTGCTGGCCTTGGAAAGATCGGCTTTGGAGAACTCGGCTGGACCGGCTGCGGTTGCGCCCGCGGGAGCCGAGGCGCCCGCTGCCGTTCCAGTCGCGGCCTTCTTCACGCCAATGCCGGCTTTTGCGAGAACTTCCTTGCGGAGAGTGGCCATGACTTCCGGATGCTCCTTCAGCCAGTTCCGGGAGTTGTCCCGACCTTGCCCGATGCGCTCATCCTTGTAAGAGAACCAGGTCCCGCTCTTCTCGATGAGGTTATGGGTGACCGCTACGTCCAGCATGTCGCCCTCCGCGGAGATGCCTTCGCCATAAAGGATGTCGAACTCGACCTCCTTGAAAGGAGGCGCCATCTTGTTCTTCACGACTTTCACGCGAGTGCGGTTGCCGATCACGTTGTCGCCGTCCTTGATCGCCTGGATCCTGCGGATGTCCATGCGAACAGAGGCGTAGAACTTGAGTGCGTTACCGCCGGTGGTCGTCTCGGGATTGCCGAACATCACGCCGATCTTCATGCGGATCTGGTTGATGAAGATGACGATGGTCTTGGAGCGGTTGATCGTTCCGGTGAGCTTGCGCAAAGCCTGGGACATCAAGCGGGCCTGAAGACCCATGTGGGAGTCGCCCATCTCGCCTTCGATTTCGGCGCGAGGCACGAGTGCCGCTACCGAGTCGACCACGAGAAGGTCGACACCGCCGGAGCGCACGAGTGCGTCGGTGATTTCGAGGGCTTGTTCGCCAGTGTCGGGTTGGGAGATCAGGAGGTCGTCCGTGCGAACTCCGAGCTTTCGGGCATAGGTCACGTCGAGTGCGTGCTCAGCGTCGACGAAAGCGCAGATCCCGCCTTGCTTCTGGCATTCGGCGATCGCGTGAAGGGTCAACGTCGTTTTACCGGAAGCTTCGGGTCCGTAGATCTCGATGATCCTACCGCGAGGAAGGCCGCCGATCCCCAAAGCGATGTCGAGTCCCATTGAGCCCGTGGGAACCACCGGAACATCTTGGCCCGACATGGAATCGGTTTCGCCCAGGCGCATGATCGAGCCTTTGCCGAACTGCTTTTCGATGGCCTGGATCGCGAGCTCAATCGCTTTGTTCTTCTGAGTGCGATCGGTCTGGTAGGCGTTGTCGGTCTTTTCGGATTCTTTATTCTGAGCCATGGAGTTGGGTCGCTTTCTTTAAAAATGTCTCGAGGAGGGGCCCTTCTGTTTCTAAGCAGGGAGGGTTCATCAAGACGGGTGGGTATGCCGACACTCCTGCTTCATGCAGGCCTGTGGACGCTGGTCCTCCAGTTACTGGGGGACATCTTCGTTAGGCATTGAACGTACCTGTGTACGCGGCGCGGCAGGAAGCGTAAAAACGGCGTAGGTCCAAAAAATTCCAAGCGTACGTCTCAGTGTGCGTCATGAGTTTGGCAGAGGACTTCTGAGTGACTTCAAGATGCCGTCAGTTTTTAGAATTCTCAAAATCCCCCTTAAAATTGGCTGAAAAATCCAAAATATTGGAAAATTATCATGACAACCAAACCTAAGACGCCCGCAGCGGCATCGTCCGCCATCACGCCAAAGCCACCGACCCATCGTCCGAACCATTTGGCGAAACCTTTTTGGCCTGGGGACGCCCGCTGATGAGACCAAGTGTCGATCTGTCGGACCGGCGGAGGCTTCACGATGTCGAAGAAACGAAACACCACGAATGAAGTGAGTAGTCCCCAGGGGTGGGCTCCGATGGTCCAGGCGGTGATGCCCAAACCCACCACTTCATCCATGACGATGTTTTGGTTGTCATCGGTTCCCATGGTTTCGTCGACTACGGTCGACGCCCAACAGCCTGCGATGAACAGAGTCGACCAGAGGACGATCCGCTCTGGTGTGGACCAACCGGCGCTCAAAAAAGCGATGCCCACACCGACCCCGGTACCGAAGGTGCCAGGGGCTTTGGGTAACAGGCCCGCTCCGCCCGCAGTGGCGATGGCCAGCGCGATGCTTTCGCGGGGGCCTTTGATCCGGCCCCAATGGAGGGTTCTTCGGCCTTCAAAGCGGCTCATATCGAGGCTCCGCCCCAGCGCGACTTCATCTCGTCGGGCATCGATGCCGGCCTTCCATGTTCGTTGATCATGACGGCCCGTACTTTCGCTTGAACCACGGGTTGCCCCGCCCGGTGGATAGTTTGGGAGAAAGTGAAGCTGGTTCGGCCTACTTCGACAACTTCTGTGCGCACGTCCAGCCGGTCGCCGAGGAAGGCCGGCTTCTGGTACTGAATCTCGAGTCCGGCGATGACCGGCCAGCGACTCCACTTCTTGAAGTGATCGAGGCCGATGCCTTCCTGTTCCAGCATTTTCCAGCGGGCGTGTTCTAGGTAGCTCACGTAGATCGCGTGATTCACGTGACCGTAGCTGTCGAGCTCGTAGCCTCTCACTTCGAGGGTGGTTTCAAAAAAAGCGGGTCGGGTTTTCTCTTCTGTCATGAAGTTTCATGCATATGGGCTAATGCAGTGCATCTTCAAGGTTCATTCGGAGCTTGTGGGGGTGCTGAAAGTTCTCTAAGCTCTCGTTTGAAATGGGCAGACCGCCGTCTACGGATAACCTTCGCAGAAAATACGATTTTCGTTGGGAAGTCCTCGACATCATCATCAGCGGCAGGTCGTCCATTGACTCCCAGCAGGGTTTCACGCTGCAAGGTATGGACGATGCCGACCGATTTCTGAGGAGTTACGGTTACAATCTCGAGAACCCGATCGAAAAGGCGGAAGCGTTCGGGAATTTCCACGAGGCGTTGAATTTCATCCGCCGGTATTTTCTCCAACCCGAGAATGCGGAGGGGATCAAGGTCGACATTCCGCGGAAGATCCTGGAGTTGACCGATATCCGCGAACTGTTTCTGATGGCGAGCCTATGCTACCCGAACCAGCAGAGTGACACCCAGGGGACACTGCTCCGCAACTGGGCCTGCAGCATCCTGAAGGTGATGCACACGATCGCCCACATGGACCAAGACATCCGGGCACCTCATTTCGCGGATATCCAGAAGCAGATTTTCGATCGCTATTACCGGCTGATCCAGCGCGATCCGGACGGACAGCTCTATCTGGGCGAACGCGTCGATGATCCTCATCGGGTGAACCTCGCCGCTTTCGAGACGAAGCCCAAGAAGTCGCGGGATTCAACCCTGCTCAAGCTTCTCCATAAGCCCGAGAACGTTGCCGAAGAAGTCTTCGACCGCGTTGGCATCCGGTTCGTCACGCCCACCCGTTTGGGCGCACTCCGGGTGGTGAAGTACCTCAAAGACAAAATGATCGTGATGCCGCCGAACATCAAACCGAGCCGCTCGCGCAACACCCTGATCGACATGGAGCAGTTTCGAAACCACCTGGTGGGATCTTTGGCTGCTGTCGATCGCGGGGAGATCGGCGAGGATGAGCTCGTCGCGAAGCTCGAGGAAGCCGCCCATGCGACTCCTCTCAGCTCGAATCCCCATTCGAGCGAGTTTTATCGCGCAATCCAGTTTACTTGCCGTCAGCTGATCAAGCTCACCAATCCCCTCTACGACGATCTCAAGGAGATCAAGCTCCAGGCGCGAACGAAGGGGATGCCTGAAGACATGCTCAAGCTCATCGAGCGCCTCGACCTGAAGTACCTTCAGAAGGAAGTCCGGTTCTTCTATCCCTACGAAGTTCAGCTCGTGGATGAGCAGAGCTTCGAGGAGAACGAGCGCGGTCGCAGCGCCCACAGCGAGTACAAGAAAGCCCAACTCCAGACCGCATTGAAGCGGGTGATGGGAGTCCTGGCAGATGGCGTTCGATAGCGACGTCGCGATCCTAGGGACGGGCGTCGCTGCATTGGCCTGCGCGAATCGGTTGAAAGCCGAAGGCAAGTCGGTGCTCCTGCTCAATCCCGACCGCGACTTCTTCGGGGAAGATTCCGAGCTCCCTTTGGATCCGTTTTGGCCTGCTTCGACCGGAAACCTCGATCCACGCCGATTGCTTCGCAATACTCCCGAAAGGGCGTTGGAGCAGCTCCGGCCGGACTTTCCGGGCTCATTGGAGCAGTGGACTGCGAGCGACGGACCCTCAGGCCCACGCAAAGCCCGCGCCCATCGCCTCTACCGGGACCCTTTGGCGCCTCACGTCCGTGCCCGATCCCGTCTTTGGCTCGGCACTTCCAGATCGCAGGACTGGGAGGCGCTCGAGCGCCTTTATGTTGAGGCCTCGGATGCGGGGCTTGCTCCTCGCCTGTTGGAGGGTGTGTTTGCGCTCAAGCGATTTCCCGGGATCTCTGCCCGAGGTATCAGCCAAGCGGGTGACGAAGAAGACCTTCGCGGACTGCTGATCCCGCGGATCTGTGACGTCGACGTCACTCGCTATCGTGTTGGACTTCTCGAATACGTCCGGGAGACGCTCGGTCCTCGGGGAATCATCAGCGGCGCATCGCAGATCGAACTGATTCCGGATGGGATCCGGTTCCATGAGGGCAGGACGCCGCATACTGCCCGAATTCGTGAGGACATCCTCGTCTTCTGGACTCCCCGGCTCAGCCCCTGGGTCCTGGGTCAGGCCAAGCGTGCCGAGGTCCAGCCTTTGAGGCCCCACGGAGTAAGGCTCTGGGAAGAGTGGTCCTTGGCTTCGAGAGAGCGACTCGATCCCGGCATCGTCGGGATGTTCGATGATCTGGCGGTTTGGGCCGAGATCGAGGGCTCTCCCGAGGATGAGTTGTCCGGGACAACGCGCTTGGATCACTTGATCGTGCTCCGGCCCGGGCCACTGGTTCCGGTCGACGCCTATCCGCAAGCGGGACCTTCTTCTTCGTGGGGAATGAACTGGGCCTCTTCAGAATCCTTCCGGGACCTGATGGAGCTTTGCCAAGAGTTGATGAAGTGGGACAAGTTCTCGATCCGGTCGATGCGGCCTCGCGCGATCTTCGAATGGGGGAAGCCGGGATCGGTGATGGATCAACCGGCTTCGCTTCAAGAGCAGAAGAACTGGGTCCTCTCTGAGTCGGGTCCCAGCGTGCAAGTGATCGGCGGTTGTGACGGGCCCCTGGTGGAAGTGATGCGAGCCGCACGCGAAGCCTGCGAAAGGGTGGGGCGAGTCAGATGAACGTCCGTGACGGAAGTTTCGATGTTGTGATCGTGGCAGCGCCCCGGGTCTCGCACTGGCCGACCGCAGGAGCGCGCCTTCTTTCCCAGAACTGCTCCCAGATGGGACTCGAGGTCGGGATGTTCGGGGGCGATATCGTCAGAGTCCGCGGCGTAATCCCCCTGCCGGCCACTGGGGGACTGGTGCTGGCGGAAGACGCGCAGGGACGAGTGCATCGGATCGTCGCCCGAGCCGTGGTGAAGTTCGCTCCTGTGTCGGAAATGCCTGATCCGTTTCCCGGGTGGTGGTCGGAAGGATTGTTGCCCCTCTCGACCGCGCGTACGCTCCTGAAGGGGGCCCCCAGCGAAGGGATGTTCTCTTGGTCTCCTGCCACCGCGATCCTCGGGACCGGTAATGCTGCTCTCCGGTTCGGCTCACGGTTGCTCGAGTCGGGAGTCCCTGAGGTCTACGCGGTCGAGAGTCATGTCGAGTGGGGAGCGAAGCGGTTTTCAGGATGGGAAGTCGAGCGCCGGCGTTTCGAGATCTTGGGCGGCCGGATGATCGAAGCCAAGCCCGTCAGCATCACCCAGAAGGCCCCCTTGCTCTGGGAGTTGCGCCTTGAGGATACCCACGGCATCCGAATCCTGGAAGTCACTCGAGTGGTCTCGGCCGGACCGTTCGGACCTACCCAGGGAATCCGGGAACACCCTCCAGGGTCCTCGTTGTTTCAGATCGATCAGACCGCGCACGCGATCCGGCTCGAGGACATCGAAGGATGGATTTTCGAAGAGGAGCGTGCGCGACTCTTGGCCGGACGGCTGACCAAGCGTCTCATGCTGGGACTGGACGAACCCGGTCGCGAAAGCCTTGAGAAATTCTACAAAAAGGCCCGGATTCGGCTGCGACGCTATGCTCGACATCTCGCACAGCCTTTTACTCCGGGCTACCAGGGGAAGTGGATCGCCCCTCAGGACGCGAAGTTCATCCGATCCTACGTAGGTGTTCCCCAGCTCCTCCTTGGAACCAAGCCGCTGGCCTCGATCGAGTGTTTCGAAGAGATCGCCTGCAACGCTTGTGAAAAAGCCTGTCCTGAATCAGCGATCGACTTCTCACGCAAGGGGAAGTCCTTGATTGAGAGCGCTTGCACCGCCTGTGGGATCTGCGTCGAGGTGTGTCCGAGCGCGGCGATCCCGATCCTTCGGGTGCAGGAGGATCGTTCCCTCTCCAAGGTCACCCTGCCTTGGCGCGGAAGTCGTTCGTGGGCTGTCGGTGAGCAGGCTTCCCTTTTGAATCGCCGTGGCGAGACGCTGGCTTCTGGACGGGTAACCGCTGTTTTTTCATCGGAAACGAACGGTGTCCAGCGCGTCGAGCTGGACGTTCCCACTCACCTGGTTTGGGAGGCGCGCGGTCTGCGTCGGCCCCGGACTGACGGTTCAACTTCTGACGCCGAATTCTTAAGGGCTTCCGCGCGGACCTTGGAGGCACGGATCGAAGTCACCCTAAATGGAGAGCGTCGCCTGCTTCGCGACCGGATTTCCGTGGGTATTGCGTTGTTCGAGAGTGGTCGCGGTCGCCCGGAGGATGCTTTGTTGTGTGC
This sequence comes from Bacteriovoracaceae bacterium, assembly GCA_043759365.1. Lineage (GTDB taxonomy): Bacteria > Bdellovibrionota > UBA1018 > UBA1018 > UBA1018 > JAYVNB01. Next base: position 11,211 of record JAYVNB010000359.1, on the reverse strand, counting down.
GGATGGCAGCTGTGGGCTCTGCCAAGTTCAAATCGATGGTGTCAATAAACTCGCCTGCCAGACCCTCACGCGACCGCGGATGAATTTGAAACTTCCTCAGCCCGAGTCGGAAAAAACTCCGCGAGGAACTGAGGATCTGCTCTGCCCGTGCCTGGGAATCACCCGTTCACAAGTGGTGGATAAAGTGCGCCAGGCGAAACTCCGATCACCCGAAGCCGCAGTGTCGTTCACTCATGTCGGTAGCGGAAAGTGCCATGGCCAAGTCTGCGGCGAGGCGTTTCGCCGGGTCCTCGTCGAGGAAGGGATTCCTGCCCAGGATTGGATCGACTGGAGGTTTCCTTGGTCGGAATGGAAGATCGCGTCCGGCAAGACCGAGTAGGCCTACTCGTGAGGGAGCGACCGAGTCAGTACTTCAGCTGGGTGAGGAAGTTCTCGATCTTGTGATTGACCAGTTCTGGCAAATCCATCTGAGGGCAATGGCTTCCGTGACCGATCACTTCGAGGGAGCTGCCGCGGATCAGTTGATGCATGAGTTCCTGCTGGGCGACAGGGACGACCTTGTCATTTTCTCCAGCGATCACGAGCGTGGGAGTATCGATCGTATGGAGCCAGGCCGTGGCGTCGTAGTGGTCGTAGTTGCCAATGAGGTGCAAGAGGATCCGCGGATCCATCTCGCAGACCTGGTTGACGTAGAGCTCGATGTCCTCGGGCGGGGTGAGGTAGGGGTTGAAGCCACCCAGACCGATCAGGTTTCGGACGAATGGGTTTCCTTTGCCGAGACTCCAAAGTCGCTCCACCGTTTTCGGCGACTTTTGGTACGCCTTTCGGAGCAGGCCGAAAGCGGCTTGCGCGGCATTGCTACCCATGAACAAGGTTTCGAGGGGTGGCTTCGGTGTCCCGTTCGCGAGAACCATGCCTGCGACTCGCTTGGGATTCTGGCGATAGAATTCCAAGACGACGTTCACTCCCATGCTGTGTCCGAGGAGGACTGCATCGTCGAGGCCGAGTTCGTCGAATAACAACGCCAGATCGCGCGCCATGTTCTCGATCGTCAAACTGTCGAAATTATCCGGCACATCGGAGTTCTGGTGGCCGCGATAGTCGAACCAAACCGCCCTGTAATCGCGCTGAAATCGGTCGATCTGATAGGTCCAGTGCAGGCTCGAGCAGACTAGGCCGTAGCAGAAAACCAACGGTTTGCCTTTGCCTTCGACACTGTAAAATAACTTGGTGCCGTCGAAACTCCGGAAGTAGCCGTGGGTAACTGGAGCCTGATCGCGCGTGAGTAGGCGCTCCGTGGCGCTTTTCTTGCGAGCGCCGCCGGGACGGGGGCGCTTCGGGATGAGCGAGCTGAGCGAGGATTGGATCGACATCGACTTCAACCTAACTCAATTGGCTTCCCGGGGGAAACTACTCCGTCTTTTCAACTTTCAGCGGAGGTTCCGGTTTGCGCGGCAGGTTCAGCATGCTCTCGCAGACGGTCGCGAACGCCTGACGAGTCTTCGGGTCCGCGGACCGGTAGGCATCGTAGAGACTTCGCATGAAGTCATAGTCGGGGTGGGAAATGACGAGTTGAGGATGACCTGCGCCCGCTGAAACCGCGGATGTCAGATCCGCGACCAGCGCGCCGTCGGCTTTGCCCAGCCTTCCGGAGAGCTTGGCCGTGTATTCGCGTTCCAGGAGGCCCATCAGTTCCTCTTCGGAAACCATCAAGGCTTTGGTCAGAGTAGGGACATGCGCGGGAGGAAGCGGGGTGACCCCACGCTCAATATTCGAAATGAATTGGGTCGTGACCGGAGGCGTGAAGAGCAATCCCAAAGCGCGTTGAGAAAGTCCCAGCGCCTCGCGGCGTTGTCGGATGAAACTTCCAACCAGCTTGGGTGATTGAGCTGCGACCATAATCACTGACAATAATGCACTGCGTTAGTTTAGTCAATGAGAAAGCTTGATCGGAAACAGGTTCTAAAAACTGAAGTCATTTCAAGCCTTCGGGGGGCGGTGGGCGGGGTCCTCATGGGAGCGGTGGGTGTTCGATATTCTGCCTGACCCGGGCGATGTGCTGAGCAACTTCCCCGAACTCGTCGATTACGGCAGCACGCTCCGAAGGGGATAGGCCATTTTCGAAACGCTTCAGGTTCAAGTAGGCATGCACGATCAGGGAGCGTCCGAAGTAGCAATGCCCGGGGGCCACCGTCAGCCCGACGCCATCATGGAAAATGCTGTGCATCTCCTCGAGGCTCAAGGCCAAGATACCGCCCAAACGCGCTTCGATGTCGGAATACTGGGCGCCACACGCGGTATTGGCTTCTGCGTACCAGTGCATGGTCGAGAGTCCTTCCCGGATCAGGACTCGGGTTTTGGTGGGGAGGATCGGATCGTTCACCGGATTCGAGGCGAGTTGCGAGAGCTCGATCGCTTTCGATCGGTTGCATTCAAAGATCGCAGGATCGTGTTCAGTGGCATTGGCATGCCTGTGGCTCAGAAGGAAAAGGGCGGAAACGAGGGAGTAAAAGCACTTTGAATTTATGGAATGGGGTCTCCATGGAGATCGGTTCAGGACGTCTTCAGTCGATCCGACTGAAGCTTACCTTCGCGGATGAAGTACTCGCGCAGGGACCGGTTCTCAGGAAGCATCAGGTCCGCGTCCTCGCTAAGAAGGAGAGCCGCATCGTCGCGCGCCTTGAGCAACCAATCCCGGTCGCGCACAAGGTGGGCGAGCTTGAAAGGAAGGCTACCCGCCTGTCGGGTACCCAAGAACTCGCCCGGACCCCGGATCTCGAGATCGGCTTCGGCGATCTTGAAGCCATCGGTGGTTTCCTCGAGGACTTCGAGGCGGGCGGTAGTGTTTTCGCCCGTCTTGCGACTAGCGAAGAAAAAACAATAGGACTGGGCTTGGCCCCGTCCCACTCGACCGCGCAGCTGATGGAGTTGCGACAGTCCAAACCGTTCGGAGTGTTCGACTGCCATCACGGTCGAGTTCGGTACGTCGACACCGACTTCGATGACGGTGGTCGAGACGAGGATCTGCAGCTCGTTGCGGGCGAACTGATCCATGATGCGGGCTTTGTCGTCGGCCTTGAGCTGGCCGTGCAGTAGTCCCACCTTAAACTCGGGGAACACGTCGGCGGCGAGCCTCTCGGCTTCGCTGACCGCCGAGCGGAGTTCAGTGAATCCTTCGGCTTCGCTGTCGTTGACCAAAGGGTAGATGAAAAAGGCTTGGTGCCCCTTCTGGAGTTCGCTGCGGATCTTCTCGTAGGCGTGCACCCGGGCATCGCCCCGAATGACCTGCGTCTTGACGGGCGCCCGCCCCGGGGGCATCTCGCGAACGCTGGAGACGGCAAGATCCCCGTAAGCGGTGAGGGCGAGGGTGCGCGGGATCGGAGTCGCGGTGAGGATCAACGTATGCGGCAGGACGATTTGCGTTAACCCAGTGACGCGGTCGATCTCGGAGCGGGTGCCTTTGCTTCGCAGGACGCGCCGCTGTTCGACGCCAAACCGGTGTTGTTCATCGATGAGCACGAACTGCAGGTTCGCGAACTTCACCGAATCCTCGAGAAGTGCGTGGGTTCCGATCAGGAGCATGGGTTCGCCGGACTTCAGGCGAGACAGGAGCTTGGCCCGATCCCCGGTCGAGGTCTTACCGGTGAGGAGTGCCACGTTCAGCCTGCCTCCAAACAGTTTGATGGCGTTCTTGAAATGCTGCTCGGCCAGGATTTCTGTCGGAGCCATGAGAGTGACTTGACCACCTTCGGCCAACACCGCTCCCGAAGTGAGAAAAGCCACCGCTGTTTTTCCAGACCCGACATCGCCTTGGACCAAGCGGTTCATGGGATGAGGCTTGGCGAGATCGGCGAGGACCTCAGCGATCACTTTCGTTTGATCCCCCGTCAGCGGGAACGGAAGGATCTTCTCGAGGGCGAGCGAGGCCTCGCGCCCCCCTGCGTCTCCGATGGAAGGGGCAGCTTCTTTTTCAGCGCGCATCCTTTGTCTGAGGACCAAGTACTCGAACTTGAAGAACTCCTCGTAAACCAGGCGCCAGTGTGCCGGGGTATTGAACGCGAGGAGGTCGGCCACCCTCTCTTCATCGGGAAAGTGGATCGAGCGGATCGCAGGAGCAAGCCTGGGGAGAGCGTGCTGGATCAAACTCCGTTCTGGCAGATCCTCGCTGAGGAACCCCGAGTACCTCTCGAGGGCTTCCCAGAGGACTTTGCGAAGCGCCCGGCTCGGCACTCCCTCGATTTCGACATAGATCGGGACGACGCGACCGAAGTCGCGGGCCGGCACCGACGTCGCGCTCCCGGCTTGGGGTGCGACCATCGGGAGATCGGGTGCGGCGCTGGCCCCCCAAGTGATCTCCGGGTGCACGATTTCCGGCCGATTCATGAATTTTTTCACTGGGCCGGTTACAATCAGTTGGGCTCCGGCCGTGAACTTGGCCTCGAGCCCTCGCGGGACGTAAAAGTATTTGAGGATGAGGGGCGAGCCGCCGGAATCCTCGCAGCGCACTTCAAGCATCATCCGTCCGCGACCCCGCATTGGGATTTTGCGGGTTCCGACGACCGTAAGGGGCAGTGTCGCCACCGCCCCTTCCTCGACCTCGTCGACTTTGGCCATCTTGGTCCGGTCTTCGTAGGCGCGGGGGAAAAAAGTGAGTACGTCCCGGACCGTGGAGATCCCTCGGCTGACGAAGATCATGCCGAGCTTAGGACCGACGCCTTTGATGAATTGAACGGGAGTATCGAGACCGGAAGGATCTCTGGAGGAGTCCCTGGAAGGTTTCGTGGAAGTTTGGCCCGAAACCGCATTCTCGGCGCCGGCGGCAGATATCGCAAGAGACGGCTTCTTTTTCGCGATGGGTGACTTCCTGACGCGTGGTCCAACCGAGGGAGTTTCCCCGATGAACGGAAACTCGGGCGAAGAGTCGTCCGGCTTACTGGTACTGGATTTTGATGACGTCGTAACGGATCTGTCCCTTGGGGGCATGGACCACCACCTCGTCGCCTTGGGATTTGCCGATCATAGCGCGAGCGATCGGGGAGTTGATGCCGATCTTGCCGATTTTCACGTCCGCTTCGTCTTGGCCGACAAGCTGGTAAGTGATCTTCTTCGAAGTCTCCTGTTCCTCAAGCATCACGGTCGCGCCGAAGACGATTTTCTCAGATCGGATCGTTGTGATGTCGATGACCTGGGCACGGGCAAGCTTGCTGTTGATCTCGCCGATCCGACCTTCGATGAAGCTTTGTCGTTCCTTGGCTGCGGAGTAGTCGGCGTTCTCCTTGAGGTCTCCGTGTCCGCGGGCGATTTCAATCGCCTTGATGACCGTGGGTCTTTCCACCGTCATGAGTTGCTTGAGTTCCTCATCGAGGAGTCTCTTGCCTTCCACGGTCATTGGGACTTTTTCTTCAGCCATGATCATTCCGAAGTAGCATAAAGGATCTTTGAAATCACGTGATCGCTGGGAGATCGGCTATTTCTTGCGAAAAAGCGATTCGGCAGCGGATTTGAGTGAATCCCGGGAAGTGTTCGGGTTCTGGCCGGGTCCTCCGGCAGGGCGGAAGTAGTCGCAGAAGTTGGAGCGTTCCTTTTCGAGGACGCGCTCGGCTTGCGACTCGCGGCATTCATTGTTGGCCGAAGGATCATAGAACACGCAACCTTTACAGGTTTTGGTGTCCCGTCCGCATTTCTTGCAAATGTCTGCACGCCCATAATCCAAGGGGCTGAGTTCGGTTCCGCAGTTCCAACAGTTTCCACCAGTCAGACTCAAGAGGGGCCCTTTCCATTTCTTGCACGATCAGTTCATCATCAAACTGACGTTGACGCTGCTGCCGACTGCGTCGCGGACCTTCAATACCGCGTTGTGGGACTGACTGGGGATAAATACAGGTCCCGCCCTAGCGCTCCTTGGCCTGAAGTGATCGCATCGGAGAATAAGTGGAAATGGCGCCCCCGAAAGCTTTCGTCAAAGTGTCTCCAACGACAACGGCCTATCCTAGGTGAAGTATTTCAAATTTTTTTAAACTCCCTTTAAACTCAACTCAGTGCTTGCTTAGGGGACAGTGTGAAATCTGGGCAAGGGCGTGTGTTTCCGGCGATTCTATTCATCTTGGGATTTTTCCTCGTGTTGCGTCCGGAAAACTCGATCGCGGCATCTCCTGTCTGTTCTCCCGAAACGAGCGAGCAAACTTCTGGCATCCGGATCAACTTCGATTCCAAAGCGATCGAAACCATCACGAGCCAGGCTTCAGATGTTGATCTAGACGGCTATCGATACCCCCACCCAGCTTGTTCGAGTCAGGGCGGGCTGCGAAAACGAGTTCCGTGCTCTGTCGGGAGATGCCCTACACGCTGATTGGGAAATGGGTCTCTACGAGAAATGCTGCATCGGCTTCGGAGTCGGTCGAGAGTGCGTTTCGGACTCCTGAGCCAGGTGCTGAGTCAGGTTAAGTGCCCGGAGCGCAGTAAACGCTCCGGGCAAATCTTCAGAAAAGACGACGGGCAGGCGGATGCCCGAACCCAAATCCATAGTCGGGCACGCAACGCCCTTCCAGGGGGCGCTCGGTGCCTGGGTCGTTCAAAGTGAAGAGTACTCGCGCCAACTCCGCGCCGGACGGTCCGGTCAGCACCAGGCCGTAGGTAGTCACTGAGGGGGAGGCCCCCGACGAAACCACCGTATGGCCCGGAAGACTGACATACTCGTCCTGGCAAGAGTTGAAGCCGCGGCAGACTCGATAGGATTCCGTGAAATGGCAGTTCGAAGGTGTTTCGAAATGGGTCTCTTGCCCGAACTGAACGTCTTGAACTACGATCTTGAGGCCTACGGGCTGACCGGCTTGCTCCGGAGTGACCGAAGCATCCAGGAAGTGATAGGGTACGCCGTCCACGCTCGAGGAGACGGTGTCCGCGAGCACGAACTCGGCAACCTTGCCGTTGGCGAGGAAGAGACTGACCAGCCCCTTTCCGTTTCGATTGCCCAACTGGACACTCACGACTTGAAGTCCTTGCGACGCCACCAGTCTCAATGCCTCATGTCCTTCGGGCGCCTGTCCGAGTTGTTGCGCAATCATATCGATTGCAATGTCGAATGGCGAGCAGCGAGGGGTGGTGCGGATCAGCTCGGCATCGCTCAAGGACAACTCCCTGGGCAAAGGGGAACTCATCAAGTGGACAGCGATGCTTTCGAGATTCACCACGCGTGTCGTTTGGTCGAGGTAGGCTTGGATTTCCGTCCCCGGAGCGAGGTTCGCAGGATCGATTCTCCCACACAAGGTGGTGTCCGCGTCCGCCGAAGCTTCCGGAATTTGGGAAAGCGCGGGATCAGCCACAGCGATCGTCCAAGTATCCGATAGAAGTGATGTGGACGAGCCGTCGGTCGCCTGGAGCGGGACGCGGTCATAGGCGACCATCGATCCCGTCGCAATCGCTGGAAAAGAGGATCTAGCGTGGCCCATCGCTTGGGCCTGACCCGAGCCCAGAGTCACTAAAGCGCCCGCAATCATCCATCCCGTGAAATTACCCATTTCCATAAAAATTCCCGTTTGAATTCGTTAAAAAACAATTCCGTAGGATGACGCCTTGAGCAAGAGACGTACCTCGACCTTGTGGAACTGGGAGGGGGTGAGCTCGTAGGCCGGTATCAAGCCGATACCGCGAAGTGTCAGATAGGCGCTGCTGGAATGAGTTTAGCCCTAAGCGCCGGGAGCAAGCAGGGGCCAAAGACTAGCCGCAAAAATCGCTAGAGCGGCAGGACTTCCAAGGGGCCCCGCCTCTCCTCGCGAATCGCTAGGACCATCGCGCGCGCGGAGGATACGACCGTACTGTAGGGGACCTTGCGCTCGAGTGCAGCTCTTCGGATCGAAAAGCTGTCGCGGATCGCAAGCTCGTCGGAAACCGTGTTGATGACCAGGTCGAAACGTCCTTCGCGGATCGCCTCCACGCAGTGGGGAGAGCCTTCGTGAAATTTGTTGATCGGTTTCACTTTGAGGTCATAGCCGTTCAGGAACTTGGCACTGCCCGAAGTGGCGACCAGGTTGAATCCCATGTCCCTCAGCCCGCGGGCGATGGGCAGGATCTCGGCCTTATCTTCGTCTCGGATCGAGAGGAAAGCCGTACCCTTCAGAGGCAGCTTCATTCCGGCGGCGGTTAGGGCTTTGGCGTAGGCGCCCGCGAAAGTGCGGCCGCGGCCCATCACTTCGCCGGTGGATTTCATCTCCGGTCCAAGGAGTACGTCGACTCCCGGAAACTTTCCGAACGGGAAAACGGGCGCTTTGACGTTGAAGGTGGTGAGATTGAGGTCCAGGTCCTCTCGGATGCCGAGGTCCTCGAGCGTTTTGCCCATCATGACTTGAGTGGCCAGCTTGGCCAGAGGTTTGCCGACCGCTTTGCTGACGAAAGGGACCGTTCGGGAAGCGCGGGGATTCACTTCCAGCAAGTAGATTCGGTCCCCTTGGATCGCGTACTGGACGTTCATGAGCCCGACGACGCGCAAGAGTTTGGCGAGCTCGCGCGTGTAGGTGCGGATGCGGTCGCAGATCGCGACGCTCAAAGTCGCCGGTGGAAGCGAGCAGGCGCTGTCACCGGAGTGAATCCCGGCTTCTTCGATGTGCTCCATGAGGCCACCGATGAAGGTCTCCTTGCCGTCCGAAATCGCGTCGACGTCGACTTCGGTGGCGCGATCGAGAAACCGGTCGATCAAGACCGGCTTGTCATCCGAAAAATGGAGGGCTTCGCCGATGAATTGGCGGAGCATGCTCTCCGAATAGACGATGCGCATCGCTTTGCCGCCAAGCACGAACGAAGGTCGAATCAAAACGGGATAACCGAGCTTGTTGGCGCGTTCGATGGCTTCTTCAGAGGTGCGGGCGGTCGTGGCCTCGGGTTGCTCCAGGCCGAGGGGTCTGAGGAGACGGATCACTTCCTCGCACTTCTCCCGGTCTTCGGCGAGGTCGATCGAAGCGGTCGAAGTGCCCAGGATCTTCAAGCCGCCGCGCTCCAGCGCCTTCGCGATCTTGAGTGGCGTCTGTCCGCCGAACTGAACGATCGCACCCAGGGGTTTTTCGATTCGAGCGATGTTCAGCACATGTTCGGGAGTGAGAGGCTCGAAATAGAGCTTGTCTGAGATGTCGAAGTCCGTGGAGACGGTCTCGGGATTCGAATTCACCATGATGGTTTCGTAACCTTGGGCGCGGAGCGACATTGCGGCGTGGACGCAGCAATAATCGAATTCGATCCCTTGTCCGATGCGGTTGGGGCCTCCGCCGATGATCATCACTTTGGGTCGCGCGGTGATTCGGCTCTCGTCGGAGCCGCTGTAGGTCGAATAAAGGTAAGGGGTACGTGCTTCGAACTCGGCCGCGCAAGTGTCGACGCTCTGATAGGTTCCGTAGACGCCCAGTTTCTCGCGGTCCAGTCGGACTTGCTCTTCGGTGATCTTGCGGACGCTGGCGATCGCACGATCCGTCCAGCCTCGCGACTTGATTTCGCGAAGGACTTTCGCGCTGGGCGGCCAGGGTTGGTCCCGGAGGATGGGCTCGTAGGAAAGGTGTTTTTGAATCCGCTCAAGGAACCAGGGATCGATCGCTGAACGCCGATGGATCTCGTCGAGGCTTGCCCCTTTGCGAAGGGCATCAGCCACTGCCCAAATCCGAATCGGCGTCGCGATTTCGATCAGATCCCAGCGTGGCCCGGCGGTGTCCTCGACCAGCTTGTGCTGGGACAGAGGCGCAAGCCAAGGCACATCAGTCTCAAGTCCGGCGAGCGCTTTTCCGAGGGACTCCTCGAAAGTACGGCCGATTGCCATCACTTCGCCCACGGATTTCATCTGGGTGGTGAGGGTCGGTTCGGTCGGGCGGAACTTCTCGAAATCGAAACGTGGGATCTTGGTCACCACGTAGTCGATCGAAGGTTCGAAACTGCAAGGAGTGGTGCCAGTGATGTCGTTGGTCAACTCGTCCAGCGTGTATCCCACCGCGAGTTTCGCCGCCACGCGGGCGATCGGAAAGCCCGTTGCTTTGGACGCGAGCGCGGATGAACGGGAGACCCGCGGGTTCATCTCGATCACCACCACGCGACCCGTGATCGGATGGACGGAGAACTGGATATTGGAGCCCCCGGTTTCGACGCCGATGGCGCGGATGATGCGAATCGATTGATCGCGGAGGTTTTGGTATTCCCGATCAGTCAAGGTTTGGGCGGGCGCGACTGTGATCGAGTCCCCGGTATGGACACCCATCGGATCGAAGTTCTCGATCGAGCAGATGATGATGACGTTGTCGCGCCGGTCGCGGACGACTTCCAACTCGAACTCCTTCCATCCGAGCATGCTCTCTTCGATCAAGCAGTCGTGGGAAGGGGAGAGAAAGAGCGCCCTCTCGAGTTTGTCGAGAAAGTCCTCCTCGGTCGCCGCTGCGCCGCCTCCTTCGCCTCCCAGGGTGAACGAAGGGCGCAGGATCAAGGGAAGTCCGAGCTCCTGGACAATCCGGCGACCATCCTCGAGAGATCGGGCGACCACGCTCTTGGCGCTCTCGACGCCGATCGAGGTCATGATCTCCTTGAAGGTCTGGCGATCTTCCGCGCGGTGAATCACTTCGGGAGTCGCCCCGAGGATTTCGACACCGTGCTTGGCCAGGATTCCTTCGTGGTGAAGGGCCATCGTGAGGTTGAGCGCCGTCTGGCCGCCCATCGTCGGAAGCAGGGCATCGGGTTTTTCGGCTTCAATCACCCGTTCAAGGAACTCAACTGTAAGGGGCTCGACGTAAACTCGATCGGCCATCTCGGGATCGGTCATGATCGTGGCGGGATTCGAATTGACCAGCACCACTTGGTAACCCTCCTCGCGGAGCGCTTTGAGGGCTTGGGTGCCGGAATAATCGAACTCGCAGGCCTGACCGATGACGATCGGTCCGCTTCCGATCAAGAGGATCTTCTTGATGTCCTGGCGTCTTGGCATTTTCGGCTTAATCTCCTGGGTGCATTAAAAACTGACTCCAGTGGTGAACTGGAGTTCGATCGGTCGGTTCGGGTGGGCTTCGTTGTAGAGTTTCACGGCGGTGCCGAGGTGCTCTTCGTTGGCCCGGAGGGTCGAAAATCCGTAAATGAAACTTCCACCCACGAGGGTCAGCCCCCCGATGAGTCCGATGTTCCGAACCACGATCCGCAAGTTGGGATTGGTGGGGTCGTTATGCACGCGGCTGAACAAATAGCCCAAAGCCGCCA
>JAYVNB010000358.1:0-2648 GCA_043759365.1 Bacteriovoracaceae bacterium | reverse complement strand
AGGTGCGAACCTTCGGTAAGTCAACCGAGGATGCCTTGTGTGAAAACAAGCTGGTCCTCAAATCCCCACGGCCAGCAAAAGTCAGGCTCATGACAGTCCATGCCTCCAAAGGCCTGGAGAGCCCGACCGTGATCCTTGTCAATCCTTGCGCCGATGCGATGAAGGACGTGGGCTCTGTCGTTGACCGCAAGAGGGAGGTAATTCTTCCCCTGGATTTCAAGGCTTACGACGTGAGCCTGAGCTCGTTGGACCAGTTTGAGAAAATCATCACCCGGGAAGGGATTTTCAAGTCCGAGGAAGAGAAGCGAGTACTGTACGTGGCCGCCACCCGTGCCGAGAAAAGGCTGTTTTTGGTCCGAGATAGAGTCTCGGAACCGGGAACGTTCATGGCTCCGCTCCTCAGTCGAGTTCCTGGGGCCCATCCCAAGGTCGAACTGCAACTCGAGCGCGATTACCTGGACCGCCATGTCTCCAAGGATCCGCTTCCGGAGTACCAGCCCACGAAGCGGACGCCTCAACAGTTCGAGCGTGAGCAGGTGCAGGCTTGCGAGGCGCTTCGGGCCTTGGGGGTCAGATCGGTGGCAGTCACGGCAAGTCTGCAAAGTGAGGCCGACGAAGTATTTCAGGGAGGGTTCTCGGGCGGCGGCACGGCTCGGGGGAAGGAGCTGGGTACCCTGACTCACGCTTTGATGGAGTGGGTCTGTAGGCGTGCGTCCCTGTCTCAGGTCTCATCGGCTCAGGAGACCTGTCAGCAGCTTCATACGCTGAATGAAGAGGGATTTCACTTCAAGACAGGCGATCTTGAACCGCTGAAGGCTGCTTGTGAGAAGTTCCTCGAGTCACCTCTTTATCAAAAGATCCTGAAGGCTAGCGCGGTGTTTCCGGAAGTTCCGTTTCACTGTGCGGGCGAAGTTCACGGGACGATTGATCTGCTTTATGTGGACTCGCAAGGCGTGCACATCGTGGACTGGAAGAGCGACACCTTTGAGTCTTCGGAGCGGAAGGCCCGAGTTGACGAATACTACAAGAAGCAGATTGAGGCTTATGCTCGGGCGGTGGAGATGCAAACAGGACAAGCGGTGGCCAGCCACTCTTGTATCTATCTATTGGAAGTCTAAGCTAGCGAATGTGCCAGCTGACGGATGGCGTTCGCTAAACTACGGCTACTGATCTTCCCCCTTCTATTGGACCACTTCCAGCCTCAGAGGAACCGGCGGTTTTTCCCTATCTAGTACCAATGGCGTCAGGCTGGGGCGGGAAGCCTCCCCGATATTTCTAGATCGCCGGAGTCCCGTTGGGTCGGCGGATATCGCTCCCAGTCAGGCCAAGGGTCTGCGGCGGCGCCAATTCACTTGCAGAGCACGGATACTTGGGTGCAAATAAAGAAAGCCCGGAGAACAAGTCCGAGCTTTCAACAAGCGGTACTTCAAGCCGCCAACGAAGGGATATCATGACACGCCCTCGTCAAAGCCGCCCAGCATAAGCTCTCATCTCTCGTTCATCATCACAAGCAAGAACTGCTCAAATTCCGCACGAATCAGGCTCATTTTACGCGAGATCACCTTCTCACGCTCGAGCACACGATCGGCCTTCTCTTGTCGATGACGGCTGCGCGAAACGGCAACGGTTATGACATCTCGTCTCAGAACTATTTCCGAGCTCTGAGCAAATGCCTGGGGGAGCAGCTGACTCCCGTTCGTCGCCAGTCGGTCGGGGAGGCTCGCTCGAAGCTCCAGTGGCAGGCGTTCGAGTATTTGCTCGATGCCGCGAACCTAGAGGATGACCACCTGCCTCCGTCACTTCGCTTCAAGGGCCATGTCACTCGGGCAGTCGACGGTACGAGCTTCTTCACGCCCCGATCTGACGATCTACTCTTGCGCTTCAGTCCGAGGAATACCCGCGCGGATGAGGGCGAGACACACTATCCGTATCGGCTGCTTGTCACTGCAATCAACGTGTTTACGGGACAGCCCACGCACGGGGTAGTCGATAATTACCGGGCATCTGAGCGGAGCCTGCTCAAGCGAATGATCGAAAGATTCAATCCAGGAGATCTTGCGCTCTTGGACCGAGGGCTGGGAGGGGCGCAAGTTTACCTGGAGTTCGAAAGACGCGGCCAGTTCTTCATCCATCGCGCCAAGACGACAGGTGATCGAGTCGCGGCTTATATCCGAGAGTTTCTGGACCAAGGCGGAAAGCAACGGAAAGTCAGCATCGAGGTCCTCGATGAAGTGACCGGAGAGAAGATCTCGCTGACGCTTCGCCTCGTCCGAGGCCCTGAAGACAGCGAGGGAAAGCCGATCGTTTTCGTGACCAACCTGGCGGGCAAGAAACGTTACCCGCGGCAGGAGATCCTCGCTCTTTATTGCAAACGCTGGAGCGTAGAGACGCTGTACGATCGAGTAAAAAACCTGCTTTCGCTCGAGAACTTCCATGCCCGCTCCTATGACGGCGTCATGCAGGAAATTTTCTCAAATCTCCTGATCCTCTCGCTGACTTCTGTTGCAGTGACTGCCGTCGTGGCGAACGACGAAGTCGATATCGAAGTAGAGCTCCCAAGCTTCAAAAACGCAGTCGAATGCGTCCGGAGAAACCTCTTCTCGGTCATCGATCACCGGATCGAGGGGATCAGGCCAAAGCAGCTTATG
>JAYVNB010000357.1:0-2678 GCA_043759365.1 Bacteriovoracaceae bacterium | reverse complement strand
ACCCAACTCCCGAACGTACTCGCGGTCACGCTCGGGCTCGGCGCGCAGTTCCCCACGAGTGGTCAACCATTTGACCGGGTCGATCGTCGTGCCGTTGGGTCCGATGGAGCGGCCCTCCTCATCGACGAAGTTCCCGAACACATCCATGGGTTTTCCGATCCTCACGATGCTTGAGCTCTCGGCTGAGAAGACCTTCCAAAAGAAGTTCGCGATCTTCTGAGCCTGCCAGCTCTCGTCGTCCATGATGATGAACCGGTGTTTGCCGGCTTCCATCAGGTAATCCTCGATCAAGGAGCTCGCTTCGAGCACGAAATGATAACTCGTGACCATCGGGACGACGTAGATGTTCGGGTTGGGGCGCTTCTCCTGGAGATTCAGGATTTGGGCTTCGAGTCCCGTGCCCAGAAGACCGAGCTTGAGCTTGGACTCGATAGCGCCCGACCGGCAACGGCCCCCACCCGGAAAGAAAATGGAGTGGATCCCCTCGCGCAAGATGCGCGTCGAGTAGTTCTTCAATGCGGACTTGTAGATCGGATTGCTCTTTTGCCGATCCACTGTGTAAGCGCCGAGCCGGCTCATGAAGTACTTCAAAACCGGGTTTGAAAAGAGGTTCAAACCTGCGCCGTACGCGAAAGGCGGCAAACCCATCAGGTGAATCACGTAACCGATCAGAATCGAGTCGATGTTGCTCTGGTGAGTAGGCACGAGCAGGATGGTCCCGCGTTTGGAGAGGTTCCGAAGCATCGGGACTTCGCCCTCGATCTTGAGCTTCGAGTTCACCGACTCGGTCATGTGCTTAGGCAGGAGCGTTCGCGAGCCAGTCGCGTTCAGGAGCCAACTCATCCCGAGAGGCACTGCGGAAGTGGCGAAATTGTAGACCCGGGGGTTGAAGTTGCCTCCGATCTCCTGGAGGTAGTGGGAGAGGATATCCCGGACGAGGCCCTTGCGATCCGAAACCGCTGGAGGGCTGAGCAACCCCGACTGCACTTTGGACCAAAGGACCTGATCCCCTTTATGCCGCTCCTTCGTGAACAGATTGGTACGGTTCCGCTTCAAGCGGAGGCGCTCCTGATAAAGCGCCTCACCCAGAAGGAGTTCGAGCGAATTGCCTTGAGGGCTCGCCAGCACCTCTTGAAAGGTCTTATCGACGACTTCGGAGAGGATGCGCGATCTCAGGGCTTTGAAGTTCCAAAGTGGCCCGCGGGCGAGTCCCAATCGATCTTCGGCTGAAACCGGGAGGTTTTGGGGGTCCATGGTGAGTTTAAGAATAAACTACCCCTGGAGAGTTTGCACAGGCGAAAAGCTCAAGCAGCTCGATCGGATAGCCGCTTCCATCCCTTCCAGAAACCGCGCCACATGGAGACCATCCACGAGCGCATGATGGACCTGCACCGAGACCGGTACTCTCCAGCCAGACTTGCCTGCGTCTTGACTGAAGCGTCCCCAGATCACCCGGGGAACCGAATCATGTTGGAGTTTACGGATAGGCTGCACCACGTGATTGAAACGAACCCAGGGAAGGCACGACATGAAGACCCAGTGATCGTCGTCTTCGTCCTCCGTCGCCAAATCGACTTCCACTCCCGGAGCATGAGGGCTCCGGGCATCTCCTTCGGGTGCTTTCAGGCTTTGGATGAATTCAAACAGGGAAGGGAAGTACGGAACCTTCCGTATGGTGAAAAGATCCTCTCCCTCAGCCACCGTGAAATCCGCATGGATTCGATCGAACTCGATGACCTGGGGGGAGCTTGAAGTGCCCCGAATCCTTTGACGGAACGCCGGGAGCGCATTGGCAGCGGTACAAATCGAATGGACGCAGGCGAGAAACGGCGAAATGCCGTTCTCCTTCCAGATTCGGGGGGCATCACCCATCTCGACTTCGGCGCCGATCACGAGATAGGGGTATTCGCAGCGACGGAAGCCGTCGAAAATCGCACGCCTCGGCCAAGTGGCCAGATCGATTTCGCGTGAGCTCAAACCTTTCATCATTCCAGCTTCTTCCTTCTCGTTTTTTTCATGCCCGGGAGTTTCACTTCCCCGCAGCGGTTGAAGCGGGCGTAACTTTCGAGCGAACTCCGCCAAACTTTTCCGAAACCGGAGGTGCGCGACGGATCGAATCCGGACTCCCACCAGATCTTACGGACTTCGAGCACTCCGCGCGGGCGATCGGCTCGGGCATCCAAACGCCCGACAAATCTTTCGCCCCAGAGGAGCGGAAGGCAGAAGTGACCAAACGCACGCTTGGACTCGGTCACATAGCACTCGAGTGTGTAGTCAAAACCAAAGAGCCAACCGAGCCGTTTGCGCAGAAGGACCAGCGGGTCAAAGGGCGAGAGGATCCTCACTTCTGGGACCTCCTGGCGATCGGCTGATTCAGAACGGGTCAGGCTCGGCACTGCTTCCCATCGGGAGGCCTCCATCCAGTGGGGCAGCTTCGAACCCTCGACTTCCACTTCCATGAGATCTCCCGAAAGGGTCCGGGACAGGACTCGGGCCAAGACTTCCTTCCGACGATCCGCTTTCTGGAGATGAGTCGCTTCCGGCAGCGAAAAGAC
Organism: Bacteriovoracaceae bacterium; assembly: GCA_043759365.1. Taxonomy (GTDB): domain Bacteria; phylum Bdellovibrionota; class UBA1018; order UBA1018; family UBA1018; genus JAYVNB01. Next base: position 123 of record JAYVNB010000357.1, on the reverse strand, counting down.
ACCGTTTGAGCGCAGAGCCCGATCGATGCGATGGTCCAGCAGCTCCAGGGTCGTCGGCACAGTGAGGTCCACGCCGTCCGGTCTCACCCGTTCGGTGAGATCGTAGATTTTCTCCGTGCCGCG
>JAYVNB010000356.1:0-8421 GCA_043759365.1 Bacteriovoracaceae bacterium | reverse complement strand
GTCACTTCGATGCCGGCCTCGTGGAGGCGCTCGATCAATGGCCCTTGTTGGACGGGTAAAAGTACCCAGGTGCGGTAGTCGTGGTCATCGCGGCCTTGAAGCTCGACTAAGAATTCGAGCAGGCTCCGTTCGGCGCCACCGAGCTGGGCGGATACCGAGTAAAAGCAGATCAGGCGCCCTTTCGAATCAGTCATGGGAGGTAGCGCTCCTTCCAAAGCTGAAAAGTCATGAGGGAAAAAAGTAAGTGCGAGTGATTGGCGCGAACGTTCAAGTGTTCGTCGACCAGTCGCCCGACCTCGTCAGCGTCGAGCAGACCCTGTTTTCGCAAGCGAGCCGGGTCTAGGCACTCTTTCAAGAGCGGACGCATCTCGCTGCGCAGCCAATCGCGCAAAGGGATGCTGAAGCCCTGCTTTCGGCGCTGAGCGAGGTTGCCCGGGAGCTTACTGGCCAGGAGTCGGCGCAACAGGTATTTGGACTGACCTGGCCTCGATTTGAATTCAAACGGCAGACGCGCTGAAAAATCCACCATCTGGTCATCCAAAAAAGGAACCCGGGCTTCCAGTCCGTAAGCCATGCCCGCGCGATCGGTTTTGGTGAGCACGGTGTCGGTCAAGAATGTCCGCAAAAAGACCTGGTCGATCTTAGCGCGCCAGTCGAGTCCGGCCAACTCGGGCCAAAACGATTCAAATGGCACGGGGGCACTGTGACTCGCGCCGGGGACGAGCTTAGCCATCCTGTCGGCACGAAGGGGACCGATCGTCCCGATGAAGTTTTGAAAAAGCTCGGGTTCGCTCGTGTGATGAAGAACATCCATCAACTTGCGCCATTGCTGCGCTTTTTCGTGGTTGAGGAGACGGCCCAAGGGGCGTGCTATTTTGAGTGCAGTACCGCGCACCGATCGAGGAAGTCGCGAGAACGCGGCTAACCGCATCAGCGCGCGCTGGTAGGGATAGCCGAAGAAAAGCTCGTCGGCACCGTCCCCCGAAAGAGCGACAGTGACATGCTCGCGCGCTCCCCGGGCGAGTATCAGTGTCGGGAGTAGCGTCGGATCGGCAAAAGGCTGGTCGAAATGATCAGGCATGTCCGAGACGAGCGAAATCAGATCAGGCGCAGTCACGGTGATTTCGTGATGTCGCGAACCGATGGCGCGAGCGACTTCTCGCGCGAACTGGCTTTCGTCGAACTCGCGCTCTCGATACGCGATCGTGAAGGTATCGATCGGCTGAGTGGTGAGCGCCGCTTGCGTCAAGGCGAGCAGGCTGGAGTCGATACCACCACTCAAAAAACAGCCGACGGGAACGTCACTCTCGAGTTGGCGGGCCACGACGGACTTCAATGTCGTGTCGAGTTCAGAAAGCCACTGATCTTCCGTTTTTACCGGAGGTTTTTCCGGATGCAGAGAGCCTCGCCGCGAAACGCCGGTACGATCATAGTAATGATGTTCTTCGACTTCGCCCGCCCGCACAGTCAGGAATCGCCCGGCCTCCAATTGGCGAATGTCTCGAAAGATCGAGCGGGGCGAGGGCACGTGGCTGAATTTCAAGAACTGCGCAAGCGAGTCCAGATCGAGATCTCGAGACACCCAGTCGGGTCGCAAGAGGGGCTTCAGCTCGGACGCGAATGCGAAGCGTCCCGACTTCACGCAGAAAAAAACGGGTTTGATCCCGAAACGGTCGCGAACCAGGTGTACCGTGGGCAAGCCGCCCGCCCGGGCGTCCAAAATCGCGAAAGCAAACATCCCATTCAAACGCGCGAAGGACGAAGTTCCCCATTCTTCGTAGGCTTGCAGGATGACCTCGGTATCCGAACGTGTCCGGAACGTGCGACCTCGCGACTCGAGCTCCCGACGGAGTTCGATGAAATTATAGACTTCGCCATTGAAGACGATCGACGTTTCCCCGTTGGACCCCGAGAGCGGCTGGTTGGCCGCTTGGCTGAGATCGATGACTTTGAGGCGTCGATGGCTGAAGCCTATGGGGCCGAAGACGTGCACCCCTTCGGCATCGGGCCCCCGCCGATGACTGGCCTGCGCCATTTCACGTAACATCGCAGGGTCGGCGCGCTCACCCGCACGCAGGTAAACTCCGCTAATCCCGCACATACCGGTGCATCTCTTGGGCGACTCGTTCGGCGACGCGGCTCCAGCTGAAGTCGCGCTCGGCGCGCGTGCGGGCATTCCGGCCCCGCACGGCAGTAGCTTGAGGATCGGCTAGACACTCGTCCATCGCGTAGGCGATTGCGCCTGTATCGGCGGGGTTGACGAGCCATCCCGTTGTTTCGTCACCGACCGCATCGGGTACGCCGCCGCTTCGGCCTGCGATTGAGGGCTTGGCACATGCGGCCGCTTCCAGGAAAACGATTCCGAACCCCTCGACGTTCGGCGTGACGAGGTCATCACGGCTTAAAAGCACGAAGGCATCGGCCAGGTTGTAGTAGTCGACGAGCTCCGTGGAAGGAATCGCGCCGACGAAGAGAACTCTGCTTTCAATTCCGCATTCGCGGGTGATTTCGACAAGCCTGGCGCGATCGTCGCCTACCCCACCGACGAGGTAGACTGCTTGCGGGTGCCGCTCGACCACTCGGGCGAACGCCCGCAGGGCGAAGTCCACACCCTTGTAATCCACGAGGCGAGTCACGCTCAAGAGCACCTGCTTGCCGTGCAAGTGATGACGCTCGAGCAGGTACTCCGGTTTAGGCCCCGGCCGGAAGTAATTTGAATCGACGCCGTTATAGATTTCATGGATCCGCTCCAGCGGCACCCCGCAATTTTCGGCCACCAGCTCCCGCGTATAACCACTCACGGCGAATACCGCTTCAGCGCTTTGGAATACCCGGTGCTTCCAAGGCGTCAAAGCCATGCGCGCCCGCTTGCGGAAGTTGGCGGTTGACTCCAGCACCTCCACTCCGTGCACGATCGGAAAATAGGGGATGCGGTCGCCGCTTCGGACGCAGTTGAGGAGCGCTGCCCCGACCGCCTCGGGTAACCAGAGGAAGTTCAAGATGGCATCGGGTGGGTGGCGGCGGCACGCGCGAGCCAGATGAACTGCGATCTGCGCTGAGGCCAACTCCGTGCGTTGACTCAGGTGTGCGCGCGTCGTCGGAAAAATTCCATGTCGATCGAATTCCTGGCTGCCTGAGGCTGCTCGGGCGAGCACTCGTAGCTCGATATCGGGTCTTTGTGCGAGCGCTCGGCAGAGCTCATAGGCGCAAGTGGCGATGCCGCCGGTGCGGGGTCGGTAATCATAGGCAGTGGCCAATACCCGCAGCGGCGGTTTAATGGGCACGGCGCCCTTGAATCGTTCGGAGTACTGCTTCGTATTCGTTCGCGACAATATCCCAGTCCCGAGTGGCGGCGACTTCCCGAGCGTGGATCGAAAGTTGCCGACGTAAAACCGGGTCCAACGCAAGCTGCCTGAGGTAGCGGGCAGTTTCGTCCTCGTTTTGTAGATTGTTTATCTTATAGCCGCTGTGCCCGTGCTCAATCAGTTCGGCGGCGCCGGCGCTCGCCGATACGACGGACGGTAGGCCGCTCGCCATTGCTTCCAAAATCACCATCCCGAAAGGCTCATAGTGTGTAGGCAGGAGGAAGATATCAGCACTTCGAAAGACCTCCGCCACGTGCGGAGTTGGCGCGTGGAAGGTGACCTGATCGCGAAGACCCAGGAGCGCGGCTTCTGCAGCGTAGAGCGTACGATCGCCAACCCCGACTACCGCGAGCTTGAGTGGCGAGGCTCCGGCTTCACGCGCGCGTGCAATCGCCCGTAAAGCGAGTGACAGCCCTTTTCGCTCGTAAGACCCTACGAACAGAACGAGTACGTCATTTTCATCCGCGCCCAGCCGCGAGCGGATCGCGGTCACCTCGCGCCTTTCGTTGCGGTCATCGGCCCGGAACGGGCGAAAAGTTGCAGTATCGACGCCCGGGCGAACGACGTGAACTTTATCAAGCGCCGGGAAGTGGGCCTGGAGCTCGTTGGCGATCCGTTGGGAGACCGCGATGTAGTCTTTGCGCCGCGTGAAGGCCAAGCGTTCGGTGATCTGGTCGTATTGGCGTAAGATGAAATGGTAAGCACGGCGCGCCCAAAGCCGCATCCCTGCGCGGGCGGGCCGCGAATCGGGAGTGAGAACTCGATCGAGCGCTCGTTCTGTTTTTCTCCAGGCGCAGTGGACGAAATGCACCTGCACGACGTCACTGAGCAGGGAGCAGGCACCGGCCGAGTGAATGAGCGCGCGCGGATTCGCTCGGCGTCGTGCTCTCAGCCGGGCCAGCGTCAGCAAGTGAAAGAGCGCGGACTTGAAGAGGATGGGTTTGCGCAGCCAAGGGATTAAGCGATGGACTCGGCCGGCAGGCGTACCTTCGAACGTGCAAGTGTAGTACTCGACCGGCATCTGGCGGCCGATGCGGTCCCCGAGCTCGAGAGTCAGTTTTTCCTGTCCGCCACGCCGGCCAAGGTCGTGGATTACAAAAAGAACCGGCGCGATGGGATGATCGGGCATCATTCGATTGTAAACCACTCAGTCGCCGCCGACCATTGGGTAAACTTCGGGGTTCAGGCCGCTTTGCGACGTCCGCAAGTGACTGGCAAGCCCGAGAGAGAGCACTGCAGGTCGACGAGGCTGCAGAAGTCCTCGATCTTCGAGCGATAGCGCTGGCTGATCTCCAGTTCCCAAGCCGAATCGCGGTTCGTAGAATCCATAATAATGGAAATTTGACGGTTCTCGAGGATGATCTCGTCGTTCTTCGAAGTGATCGTCTTCAGTAGGGTTTCCAGCGAGTGCACGAGGTCCGGATAGCGGGATTCTTCCTCGAGCAGGGCGACTTCGAAAAGCGGAGCAAGCTCGACGGTCACGACGAACGGCGCGTAAGGTCGTGTATGCACGGGCCTGGCAAGGGAGGATGACGCTGCAAAGGCTGTCGCGGGCAGCGCCAAGCGACGGATCATCTCGAGTTCCACGCATTTAACCACGAATAGCAGGGTGAAAACGCTGAATGTCACGATCGCCATGCCGAAAGCGGCCGCGGCGGGGGGCAGCAGGTTGATGCAGATCGCGGTGATCTGCAGGTAGAGGCCGATACTTAAAAGCAGCACCGCGGTTTGCCGGGTACTGAGGCCTAAGCGCCGAACGCGAAAATGGAGATGGTATCGATCGGCTTTGAATAAGGGAAGTCCGCTGCAGTAGCGGCGCCAAACCGCGAGGCCCATGTCGATGATCGGATATCCCATCATGAGCACGACGCTCGCGATCATGATCCAGGAGTGCGAAGCCGGCCGGCAGATCAGGCTCATCGTAGCGATGAGGAAGCCGAGGGGCAGACTGCCGTTGTCACCTAGAAAAATTTTCGCGGGTGCCCAGTTGAAACGCAAAAAAGCGAGGGTCGCTGGAATCAAGAGTGCCATTGCGACCGTCGCGACGCTTGTCGACCCCGATTCACCGCCCCAGGCACTCAGCACGAGCACTGAGCAGCTCACGAGAACAGAGGTTCCACCCGCCAGCCCGTCCAAGCCGTCGACGAGATTGACGGCGTTCGTGATGCCCACGATCCAGATCGCCGCCAACGGCCAAATCGCATAACTGAATACCGACTGCCACATCACGCAAATTCCATGGATCTTCGGTTCAAATGCCAAGACGATCACGGCGGCCAGGATTTGAAAAATGAATTTGGCGAGTGGTCTCAGGCCTCGTATGTCGTCAATCAAACCGAGACCGATGAGGATCACGAGACTCGAACCCATCGCCAAGAGAGAAGTCGCGTTTGCACGAAGCCATTCCGGATAAAACGCGCAATAAATCAAAACGCCCAGGGACCATGCCGTAAAAATACAGACACCGCCATTGATTGGCGTAGGTTTGCGGTGGCGGCGCCGTGGCGAAGGGATATCCAGTAAGCCAAATCGGTCCGCCAGGGGAATGCCGATCGCGTGAATCAAAAGCGCCATGAAAAAAGTGAAGGCGGAGACGACCAAGAGAGTCAGCTCGGGGGATTGCATAGCAATGGGTTCATCGGTCTTCGTCAGTACTGGCTTAACGGTTTTCGATGCGGAGAATTGGAGTTTGCTATGACTTAAGTAGTCATCGTAGAGGGAGGGGTGGCGGAAGTTGTGGATCGGAAACCGAAACCTGGAGCTCTTGAAGCTTCACCCGCTTTACTTCGAAGCATGCGTGCGACGGGATCCTCATTCGACCACGGCCCGGTCCTGTTTTCAGCGCTATGAGGAAGCGGTTTACGCCGGATTCACGGGAAGCGGGGGCACCAACATTCCGGCGGATATCACGGTCAAGCTGGCTGGACTTCGCAAACTGATGGCGATTTCATCCAAGTCCGCGATGGGGAACCCTGAAGTAGCAGATTCCTGATCAGGGTTGAGGATTGCTCTCCGAGCATTGCGGGGTCGCACCCGACTCGATCCACTTCAGGACGTCCTGCTGTTCGCCCTCTGGAAGCGCTCCGCCTCCGAGAGGCATTCTTCCCGAATGAATCGCCTTGTACACTTCCGAGTCCTCGGCATGCGCGAGGTCGACGAAATGAGCGGCGACGTTGGAAAGGTCGCTGATGTCTCCGACTCCTCCCGCCGTGCTCCCGGCGGTATGACATCCAGCGCAGCGGTTCTGAAAGACTGCTTTGGCCCGGCAGGCTGGCTGTGCCGCCACGATCGGATTCGAAGGGTGCTCGTTCTCCGCGAGCTCAGCCAGCAAGGGTTGTGATTCGGCGATCCAGGCCAAGATGGCCTTCTTCTCGGAGGGCCGGATGCTGGCGCGGTGGGCTCTCTGGTAGATCCGGGGCGGCATGCTGCCCGTCTGAACTGCTCCTTGGATGGCCTGGAGCAGACTCGCTGCATTTTGGCTGCCTTGGGCTTTAAAATCCGGGAAATCTTGGGCCATGTCGAGCCGAGATCGGGCTTTGCGGACTTCCCGAACAACAGGGTTCAAGCGGGGGCCTAAAAAAGGAAGGAAGTAGAAAGCGATGCGTCTCTGGCTGTTGTGGCAATCGAAGCATTTCTTTTCGAGGATGGAACGAACCTCGTTGCGGTAGCGGGTCACCAGCTCTAACCGAATCAAGCCGTTGCGATCCGGCGAAGGGCTCGCCGGTGCACTCTCGGCAAAAGCGGGGATTGATCCGGCCAGCAGCAGGAGACAGAAGAGGGACTTCATAGCGCAGTGTGCTATCGTGCTCGCTGTTTTTTAACAACTGTTTAAAAAAAGCCACGAATTCATTCACTCCTGAGCGGCTCTGGGCCCTTTTGCCCGGTCATCCTCAGTGGGCAAATCCTGACCGTTCAGTAAAACCGGGTTCTACCGAAGCGATTGAAGCAGTCAAGGAGTACTGATTTATGAAAAACAATGATGTTTCGAACTTTCTGGCACTGGGTTGTCTTGCCGCCCTCGGTTTCCTGATGTTTTCGGAATCCCGTTCATCCTCATCCGTTTTGCGCATCGGTCGCGCTTCCGCGAGGCCTGCCACTCGCAGAGCCAACCACCTCCGCCTAGTCGCCTCCAACGGTAAAGTCATGCCGAGTCTGACTCTCGTTTCCAGTCGCAACCACTGATTCCAATCCGTATCGGCGGCGCGATTCGGAGCCGAGTCGCGCCGCCCAGTTGCGGGTTTGGTCCAGCTCAGGTACGAATTCTTTCACGATGAGAACTCTGAAAGAAGTCAGTCGGGAATTTCGACCCGGAAAATTCCAAACTCTGCGTGACCGCTTCAACCTGCTGTTCGCGCGCGGGCAGCTTAAGATGGATCTTCCTGTGATTCTCGCGGGTGTTCGATCGGATGCATCGCTCGAAGATCGGATTGGCTCGCTCGAGAGCTTGATGGCTTGGGTGCGGCTGCCCCTCAATTCGGGCCCGGGACCGACGGAGGACGCGCGAGGGATCCGTTTTCGTTTCGTCCTCCAGCTTCTGGGTCGCAATCCCGAATGGCGGGTGCAGCTCGGCACCGTTCTTTCGTCGGTAATGCGGGATGCTTCGGGGGTAAGGCTGTTCTGTCACGCGGGCCTCAGTCAGGAGGCTGGGTTTTTTTCAGAAGCCTCGAATCGCCTGATGAGAAAAGTCCTCCCACGAACCGAGCGCGAACCCGACTTGGCGGAGCTTTTCGCGCGAGTCTTCACGGAAGCGGAGGATGCGGACTGGATCGAAAGCTCACCCGAGTCCGTAGTCACACCGATCGTCGAAATGCTCGAGGGCGCACCCGGGTACCCGGCACTCCGATCAGCCATGAGGGATGCCTTGGTGGTCCTCGGAGCGCAAGTGGCGGCGCTCGGAGTCTCGGATGAAATCCGCTCCCGACTTCCTGCCGCCGACATCTCCGAGTCACCTTTCGTGGATCTCAACCGGGCTCTTTCGCAGCAAGGTGCTGTTCGCGACTTGATGCGCATCCGGGCATCGATTGAAAGATGCCGCGAAGCGCTGGGTGCGGTGTTT
>JAYVNB010000355.1:0-8449 GCA_043759365.1 Bacteriovoracaceae bacterium | reverse complement strand
TCCAGGACGTCCCAAGGATCGCCTGGGTGTCGGTTATGCACGCGCCAATTCAGGTCGGGAGTTCCGGGATGCGCAATCGGCTGTGGGAGAGGATACGTTGGGTGCCGAGTGGACCTACGAAGCGAACTACCGGCTCGAACTCATCCCAGGCGTCGTACTCCAGCCGGATTTTCAGTATGTGATTCATCCGAGCTTCAGTTCCTCGATTCCGGATGCGAAGGTCTTCGCTACCCGGGTCGAATTGAATTTCTGATCTCATCTTTCTTGGCCAAAGTGACGCGTTGTCCACCCAGGATCAAGAAGTAGGAGGTCGAGTCCTCGTCCAAGTGAGAGAGAATTTCGAGGTAAGCTGAAGTCAGGAATTTGGCTTCCACCGATTTGCCCCGGATGCGGCACGTGAGTCGGCTGGTTTGATAGAGCAAAGTGGCGGGATCGAGGTGTTCCCGGGAGTCATCGCTCAGGAGGACTTCATAGCCTTGATCCGCGCTCCCGTTCAGGCCTTCCACGAAAAATGCGGTGTCTTCGACTTCGATCCGCTTGAGGTCCTTGCCGATCGCGATGAACCAGCCATCATCGTCCCGGCTGAGGTGACGGGCAAATGCACGGCACTGCTCGCGATGCGTGATTTCCTGTCCATTCGAAAGCCAAACTCCCTCGCGGGTGAGGAGAATGGTTTCGGGTGAAATCAACGGTGTCTCCATGGCTAGTTGTTAGTCACGTGGGTGAATCATGTCCTCTGGACGAACCCACTGATCGAACTGCGCATCCGTGAGAAGTCCGAGTTCAAGCGCGGATTGACGAAGCGTCTTGTTTTCTTTGTGCGCCTTTTTGGCGATTTTAGCGGCGTTGTCATAGCCAATATGCTGATTGAGGGCCGTTACTAGCATCAGCGTGTTCTCCAAATGCTGGGCGATCACGGGCAGGTTCGGTTTGAGCCCCTCCAGGCAGTGGTCGACGAAACCCGAAGCTGAGTCGGCAAGCAATCGACACGAGTGCAGGAAATTATGGATCATGAGTGGCTTGAAAACATTGAGCTCGAAGTGGCCGTTCGATCCGCCCAAGTTGATCGCGACATCGTTGCCCATCACTTGGCAGCAGACCATGGTCATCGATTCGCTCTGGGTGGGATTCACTTTTCCGGGCATGATCGAGGAGCCCGGCTCGTTTTCGGGCAGGCTCAACTCCTGGAGCCCGCAGCGGGGTCCACTGCCCAGCCAACGGATGTCGTTCGCAATCTTCATGAACGAACAGGCAAGCGTCTTGAGTGCGCCATGGGCGAACACCAAGGCATCATGGGCTGCCAGTGCTTCGAATTTGTTCGGAGCGGAGACGAAACGGGTCCCCGTGATCATTGAGATCTTGTCCGCTACTTTCTCGGCGAATTGGGGGTGGGTGTTCAGTCCTGTTCCTACTGCGGTTCCGCCCTGCGCCAACGAGCGGAGTCGCTCCAAGGTCTGCTCGACCCTTTCGATGCCCAGCTCGATTTGCATCCGGTAACCTGAGAACTCCTGGCCGAGGGTGAGGGGAGTGGCGTCCATCAAATGGGTGCGCCCCACCTTGATGATCTTCTCGAAGGACTGCTCCTTCGCAGCAAGCGCACGATGGAACTTCCTGAGGGCGGGCAGGAGCGAGGTCTCGACCTGTTCGACCGCCGCGATATGCATCGCCGTGGGAAATGAGTCGTTGGAGGACTGGCTCATGTTGACGTGATCGTTCGGATGAATCGGCTTCTTCGAGCCCATGGCTCCGCCGAGCATCTCGATCGCGCGATTCGAGATCACTTCGTTCGCGTTCATGTTGGTTTGGGTGCCTGAACCCGTTTGCCAGATGACGAGCGGGAAGTGGGCATCGAGCTTGCCTTCGATCACTTCGTCGGCAGCTGTCGAGATCGCATCCAGCTTGTCTTTGGGGAGTTTTCCCAACTCGTGATTAGCTTGGGCAGCCGCTTTTTTTAGCACACCCAGGGCGCGGATCACGGGTCGAGGCATGCGGTCGTTGCCGACGGCGAAGTTGATCAAGGAGCGCTGAGTTTGCGCACCCCAGTACTTGTCGCTTTCCACCTTCATTTCGCCCATCGTGTCGGTTTCAACGCGGAAGTTGGTCATGTAAATAGATTTAGCATGGGCACTAAGACGCTCCCAGCGGATTTCCCTGTCCCTGGAGCATCAGGGCAAGGGGAGGAAGCGAAGAAAGCGCCATCGCCCGCTCTCCATGTCCAGTTCTAGCGGGAAAATCGCACTATTTGGAATCGCCAGGGGAAACCCCTCGATCCCCTCTGCATGTTGGAGAATCCTGCGGATCACGCCGCCATGGCAGGAGATCGCGATCCGACCCAAATGACCCTGCTTCTCAAAAAACTCCCGAATTCCCTCATCGGCCGATCCCTCAAGCCATCGGAAAAGTTTTTCCCGAACTTCTTCTCGATTTGCGCCCGATCTAGGCCCTCCAGCTTTCCGAAATAGACTTCCCGAAGTCGTTTATCCTGAAAAACCGGGATAGCGGACGGCTCAGGTCAGAGCTCAAAATGGCCTCGACCTTCAAACTCCGGATCGGAGTCACGATGCGGCGCGCCTGCACGCGCTCGCAGTCGTTGAGGGGGATGTCGTGGTGACCCTGGATTCTGCCTTCCGCATTCCACGAGGTTTCACCATGACGAAACAGATAGATGCTTTTCTTCAAGCGAAGTCCCATCTAGGGTGACCCTAGCATAGGAGTCATCAGTTATGGCCATTCGCAAGGTCGCGCGCCTCGGTCACCCCGTCCTTCGTCGGGTGGGACGCCCGCTTCGCACCGAGGAGTTCGGGAGCGAGGAGCTCCAGCGGCTCATCGAGGATATGAGGGATACCATGAAGGAGTATGGAGGGATCGGTCTCGCGGCCCCTCAAATCCACGAGTCGCTCCAATTGGCGATCATCGGTTTTTCGGAGGAGAGCGCACGCTATCCGAAGATGGGTCACCTGCCATTGACCGTGATCATCAATCCCGTAGTCACGGTCCTGGATAAGGAGCCGCAAGGATTTTGGGAAGGGTGCCTATCGGTGCCGGGATTCCGTGGCTTAGTTTTTCGCCCGAGAAAAATCCGTGTCGATTTCCAGGATGAGAGCGGCAACGTCTGCGATCTGGTGGCGGAGGATTTCCTCGCGACTGTTTTTCAGCACGAGCTAGATCATTTGGCTGGAGTCGTCTACGTCGACAGGGTCGAAGGAGGTCCTGGGGAGCGCCAGTTCGCTTTCCAGGAGGAATATGAAAGGTATCTGGTTCCTGAGAAGGAAGACGATATCCGAGAACTGACGGATTGATCGCCGGCCTCAAGCCGGTTCGTTTCCATCCTGGCGCTTGAGTTCTTCGGCCAATCGGATCCGTGAAGCTCTCCGCTTCACGGCTTGATCGAACCTGCGCTTTTCCTCCGGGGATTCAGCCGCGATCGGAGGCACCACACAGGGCCTGCCGTGATCATCGAGGGCCACGAAAGTCGCATAAGCCGTGGCGGTGTGGTGAGTCTCTCCCGTGACGGGGTTTTCGGAGTCCACGCGCACTCCAACTTCCATCGAGGTGCGGCCCGCGTAATTCACCGCGGCCCGGATGTGCACCACGTGCCCGACCTTCACCGGGGCGATGAAATGGAGTGCATCGATCGAAGCCGTGACCACCACCCTGCGGGCGTGGCGCCCGGCAGCGATCGCTCCCGCGATGTCGATCCAGGCCATGATTTTGCCCCCGAAGATCGTTCCGAGCGCGTTTGCGTCCGAAGGAAGGACGATTTCGGTCATGGTCACGTTCGAGTCGCGCGGGGACTTTCCGATTGGGCTTTTCATCGCGCCATACTCCCTCCGCCCTTCACGCGGGTCAAGGGGTGAGGTAGCTTGAAACGAATCGTGGGTTCAAGAATATTCATCGGCCTGATCATTTGCAATCTCATCTGGTCGGCGAATCCCGTCATGGGAAAGCTGCTCTTGAGGACTGTGACTCCGCTGCAAGTTTCTTGGCTGCGATACGCGTCGGCTCTTGCGGCCTACCTACTGGGTGCCGGCCTGCTTCGACTCGTGCCCTCGCTGCGGAGCCGGGTCGGGCAACCGTTCTTCCGACCTCGATCACGTGCCGACTGGGGTTGGTTGATGAGCATTGGTTTCTTCACTTTCTTTTTTTCCCCGATTTTCCAGCTGACGGGTCTGTCCACTTCGACCGCCATCGACAACGCCTTGATCGTAGCGATGGAACCCTTGATGACCGTTTTCATGGCCTGGCTTTTCCTGAAGGAGCGGTTTACCGCTCTTCATGCGTTGGCGTTCGCCGTGGCCGTCACCGGATTCTCCCTTCTCACTGGCCTCACACCTAGACGAGTCGTGGGTCTCTGGGACGCCCACCTACTCGGCAACCTATTGATGGTGGCGTCGCTGGCAGGTGAGGCGGTCTATTCCGTGTTCGCGCGCAAGTTGATGAAGAGGCATGCACCGATGGCAGTTTTCGGGAACTCGCTTGTCGTAGGTCTGCTCCTCCTGACCGGGGTCACGTGTTTCCGAGGAGGACTCCCACTGTATGACCAGCTCGACGGAAAAGCGATAATCGGCCTCCTGTTCCTGGGGCCTGTCGGAACTACTGTTACTTATCTTTTCTGGATGATCGCGCTTTCGCGGGCGTCGATTCCCAGCATGGCCCTCACTCTTTTCATCCAGCCCCTGGCAGGGACGCTTTGGGGTTACTTATTCTTAAATGAGACCTTGGATGCCCAGCAAGCGCTGGGGGGCCTGCTGATCTTGGGTGCTGTCTTGGTCCCTGCCTTAGCGAGTCTGAGTAGACATCCTCTTTTTGACGCAGAGCGACCGCGCTAAGCAAGCGAGAATGCTGAAAGGTTCAATTCTTGAAATTGCTCTTGATGTTAGGAAATTGAAGTTTCTATACTTGACCCGTGGAGGGGGAAATGGACGTCCTCAATCGGGAAAATGTACCAGGTGGGCAAGAGCTCATCGAAACGGTGGTGAGTTTGTCCGGGATTCCGGCACCGTTGATGACAGAAGAATTAGGGAAGATTCTGGAGACCTCGGGACACGGGGCCGCCAATCTGACTTTGGAAGGTTTGCGTGCCGCGCTGCTGGCGTACATGGAAACCCTGAGCCCGGAGATGTTTGACGAGGAGCGAGGCGCCGAATCTTTGACTTGTTCATTGTCAGTGGATTCCTAGTTAGGGCGCAGGGACGTTAATGACCGATTGCCTGCAATTTGCTGGCATTCATTGCCTTTTGCCGTGGGCGGCCATTTAATTCTGCAAAATTCTTGTATAGCCCAGCGCGACAAATCTTCGGGATGGGTAATACTGATTTCAGCTTGGTTCACCTCGGTCCAGATCCCAACGGACCCTCTCAAAAAGGAGTCGCTCAGATGCTCATCAAGTCCGGTGGAAAAAGGGTCCCTGCTGATCTCGTACGGCCGGATCTTGTTGGATTCGGTCATTCGACGACGATGGGTCCTGTTTCGGCCGAGGGTTATATCCCGAATCCGATCGTTATCGAACAGACTGCACGCGGAGAACGGCAGTACGACATCTATTCCAGGTTGTTGCTCGATCGCATCCTCTTCTTGGGAACCGAAGTGAACGACACGGTAGCCAACCTGCTCGTGGCACAGATGTTCTTTCTGGAGTCTTCGGACCCGGACAAGCCAATCCACTTTTACGTGAATTCGCCAGGTGGCTCGGTCTATGCCGGACTGGGGATCTACGATGTCATGCAATACATCAAGGCACCGGTCGCCACCTATTGCATCGGCATGGCTGCCAGCATGGGTGCGCTCCTCCTTTGTGCGGGGGAGAAAGGGCAACGTTACAGCATGCCCCACGCTCGGATCATGATTCACCAGCCCTTGGGTGGTGCCCGCGGACAGGCTTCCGATATCGAAATCCAAGCTAAGGAGATCCTCTATCTGAAGGATCGCTTGAACGCGATCATGGCTCGAGCCAGCGGTCGCTCGATGGAGCAGGTCAAGAAGGACACCGATCGGGACAACTATCTTTCGGCGCAGGAAGCGGTCGAATACGGCCTGATCGACAAGGTCATCGAAAAACACGGCGTGGTGTAAAGGATAACTATGGACGGAAAAAAATACGGAGACGGATTCGGGAACCTTTGTTGCTCTTTCTGCGGGAAAAACCAGCGGGAAGTCAAAAAGCTGATCGCGGGTCCGACGGTTTACATCTGTGACGAGTGCATCGAACTCTGCAATGACATCATCGCCGAGGAAGGTCAGAAAGAAGGACCTAGTCGTCCTTCTGAGAAAATTCCCAAGCCCTCCGAGATCAAGGCCACGCTCGATGATTATGTGATCGGACAGGATCGCGCCAAACGAGTGCTTTCCGTGGCGGTGTACAACCACTACAAGCGCATCCAGCATCAGGGCGAAAGCAAGAAGACCAAGGATGGAGTCGAGCTTTCGAAGTCCAACATCCTCTTGATTGGTCCTACCGGAACCGGCAAGACGCTTCTCGCTCAGACCCTTGCCAAGCTTCTGAACGTTCCGTTCGCGATGGCTGATGCGACGACGTTGACTGAAGCCGGTTACGTCGGCGAGGACGTCGAGAACATCATCCTGAACCTTCTGCAGGCCTGCGACAACAATGTTGAGCGCGCGCAGAAAGGGATCGTCTACATCGACGAAGTGGACAAGATCTCCCGGAAGAGCGAGAACCCGTCCATCACCCGCGACGTGAGCGGTGAGGGCGTTCAGCAGGCACTTCTCAAGATCATCGAGGGAACGATCGCGAATGTTCCTCCGAAGGGGGGGCGCAAGCACCCGCAGCAGGAGTTCGTTCAGGTCGATACTTCGAGCATCCTGTTCATCGTGGGCGGCGCATTCGTGGGGATCGACAAGATCGTCGGCATGCGTAAAGGCAAGCGGGCTCTCGGTTTGCACGCCAACATTCAGTCCAAGGAGAAAGAGAACGTCTCCCAACTCATGGCACAGGTCGAGCCTGAGGATTTGATCCGTTTCGGATTGATCCCCGAGTTCATCGGTCGTCTCCCGATCATCGCGACTCTCGAAGAGCTCGATGAGACGGCGTTGATCGAAATCCTGAAAAAACCGAAGAACGCCTTGACCAAGCAGTACACCAAACTATTTGAGTACGATGGTGTGCAATTGGAATTCGAGGAAGACGCTCTGGTTGCGGTTGCCAAGGAAGCCATCAAGCGCGCCACGGGTGCTCGTGGACTTCGGGCCATCCTCGAACAGGCGATGCTCGAAGTGATGTACGAACTTCCGGCTAAGACGGACGTGAAGAAGTGCATCATCACTTCGGCTACGATCCTCAAGGGCGAACGTCCGGTCATGGTTCTGAACGATGGAACCGAGGCCACGAAGCCGGTCGTTGCGGCGGCAGCGTCGAAAGCGGAGAGCGCTTAACCGCTCGTTCCCACACTTATCGAAAGGCCCGCTCCCATGGGGAGCGGGCCTTTTTTTTCACGTAGCGAAATACTACGTTCCCGGGGCGGAACTTGTCCAAAGATTCCCCTTCGGATCGACTCCGAGCGGGCGACGCGACCCGCGCGCGGGACAGGTCATTTCTGCCGAGTGATGATTTTCTTCAACCCGTTGAAACTTAATAAGATTACAGACCGCAATTTCAGCCCCGCATTTGCAATCGCTATTCGGGTGTGATGGAGTTGTAGGACGGGAAAGGGAAAGATTTCCAGACCCGGTGTCTCTTCAATCATCTCCAAGGACGAGGGGCTATGAGCAATCACAAAGAAGGTAAGGATAGGAAAGTCGTGACCATCAAGGTTCCGCTTCTTCCGCTGCGCGATGTGATCATCTTCCCGCATATGGTGGTCCCGCTTTTCGTGGGCCGGGAAAAATCGATCAACGCGTTGGAAGAGTGTGTGAACAAGAAGATGGAACTCTTCCTTGTTGCCCAGCGCCAGGCTACGACGGTGAGTCCCGGCGAAAAGGACATCTTTGAAGTCGGAACCCTGGGTACGATCCTCCAGATCCTTCGACTGCCCGATAATACGGTCAAAGTCCTGATTGAAGGTAAGAAGCGCGCCCGTATCGTCCAGTACATGGAAAGCGACCGGATCATCGAGGCGATCGTCGAGGAGTTGCCCGATCAGAATGAATCGACCGTCGAGCTCGAGGCATTGGTCCGCTCGCTCAAGTCCACTTTTGAAAACTACGTCAAACTCAACAAGCGCATCCCACCCGAGATGCTGATGAGCGTGAATACGATCGACGAACCGGCACGTTTGGCCGATCTTGTGGTCGCTCATTTGAACCTCAAGCTCGAGGATAAGCAGGAGATCCTCGAGATCCCCGAGCCGAGCAAGCGACTTGAGAAGCTGCTTCAGCTCATGCAGGGCGAAATTGAAATCCTGCAGGTCGAGCGCCGGATCCGTTCCCGCGTGAAAAAGCAGATGGAGCGCTCCCAGAAGGAGTACTACCTCAACGAGCAGATGCAGGCGAT
>JAYVNB010000354.1:0-24166 GCA_043759365.1 Bacteriovoracaceae bacterium | reverse complement strand
GAAGGATTTGTGAGAGGGAAAGGGAGATAAACATGCGTTTGACTTCAAAAGGACGGTACGCCGTCCGAGCGATTCTGGATCTGACCTTCAATTCAAATGGTCGTCCTGTTCGGCTTCAGGAAATTTCCGAGCGTCAGAAGATCTCGCTCCATTATTTGGAGCAGCTGTTTCGTCGGTTACGCAAAGGCTCTGTCGTGAAGAGCGTTCGCGGTCCAGGCGGCGGTTATGTTCTTTCGCGTTCGATGGATGAAATTTCGATCAAGGACGTCCTGATCAGCGTGGGTGAAAACATCAACCCCGCTCGCGATCTGATCGGTTCGAGCGACGTCAAGAGCGACACGGTCGAGTTCATCCTCACCAAGACCTACTTCGAAAACCTCGGCCTCATCATGCAGGAATACCTCACCACCACTTCCGTAGGTGATTTGATCCGCAAGGCCCGTGGAACCTCAGCCGACCTGCCGAAAGGCGCTTCGGCCGGGATCCTCGATACGGGCTTCCAGATTCCCGCAGCTTCGGCCAATGTCGGCAAGAGCCGCGATCTATCTTGATTCCAATGCAGGGGCGCCTCTTCGGCCACAGGTCCTAGAGGCGCTTCTCCCTTTCCTTCAGGATCCCTCACGGATCGTCCCGAATCCCTCCAGCGTTCACTCGCACGGGAGGAGGGGGCGTCGTGCGCTCACAGACGCGCGCGAACAAGTCGCCTGCTCCCTCGGGTCTGAAACGAACCCCCTCAGCGTGACCTTCACTTCCTCCGGTACCGAAGCCAATCAACTGGCGATTCGTTCCGAGTTGGAGCCCCGGCTGAAGTCGGGGGGCTCCCCTCATTGGATCCTTACCGCGGTCGAGCACGATTCGGTTCTCCGGTGTGTTCGATGGCTGGAGTCCAACGGAGGTTCGGTCAGTTTCCTTCCAGTCGCTTCCAGCGGCGAAATCCTCTGGGAGGAGCTGCCTGGGCTCCTCCAGCCTGAAACCGCGCTGGTTAGCGCTATCTGGGTGAACAATGAAACCGGTGTGATCTCGAAGGCTCCGGAATCCGTCCGTTCGGTATTGTTGAATCGGGGTATCCCGCTTCATGGAGATGCCGCGCAAGCCTGGGGAAAGCTCGAACTGTCCGCAGCGAAAAGCGGCTATGATCACATCGCGCTCAGCGGGCACAAAATCGGAGCCTTGGGCGGCATCGGAGCGCTTTGGTCACTGGATGCAAGCGGAGTGGAATCGACTCTATTTGGACTCCAAGAGTTCGAACGAAGAGGAGGCACCGAAAACCTTTTGGGCGCCATCAGCCTCGGCGCCGCTGCGGGATGCTTGAAGCCAAGTGAGTGGACCCGGGACGTCGCAATCTCCCGGGATCGCCTCCAGCGGAGGGTTGTCGATCGCGTCCCAGGATCCCGGATCCATGGCGGCCATGCGGCTCATCGGGTCGCCAACACCCTCAATCTGGGCTTTGACGGACTCGAGAAGCCGGGGCTCGTGCCAGCCTTGGATCTCGAGGGCTATTCGGTGAGCTCGGGCTCGGCCTGCTCGAGCGGCGTCGAAAAAGCTTCTCATGTTCTCCTGGCGATGGGAATGAAGGTGGGGAGCGCGAAATCCGCGATTCGCATTTCGCTCTCCGAACCCCTTTCCGAGTCCGAGGAAGCGCGCTTCGTCGACGCGCTCTCGAAATGCGTTGAACGCCTGAGGTCGCGATGAAGCCTAAGATCCTGGTCGCCTTGAGCGGCCGCGCGGACAGCGCAGTCACGGCAGCTCTCCTGAAGAACCAAGGATTTGAAGTGATTGGACTGTATCTGCAGTTCAGTGATGCAAACCCGAACGCCAAGGGCCTGCCGCCCTTCAAAAGTCGTTGCGCGCGCGCCGCGGATCCCGCTCCCGTCAAGCGGCTCTGCGAGAAACTCGATATCCAGTTCATCCCGGTTTCCGCACGCGATCGTTTTGAGGGCCAGGTTGTCGACAATTTCGTCCATGAATTTCTCCAACAGCGGCTTCCGAATCCGTGTGCCCTCTGCAACCGCGACGTCAAGTTCCACCATCTTTTCGAGAAAGCCGATGAACTGGGGTGCGAGAAAGTCGCCACGGGCCACTACGCTCAAGTGATTCCGGATCCGATCCACGGCACAGTCCGGCTGACCCGGGCGAGCGACCTGTCGCGAGACCAAAGCTATTTTCTTTCGTCCCTGACCCAGAGGGAGCTGGTGCGACTGATGATGCCGCTAGGAGGGATTCCAAGGTCCATGGTTCGCAAACTTGCCGCAGAGTTTGAACTCCCTTTGGAAGAAGAGGTCGACGCACCGTCCCTCTGTTTTGTTTCGGATGCCGGATGCAAGGCGTTCGTGGAGTCTCGCTCGGCGGCTTCGCTTCGTCCTTCCGGGATCATTCGGACCTCCCGGGGCGAAACGATCGGCGA
This sequence comes from Bacteriovoracaceae bacterium, assembly GCA_043759365.1. Taxonomy (GTDB): domain Bacteria; phylum Bdellovibrionota; class UBA1018; order UBA1018; family UBA1018; genus JAYVNB01. Next base: position 21,762 of record JAYVNB010000354.1, on the reverse strand, counting down.
GCACGAAGGACTTTACGGGTACACTTTGGGGAGCCGGCGCGGTCTGCATCTATCGGGCAAGGAAAGCGAGCATTACTGCGTAGTTGGCTTTGACTCGCGCCAAAACGTCCTGATCGTGGGACCCGAGGAAGTCCTTCACCGCACTCGACTCCGGGCCACGCGCGTGAACTGGATCGCCCCGCTCGAAGGGCTTAGGGACCTCCGATGCGTGGCGAGGATTCATTCGCAGGGCGAGGAGGCGTCATGCTATGTCACGCCCTTCGAGAACGGGGCAGTTCACGTGGAGTTCGATGAACCCCAGCGCTTGATCACTCCTGGGCAGACTGTCGTGTTTTACGACGGGGACGAGGTCCTGGGTGGCGCGGTGATCGAAGCCGTGGATCCGGCCGCGATGGAATCACAAGGAGCCTGACGGTCGCATTTATGGAACATCGCTACGTCCTCAAGACCTTGGGCTGCAAAGCCAACCTCTACGACAGCCAGCAGATCGAGAGCGAGTTGCGAAGTCGGGGTTGGTTGCCGGCGATAGAAGGTGAGGAAAGCCTGGCCGAACTGTGCATCGTCAATAGCTGCACCGTCACGGATGATGCGGACCGCCAGAGTCGCAAAATGGCCACTCGCCTCAGTCGCGAGGCGCCTTCGGCAAAAATCGTCCTGACGGGCTGTGCAGCCGAAGTCGATCCTGAGTCGATGGGCCGCACCAAAGGCGTCCATCTCGTCGTCGGAAACCGCGATAAGCCCAAGCTCCTGGATTTGGTTCTCGAGGCTGCCGCGCAAGTCACGGATGCCGGAGCCCAACTCCTTGGGACCGCGACCGGCTACGAGCAGATGCTTTCGCGGCATCCGATCGATCGCGAATGGCCTGCTACCGAGAGTGCGATGAACGCCCCCGTCACGGGAGTGGAGTCCTCGATCACGCACCGGACGCGCGCGTTTCTCAAAATCCAGGATGGCTGCAACTCCTTCTGTACTTACTGCATTATCCCGTACGGCCGCGGCCCGAGCCGCAGCCTTCCCATGGCCGAGGTGGTTTCGCAGGTCTGGAAACTCGTTCAAGAAGGAGTACGAGAAGTCGTCATCACCGGTATCAACATTGGTGAGTACGGCGTCGATGGTTCGGATGGATCCCCACAGCTAGCCGCTCTCTTCCAAGCGATTCTTTCCGAGACCCGACTGGAGCGACTTCGCGTGAGCTCGCTCGATCCTCGTGAGATCGACGATGAGCTTCTGGCGCTCATGCGAAGGGAGCCGCGGTTCTGCCCCCACTTCCACGTCTCCCTGCAGAGTCCGCACGGCCGGATCCTCCGCCTGATGAAGCGCAAATACGGGGAACAAGATGTGGTCGAGTGCCTGGAGAAGATCGCGCGAATCCCAGCCTCGGTCGGGGGTGCGTTCGTCGGCATGGATGTGATCACGGGTTTCCCTGGAGAAACTTCGGAGGAGTTCGAATGGGGCGTTCAACGACTCAAGACGCTCTCATGGAGTCGTTTGCATGTTTTTCCCTACAGCGAGCGCAGTGGCACCCCGGCAACGCGCCTGCCCCATTCCGTTCCTCAAGCCGAGAGGGTTCGCCGCGCCAAAGTGCTGCGTGAACTGAGCTTGAATCGGATGACCGAGCTTCATCAGCGCGTCTTGGGCACTGGGGAGACTGTGTCGGGAGTCTTGCTGGAGAGCAGGATCCCTGGCCCTGACGGCTCAGGCCTATGGTACGCCGGCTACAGTCCGAACTACCTTCGTGTGCTGGTCCGCGTGCCTTCCGATGAGTCCTCCGCGAATTGGTCCAATCGCCGTGTGGATGTACGGCCAAAAGACGTTTTGGTCGAGCGCAATGCAGGGGACGTGGCCCTGATTTCCAAGATCGTCTGAAGACCCAAGAATTGACCGCGGCCTTCGTTACTCGGGGAACTGCCGCGCGGTCGTGAAACACCGGGAAGCGTCGTTGTTGATGTGATTGGACTCAGCTATCGTTTTGTCAATCGAAACAGTCAAAGGGTAGAGTTGCCGATCACCAGGAATCACCAGGTCCCATTGGAAGTTTTGAGTTTCCAGCGGTCGCAGTGAAGGAATCGTTTGGGCCGCTCCAATCACGACGGTTCGTGGGGTGGCCACGGTATTGGACCCATTCAAATCCCCAAAGACCTGGATCTGGATACCCGTGCCGGGAGAGGCCGCCATGCCGAAATTCGTGACGGTAGCATTGAGGAGCGCGTGGATCCCGGTCGGAGTAGTCTCGAGCGGGGTCCAGCTGAGATCGTTGTAGGTGACGGACAGGTCAGGGGAACTCGTTCGGATCCGGGTACCCACGGAGATCTTGCCCGGGATGATCGGATCCAGGTTGTGGAGGCGATCTGCGACCAGGCGCCAGCCCTCGAGTCCCGTATCCGTTAGGTTCGTCAAGGGGATCGCGCCGGGAAGGAAGGAGTTTAAAAACTGGATCGCGCGGACGACGCCTTCTCCGGCTGCCACGCGATAGTTGGCATTGACGTCCAGGGCGCGTCCTTGGATCGCCAGACCTTGAATGACCGAGTTCGCCCCGCCCGGAGCGTTGGGGATCTGTGGAAAAGGGAACGGCAACGGGAAGCCGCCCGGATTGGGCGGAGCCGCGCTCGCGCGTGGATCGTAAACAAGCTCCAATCCGGAAGTGCTGATGATCCCGAACTCCGCGAGCTTTTGGTTCGAGAAGAGGAGAGCCATCAGCCAGTTGAGGGTACTGCCTTTCAGTTGGAAGGTCTTGACCGTCCATGCCTTGTCGGTGGCCGGATTGTAGATGGCGGGGTCGGAATTGAACACGTCGGCCGTGCGGATCTCGCCCGGGAAAAGCTCTCCATAGATGAAATTGGTTTGATCCAGGGCGAAGTCGGCACGGGTTGCGTCCAGAAACGAGTCCGTCGTCAAGTTCCCCATGAGGTTGTCCTTGCCGTCATGATTGATCTTGATCTGGTTGGTCGCGACATGGTCGTGAAATATGGGCCCGTAACGGCCTTCCAGTTGGGCCTCGAGAGCGTCGATCCTGCGGTTGATCTCCGGATCTTCGGCAATGCGGTCGTCGATCGGATAGAGCTGGTATCGGTTGAGTTGGACGGAAGCAACCCCCAGGGCATCGGCTTCGGCCCGTGGCAGGATCTTCAGATCGACCCGCCCCAGGTACCTTCCCCAGCATCCCGCTTCGACCACCCATCCGTCGGGCCGGCCTGGGCGGGGAACCTTCAGGGGTTCGATGAGCTTCAAGTGATCGTGTGCGCCGATGACGAGATCGACGTCGGGCGCCGCTTTGAGGATACTCTGGTTGTTCGTGACGCTATTGTGAGAAATGACGACGATGGCGTCGACTTGGGGTTTTAGGCGCGCAGCCAGCTCGCGGGTGAAAGTGAACGGGTTCAGGATCTTGACGGGAGCGAGGAACTCGTCAAATACGAATTCATAGGTAGCGACTCCGATGAAGGCGACTTTCAACCCATTCACGTTCTTGATCACGTAGGGTGCAATCGCCTGCTTGAACTCGGGCGATCCGCGGTAGGTGCTCAAGTCGAAGTTTCCGGCCACGATGTTCACGCGTGGGCGGGCCTCGTTGATGACCTTGACGATCTGATCGGGACCGTTCAGCCAGTCGTGGTTGCCGATGAGCGCGACGTCGTAGCCGAGGTAGTCCATCATGCGCAGGCTCTCGGTGCCTGCGCCGAGGTTGTAATAGATGTTGCCCTCGGACCAGTCCCCTCCGTCGAGAAAGAACGAATTCTGAGTTTCCGAGCGGAGGCGGGTGATCAGCGTCTTCAAGCGAGCGACACCGCCCATCGCAGGGACCTCGTGCAGAGGTCGATACTGGGAGTGGAGGTCGTTGGTGTGAAAGAGGGTGAGTGCGACGGGGGCCGAAGCGGAGCGGGCAGAGCCCCCCCAAAACGCCAGGAGACAAAAGGGGAAGAGGCGAATCAGAAGCGGGAATTTGGCCGAGTGCATTGTAGGGCCATTTCTAGTTGAAACTGCTTTGTTTTAGAACTAAATTGCGAAATGTTCGCGGGGTCGCCAGCGATTGTTGACAGTATTAGGCTATTATTGTAGAAACGGGGCAGGACAAACGCAAATAGTGATGAACCTCGAGCGCCTGCAGGAACGCCTGGGATACAACTTCGGTGACCGCGGAATTCTTCTGCAGGCCATGACCCACACGTCGTACGGCCACGAGTTTCTGAACGAAAAAACTCTGGCACTCCGAGACAACGAACGCCTGGAGTTCCTGGGAGACGCGATTTTGGACGTCGTCGTCTCGGATATCCTCCTGGAGACGTTCCCCAACGCCCACGAAGGCCAGCTTTCGAAGATGCGCGCGGCAGTGGTGAACGAGAAGACCTTGGCTCAGATGGCGAAGAGCATTTCCCTCCAAGATGTCATTCGTCTGGGCAAAGGAGAACTCCAGACCGGTGGCAACCTCAAGCCCTCAATCATCTCCAGCGCCTTCGAGGCGCTGATAGCGGCGATCTACTTGGACGGGGGGTTCAATGCCGTCTACCCGGTCGTTCGCCACCTGTTCGCGCCGCTCTTCTCCGAGGAGCAGGATCTGATGTCGTTCTACGACCATAAGACCCAGCTTCAGGAGATCGTCCAGGCCCGTCACAAGGTTACGCCTTCCTACCACTTGATCCAGACGCATGGGCCGGATCATGCCAAGACGTTTGAAGTGGAAGTGCGGATGAACGGGAAAATCCTCGCCATGGCCACGGGCTCCTCCAAAAAAGAAGCCGAGCAGAATGCCGCACGAGCTGCTATTCAGTCGGTCAGCCCCTAAAACCTTTCCAACCCCCTTTTATCCAGGCGAATCCATCTTTTATGGCCAAATCCGGTTTCGTAACCATCGCTGGGCGTCCCAACGCCGGTAAATCCACCTTGCTGAACCGGATCCTCAAGACCGATCTCTCGATCGTCACTCCGAAAGCCCAGACGACTCGTGAAAGGGTGCTCGGCATCCTTTCGGAGAAGAAAAAGGGCCAGATCGTGTTCGTCGACACTCCCGGGATTCACCAGGCGAAGGAAGGGGGCATCAATGCCTCCATGATGGCCGAAGTCCGCGAAGCGCTCGATGGGGTTTCAGCGGTCTGGTACATCGTCGATCCCAACTCCCTCATCAAAGCTGAGAAAGTGGTGCTTGAGCTCCTGAAGTCGGTCAAGGCACCGGTTTTCTTGCTCATGAACAAGGCCGATCTCAAGTTCTCTTCGGGTGTTTCGCTCGAACTCGATATCCTCCAGGCTGCCAAGGAGATCGGTGTCGAGTTCAATTCGGTGCACCGGATCTCCGCCTACAAGGGCCGCGAGCTCGAGCCGCTCCTGGCGCAGACCTGGGCCTTGATGCCCGAAGGAGTGCCTCACTATCCTGATCCCGATCAACTCTCGGATAGGCCGACGCGATTTTTCGTTTCCGAGAAAATCCGCGAGCAACTCCTCCTTCAGCTCGGAGACGAGCTTCCGTATTGCTGCGCAGTTGAAATCGAGAGCTTCGACGAAGAGTCCAAGCCTCCCCGGATCGAGGCCATCATCCACGTCGAGCGCGAGTCCCAAAAGGGCATGGTCATCGGCAAAGGCGCCATCAAGATCAAGCAGATCGGCAGCGAAGCCCGCAAGTCCATCGAGCGCTTCATGGGTGAAAAAGTTTTCCTCGGATTGAAAGTGAAGCTGCTCAAGGATTGGAGCAAGGACGCGGAAGCCCTGAGGCGCTTGGGCTACAACCTTCCTCCCTCGAAAGGGAGTGGCAAATCCAAGAAGAAAAAGACCCCCGGCGATAGTGGCAAAACCAGAGTAAGGGCCGACGAAAAATGAGTTCCTTCACTGATAAGCCTCCCATTCGACTGGTGATCGTCGGTCGACCGAACGTCGGAAAAAGCACCCTTTTCAACCGCCTTCTCGGGCGGCGTCGCGCTTTGGTCCACAATCTCCCAGGAGTCACCCGAGATCGCCTCGAGGAACCCGTCAAATGGTGGGTGAAGGGCAAGGCGCTTTCGATCCTCCTCGTTGACACTGGGGGACTCGGCGGCGACAAGTTCGCAGTCGAGATCGAGCGCCAAGTGGAGATCGGGCTTTCCAGCGCCGATGTGGTCCTCGTCATGTTCGACGCTCAAACCGGACTTACTCCGCTGGATCGCGACGTTCTCAAGTCACTCAAGCGTTCCGGACTCGCCGATCGCAAGGATAAGCTCATCATCGGGGTGGTCAACAAGGTCGACGTCGACATGCACGAAGAACGGATCGCGGATTTCTACGCGACCGGTCTGGATCCGATCCTCACCATTTCGGCCGAGCATGGCCGGGGCATCGCTGACCTGCAAGAGGAGATCGCATCCCGACTGGGGCTGACGGGAACCGACGAGGAGTTTCCCGTCGACGACGATTCCGACATGGGAGACGACGACGGAGACGGCACTGCGCGCGATTTCGCTCCTGAGTCGGAGGAAGCAGAAGGGGAGACTCGCGCTCCGGGAATCCCCAAGATCGCCATCGTGGGGCGCCCGAACGTCGGCAAGAGCACTTTGACCAACTCGCTGATCGGTGAGGAGCGCATGATCGCGAGCCCGATCGCGGGGACCACGATCGATGCCGTGGATTCAGCGGTCGAGTTGAACGGCAAGCCGTTCATCTTCATCGATACGGCTGGCATACGCAGAAAAAGCAAGACCGAGCAGGGTGTTGAGGTCCTTTCTGTCGTCCAGGCCCGCAAGGCACTGGATCGTTGCGATGTGGCGATCCTTCTGCTCGACGGGGAGACCGGCATCACCGATCAGGATGAGAAGATCGGCGGACTCATTGAAGAGGTCGGCTGCGGGGTGGTCCTCATCGTCAACAAATGGGACACTCAGCGTAAACAGCAGGATTTCACGCGTGAGATCGCCGCCGACATCATCCGCAAAGAGATGGCCTATCTCCGCTACGCTCCGATCCTCTTCACGAGCGCACTCGAGGGCAAAGGCTTCGAGGATCTCGGTGACTTGATCCTCGAGATTCTCGAGCAGCGCAAAGTCAAGGTCGTCACCCACGAGTTCACGGAATGGGTACGCAAAGAAGCCGAGATCCACAACCCGATGAACGCGAAGTTTTTCCTTTGCCACCAGTCGGGGCGCTATCCGCCCACTTTCGTCTGTCACGTCAACGATCCGGACAAGGTCCATTTCAGCCTGCGGCGCCATCTGATGAACGCACTCCGCGAGAAATGGGGCTACATGGGAAGCCCCGTGAGGCTCTTGTTCGTCCAAGGCAAGAATTCGCGCCCCGTGAACAAGAAGAAGGCGGCTGTATCGAGGTTCCGTCGCAAGGTCATCGCGCGCCGGAAATGATCCTCACTCTCCTTTCGCTGCCGAGGCTCACCAGCTGAAGGTGAATCCGGTGACCACGGAGTAGATCAGTCCGGACTGATTATCGGCGAATCCATCAAGCGCATATTCGGCATGGTGATCGGTCTTGCCCCAGTTCACTTGGTGCACGCGCCCCTCGATGGTGAAGTAAGTCTTTCTCGGATTGATCGCGAACTCCATGCCGAGGCCGCCGTTGATGGCGAAACTCGCATCCTTGTCCGTGGTGTTCTCGAGAGTGGATGTATCGGTGATGGTGTAGGATCCGATGCCTCCGACGATGTATGGGTTCGCGAAGCTGATGGTGGCGGCGAGATCTTTGGTTTCGAAGTAGTATTTGAAATCGACTCCGATGCCGACGATGCTGACGTCATGGTGTCCTCCATGGGAGGAGGGACTGACTTCATAAGTATGTTTCATGCTCATCAGGCTCAGGCCCATGGCGAGATTGAAGTCGAAGAAGTACTGGGTCCTGACTTCGATGAGGGGGAAACCGCCTTGGTAGAGTTTTCCCCGGTTGCCGGTGGCGCCCGAATACCCTACCCCGAAGCCGAAGCCGAATAGACGTCCATATTGGTAGAACTTCATGTCAGAAGCTTCGTTCTCTTCTTCGTTGAACTCACCGTATTCGGTGTAAGGGGTGCTTGAGAAATCGTCCTCTTCAGGTTGCTGAGTCTTATCTTCGGCCGCGTAGGCGGAGCGGTCGACCCAGCTGAGCGATCCTCCGAGCGAAACCACGAGCGCGAGGCAGGCTGTTAATCGACGAGCGAGATGAGGAAGTGCGTTAGAAGTAGAAATGCATACCCCCATTGAGGAAGCTCACCCCTAGGGTCTTGAGGGCGAAGCTGCCCCTCAGGTTCTCGAGTCGTCCGCCGGTCTCCATCGAGAATCCAAGACTCTCGACCCCGGGAATGAAAAACTCCGCTCCGAATCCACTCTGGAATTCGGCGCCTGAATGCGATGTGTTGGCGATTTGGGCGCTCACGAGAGCGCCGCCGACCATGAAATAAAAATTGAGATTGGTTTCGTAGAAGAGGTTCTTGAAAAACTTCACTCCCGTCGCTGAATTGCTTTGCGGGCCTGTCGCTATTGCCACGACGCCCTCCGCCGCGATGTCGCGTGTGAATCCGTATTTGACGCTGATTCCGGGGGCGCCGTTGGATTGCTCGACGTTGGCGAACTGCGCATTGTAGCCGAGGCCCAGCCGGCCTTGGAGATCGCGTGCGTGCGCTGCGCCATTGGTAAGAATTCCCAGCACCAGAATTGTTCCGAGGACAAACCGAAGCGGGTTTCTCATGTGTTCTTCAAGGGTAACGTTGACCTTTCTTTTTGACAACATAGGAGGAGTCCTCTAAATGTGAAGCTATGCCTTCATTCTCCGACACCGCTTCCGGGCTTGACCGCAAATCCCTTAAAAGACCGGACCAGTTCCAGGCTGGTATCGGCGGAATCTTCACCAATCTTTCGAAAAACACCGGCGCGCTCCTCGGTTTCTCGGCCCTTGTGATCGCGCTCGGCGCGGGCGGGGCTTACCTCGCCAGTCACGGGAAAACCAAGGAGAGCGACGCGCGGAACGCGATGTTCAAGGCGCGGCAATCCTATGACAAGGAATTGGCGGCGTTGGCAGTGACGACTTCTTCAGGTACGTCGAGTGGGATTCCAAAAGAAGTCCTCCCCGGTAAGCAGGGCGCAGAAAAAGCCATCGCTCCGCCAGCTGACCCCGCCGAAGGCGCGGCTTTCCGGAAAGTGGATGTGGAGTCGAAGTTCGCCGAGTCCTTGAAATCCTATCGCGAAGTCGCGGAGAAGTTTGCTGGAACTCGCGGCGCTTTCGAATCGAATCTCGCCATCGGGGATCTTTTTTTCAATCACGGAGAAGCCTCGAAGGCTGTCCCGTTTTATGAAAAGGCCAAAGGAATGGCTTCGGGGAAGAACGAAAAAGCGATGTCAGAATATGCTTTGGGTTATGGCCTAGAGGCTTCGGGTAAACCGGCAGAGGCAATCCTCAGTTTCGAGAAGGCCCTGAAAGAGACCGACACCGGGTTGAAGGGGGATATCCTTCTCGCCATCGCACGCTCCCATGAGGCCAAGCAGGAAAAAACCCAAGCCCTGGCCACCTATGATCAGGTGCTGACCCAGCTGCCCAATACCGAATACGCGAAGACGGCCGAGATTTTCAAGGCGCGCCTCCAGTAACCGTCGAAGAAAGTCGGATCCCAGTGAAACCCAGATCTTTTTTCCTTCCCTTGGCCCTCGCCCTTTTGCTCATCTCTGCATTGGGCTCCGGCGCATGCGCTGGGCACAATCTCAATCGCGACCTCAAAGATGATCCAAAAATTCTAGTGCGGGACTGGACCTATCAGACTCATGGCGACTTCGTCGCTGGAGACAAGGGGTTTGAGTACTCCAATCCGGTTTTCTTCGAGAACACCTTGCTCGTGGGCAACCAGTCGTCGGGCCTCGTTTCACTTTATCCCAAGCTCCTCCTGAAACGCTGGACACTTCCGATCCGGGGCGGAGTGGTCAGTGAGATCGTAGTCGATAAGGGGAGCGCCTATTTTGGAGGAGGGGACGGCTACCTCTACTCCGTCAACGCCGAGAACGGTCGGGTCAACTGGAGATATGATCTCCACAATCCGGTTGTTTCGAGACCCACGATCGAGGGCGGGCGCCTTTTTCTCACCACCACTGACGACACGGTCTACGCTTTCGATGCAGGGACCGGCAAGTGGCTCTGGCACTATCGACGCCGATCGGCCTCGACGGCCACGATTCGCGGAGCCTCGACGCCTTTGGTGGATGGAAACGAAGTTATCGCCGGATTGAGCGACGGATTCTTGGTGGCCTTGAACCTCAACGACGGTCAGCTCAAGTGGGAGCGCAAGCTTCATCAAGGGACCAAGTTCACCGACGTGGATGCGCATCCGGTGCTCGAGCAGGGGATGCTCTACGTCCCTTCGTATGACGGCTCCCTGTACGCGATGAAGCGAGATGGGGGCGAGACCCTTTGGCGTTTCGACGCGGGCGGTAGTAAAGCCGTCCAGGTGGAAGGGGACCGCCTCTACCTTCCGTCGACGGAGGGCGCGATTTACGCGATTCAGAAGCAGAACGCGAAAGTGCTTTGGAAGTTTGTTTTGGATTCCGGAACACCGACGCAGATGATCGTCACGGACCGTTACGTGATTGTAGGCTCGAGCTTCCAGTACCTGTATGTGATCGATAAGAACACGGGAGCGGGACTTTACCGGTTCAACGTTGGTTACGGCAGTGGTTTTTCAGGTGCTCCTGCTTACGATCCAGTTTCGCAAAGACTTTATTTGCTCTCCGGAGCAGGGAACCTGTATGCTTTCAAGGTGCAGCCTCCCGTTCGCAAGATTTGGCCGAGAGGCTCCACTGATCCCTATCGATTCCAGTGAGACTGATTAATACAACTGGCCTAAAAAAAAATGCGGTGAGACGGATTGAGTGGCGCTCCACCGGGGCCTTGCTACTCCTGACCATTTTCTATTCACCGTTAGCTCACGCGTTCAAGACCGCTACGATCCGGGCTGCGTCGGTCGCAGTTCATCAGACTCCCGATGCGGCTTCGCCAACGCTCGATACTCTCCGAAGCGGAACCCGCCTTTATACCTCGGACCAGGCTACCGGTGACTTCTACAAAGTAAAAACCCCTTCGGGAAAGCTGGGCTGGGTGTCTTCTTCGGCGCTCCAATTTGCCGGGGAGGGGACCCCTCCTCCCGCGGTGCCTCCAGTTGCTGGAGCGCCCGTTGTTGGGCGTTCCACCCCCCCCGGGAGGCGAGCCCTTCCTCCTCCAGCGCGGAGTGCCTCGCAGTCCCCCTCGGGCGGTTCGCGAGTCACAGGTTCCAGGCTCGGTGTTCGATTGTTGGCGGGCTTGAACTTGTTCAGTCTGGACAAGATCAATGCTCTCTTCAACATCGCGGAGCTCAAGACAGGCGTTGGCTTCGGCGGCGAGCTAATTTATCGGATGAGCCCGAAGCTTTCTCTCCTTTTTCATGTCGAGACTCTCAGTAAGGCAGTCCAAGTCGAAGTGACTTCGACCACGCCCTCGGAGATTTACGATCTCAAGGCTTCCAGCATGCCGGTGATGGTCGGAGTGGATTATTCCATGATGAACCAGGACTCCATCCGCGCGGACTTCGGGGTACTGGCGGGTCTCGGGCTTTCGACGAAGTTCAACTCGCAGGCCAGCGGCGCAACGGCGCCCAACATCACGACCTACTCAGGGTCTCCATTGACGTTCCTGATTCGGTTCCTCGCCGAATATCAACTGACCCGGAAGATCGGCCTCGGCGGATACGCGGGATATCGAATTCTCAAGCTGAGCCAAGCGGCTCCCTCAACCGTAGGCAAAACCTATGTGGATGATCCGCTACTTGACGCCAGCGGCAAGTTCACTCCTCAAGAAGTGAACTTAAGTGGGCCAATCCTGGGTCTTTCGTCCACATTCCGTTTTTAAATCAGCGTCTGATAATAAATATTATGTCACCCGTCAAAAAGTCGTTGAACGACTTCGGGTTCCAGGTACGATTCCACCTCACCGTTTGAGGGGAAAAAATGACCGATCGAACTCTAGGATGGGTTTCAGGGGTTTCGCTGGTTTTGGTTTTCGGCCTGCTGGCCGGCTGTAAGAAACAATCGGATATCTCGGGGCTGCAAGGTTTGGGAACGGGAACTATCTCGTTTTCGGCCCCCATCGGAACGACGAGTGATTTTTTCATCCAAGTGAAACCCCTGGCTGGGACAACGAATTACTCCCACTTGCCCACGAGCTGGACGAGCACCTGCAAGATCAGCTCAACCGAAGTCTTGCAGGACGATCGTTGTCTGGTAGAGGTGCCGGAGTTCGACCTCTATTTCCAAGGCTTGACCCTGCAATACAATTTTCCAGCTGGAAAATGCGCTTATGCCGAAGTTCAGCCGTTTTTCTATTATGGCCGAGCGCCAGGAATTGGACCAACCGCCATGGCCATGACGCTGACGGATGGAACGCTCTCGAGTTTCGCGGTGACCGGAGCTGGAGTGAATGCGAGTGCTTCTGCTTCGTCCACAGGCGTACTCTCCTGCGATCGGGACTACTCGAAGTCACCCAACGGTAAAAACTGCTGCGAGGGCGCCTACTCGATAGCGATCACCACCGTGAAGTCCACTCCCGCAAGCAGCGTGACTTCGGCAATCACCGGAGACTGGGGCGGCAAGACCGGCAACTGCCTGGAGGGGCCCGGTGCTGACAGTCAGGCTCGGTCGGTTTCGCTCTACCCTCGGCCAAATGTTTATTTCCTGAACGGACAGAATTTGAGCGGAGAGTATCTGATTCCGTCGCCCCTTCAAAAAGGAAGAGCGACCAACATCTACATTTCGAACTTTTTCGCGGACTCAGGAGGCGCTCCGGACTGGCCAATCACCGACGCGCCTACGGCTTTTCGCTCGGCGGGTGCGGGAATTCCAGATGCGCAGCCTTGGTACGAGTTCACTTGCCTGGACCCGAACGAGGATGTGGTTCACCGCATGAGAGTCCTGATCCGCTCATGGACCCGCGCCTCGGACTTCCAAGGTCACATTGAAGCAGCGTACAACACTGGTGGAGCGGAGCCGGTTCCTTTCGGTGATCAGGGCTATCTTGATCGTCCCAACTGGGCGAGTTTCATGGCTGGTTTTCCCGGGACTATTTGATTCGGACTGAGAAGCGACTTTAGGGTGATTGAGGAGCGGGGAGTTTCAGTGGCACCCCTGGCGAATATCGGATACCGATCTGAGCCAGGAGGTTTCCAGTGGAGCCCGCGTACAAGTCCGACCAGACCCTATTAGTCATCGACGATGACCTTGAAATTCGGGACTCCTTGAAGGAGCTTCTCGAGTCTGAAGGTTTTCACGTGGTTTTGGCGCAAGACGGGCGACGTGGGGTTGAGGCGATCCGAGATGGGTTGCGCCCTCACCTCATCCTGCTCGATTTAATGATGCCGGTCATGAATGGCTGGGAATTCCTGACTGCCCGTCAGGCGGATACATTGTTCTCCTCGATCCCGGTAGTCGTGATATCGGCGAATCTCGAGCGCTTTCAGGATTTTCCGGTCTGCGGAAGACTGGAAAAGCCGATCGACGTCTCTCAGCTTTTGCGGGTGGTGCGGCGATGCGCGAGTTCCCTCCCCGCCTGATCCGCGATCTCGAGTCAGCAAATCTTCTGAATCACCCGGGCGGTTTCAAAACAAGCGCGTGCCGCTTCGCGGCCTTTGTTTTCGTCGTTCATCCGCGACCGTGAGAGTGCCTGCTCCTCCGTGTAGGTGGTCAGTACGCCGAAAGCGATGGGTGTTCCAGTCGTCAGGCTAGCGGTTTGGATTCCCATGGCCGTCCCCAAGCTGATGAATTCGAAATGGGCGGTGTCGCCCTTGATCACGCAGCCGAGGCAGACCACTCCCGCGTAACGTTCGGTCCGTGCGATCGATTGAGCGATCAGAGGGATTTCGAATGCACCTGGCGCCGAGATGATGTCTTCCTCGCTGACCGGTGAACCGGCCTCCTCTAGGAACTTCAACGCACCTTGAAGGAGCCCTGAAGTGATCTCTTCGTTGTATCGGCTGATGACGATCGCAAATCTCATGATTACTGTTCTCCGGAGGGCTGCGTGACCAGGACGAGCTCATGCCCGAACTTCTCCCGCTTAGTCGCCAGGTAGTTCTGATTGAATGGATTCGGGGGAATTTCGATCGAAACGCGCTCAACCACCTCGAGGCCGTATCCTTCGAGTCCGACGATCTTCTTGGGATTGTTGGTGAGGAGGCGGATCTGCGTAACTCCCAAATGCCTCAGGATTTGAGCGCCCAGTCCATAGTGGCGGAGGTCGTCCTTGAATCCCAAGTGACGATTGGCCTCCACGGTATCCATTCCCTGATCTTGGAGGGCGTAGGCTCGGATCTTGTTGCCCAGGCCGATGCCACGCCCTTCATGCCGACGCATGTAGACCAGGACGCCGCTTTCGCTCTCCGAGATCTGCTTGAGTGCGGACTGGAGCTGCGCGCCGCAGTCGCATCGGAGGCTTCCCAAGGCATCCCCGGTCAAACATTCCGAGTGCATGCGGACGAGGCTCGGGTTCTTGATGGGGCCTCGGATCAGGGCGAGGTGCTCGGTGCCGTCCAAAACCGAACGGAAGGCCTTGAGCTCGAATTCCTGGACTCCGGCGGCACCCGCGTACGCGCTCGGAAAACGAGTCGATGCGATTTCTTCGACCAGCGACTCGCGTTCGAGGCGATGTTCGATGACATCCTTGATGGCGACGATCGGCAATCCGTGTTTTTGCGCAAACTCCTTCAAGTCGGGAAGCCGCGCCATCGTTCCATCGTCCTTCATGATCTCGCAGATGACCGCTGCGCCACGAAGTCCTGCCAACTTCATCAAATCGATCGAGCCCTCCGTGTGGCCGGCGCGGACAAGCGTCCCGCCTTCGACGGCTCGAAGCGGGAAAATGTGTCCCGGAGAGGAGATGTCATTGGCATCTTGGGTCGGGTCGCACGCGACGCGGATGGTGTGGGCGCGATCCTGGGCGGAGATCCCGGTTGAAACCCCATGTCGGGCCTCGATGGAGACTGTGAACGCGGTTTGCCGGTTGGACCCATTCTTGGCACTCATGGGCGCCAGCCTGAGTTCGTCGACTCGGGCACCTTCGAGAGCCAAGCAGACTAGCCCCCTTGCGTGGGTCACCATGAAGTTGATCGACTCCGGAGTGACCAGCTCGGCGGGGAGGACGAGGTCCCCTTCGTTTTCACGGTCCTCGTCGTCGACGAGGATGATCATCCGGCCGTTCCGGAGAAAGTCTAGGGCTTCAGATAGGTTTGACATAGGCGCTCCGCATATTTGGCCAAGACATCGACTTCGACATTCACGGAATCCCCGGACTTGAGGTGGCGGAGCGTGGTGTGAAGCCAGGTGTGGGGAATAATCATGAGCTCAACCCAGGAGGGGGTTTCGCGAGCTTCGGACAATCGATTGATGGTCAGGCTGATGCCGTGAAGGCAGATTGAGCCTTTTTCGACGCAATAGCGGGAGAGCGCATCGGGAATGGAGACCCGGAGGCGATGGCTCTCGCCGATGGGTTCGATCTCCGTCAACTCTCCCACTCCATCCACGTGTCCCTGCACGATGTGGCCGGACAACCGGGCGTCAACTCGGAGGGCGCGTTCAAGATTGAGCTTTGCGCCCCGTATGGTTTCACGACCGAGGCTGGTGCGGTCTAAAGTTTCCGGACTGAGGAAGAAAAGGGCTTCATCAGGCAATGGGCCGATTTCCGCAACCGTCAGGCAGACTCCGTTTACCGCGATACTCTCGCCAAGCGAGAGGTCCGGAATCCCAGTCATGATCCGGAGATTCAGGAAGTCCGTGCCTGCTTCTGCCTGTTGAACGATGCCTAGTTTCTCGATGATGCCGCTGAACATGGGTGCTCCGTGATTCGGTCGCCTGTAGGGAGACTTTGGATTACCACATGGATGTCCCAAAATCCCCCTTCCAGTAGGCTGCGGGTCAGCTCTGGACCGGCTTCCACTAGGACTTCATGGACGCCCTGGGAGCCCAGGAATTTCAGGGATTTCTCCAGATCGTTGAATCGACCGGCCTGAAATCCCCGAGCACGGGCCTCCGCCAAATAGGACTCCGGAACACGGTTCCGTCGATCCAGTACCGCGAGCCAGCGGCTCTTGCCCGGATGGTCGGGGACCCTTCGGACTGTGAAATGGGGTTGGTCGGCCAAAATCGTCCCACTTCCAGTCAGGATCGCGTCTGCCCGTTTTCTAAGTTCATGGGCATAGTGGAGGGACTTTTCGGAAGTGAAGGTTTTTCGGCCATCGGGAGGGATCATGGAGCCATGAGCATCCAAAGCTTGTTTCACGGTGACCCAAGGCCGTCCGGTCAGGGACCATTTCACAAAGGGGGCAATAAGTGCTTCGGCTCTCGCCGTCAGTGGCGAGTTGGGCTCGTGGTTTTGCCAGCAGGTGACTTCGCGTCCGTTTTCCTTGAGGCGGACGGCACCTCCGCCCAGAACGCGCGGGTTAGAATCGGGAGATGCATACACGATGTGGCGAATGCCGGGGTGCTTCAGAATTGCTTCGGAGCAGGGTGGAGTCCTGCCGTGGTGATTGCACGGCTCGAGAGTGACGACCAGCGTATGGACTTTGGCCGCGAGATTCGCCGATTCGAGTTCGGAAAGTAAGCTGGCCTCAGCATGGGCTGTCCCCGCTTGCCGATGGGCGGCCACACCGAGGAGCACGCCGTCCGCATCCAGTGCAGCGGCACCGACCGGAGGATTCGGGGCTGTGGCTCCTCGGAAGCGTTCGGCTTCGCGCAGGGCTCGGTCCAGGGCCGATCTCAAGGCTTCTTCTAAAGCAGGATTCAGGGTGGGAGCGCACGGCATCCCGCAAAAACTAACAGAATCTGGGTGAGCAAGACGAACCCTAAATCACGGAACGTGTTATCGTTCTGCACATGACCCAAATGTGCTTCTTTTGCCGCCGCGAATCCGCTGAAAGCCAGTGCGACACCTGCAAGCGCTGGGTGTGCATTCAGTGTTCTTCCTGTCACAACTGCTACCCGCGGGAATGAGTGGGTTGCTCACCCACTCATTCCCGCGTTAGCCTACTTTTGGGTGATGTTCAGTGGGAGTGGGAAAGTTTCGTGAAGGTGCAGTCCAAGCGAGCGGACAGGTTGACCACTTGAGGCCAGTGCATCTCGACTTGGTCATTTAGTGCGGTTGCTGTGCCTCCCGTGGTTTCGAGCTGGAACGAGAGGCCAGACTTTAAGCGAGCCAAAACGGCGCTTGAAGTGGCGCTGACCCAAGTTGACTCGCAGGTCAGGCGCGATTGATCGTTGGGACGGCGCGAGATGGTCGCAGCTCCGTAATCCTGCCCCGCATGACAGCTTCCGCCTCCCCCAGCCTGTGCTGCGGGAATCGAGGTTAGGGCAGCGGCAAGAACCAAGGGGAGCGCGGAAATCGAGAAAATGAGATGTTTCATGGGCTGCCGTCAGGACTCGGAAATGGGTCCATCTCGTACTTGCCCCGGGACGACTCTCACCCGTCTGAAGATCCAACATCGTGCTGTCCCCTCCAGTGCCCCCAATAATCGGTGGAGGTGAGAAAGAATTTCCCCGAGCATTCGGGATACTCGAAAGTCTGCGACCAGTAGGTTCGTCCTCGGTTCCCCGACAGAGGGATTACTTTTTGGTAGGGCGGGTTGACCAAATTGCAGAGATATTCGTCAGCATGGCCCCGAGCCTCGAAACCATCTGCGAGGACTATGGCCGAAACAGCAAAAAAAAAAGCGGATCGTACTGTTCCGACTCACCATGAACGAAGCCATTTGTCAGGAAAAACCCTATAATTATGGTTTTATGCTCGCACTTTTTTGTCCAAGTTATTTGCGGGGGCTTCCTAAGGGTGGGGATTCGTCAAGACTATACCGTATGGAACCGTTTGCCAGGACACTTCGAGCCCAAGCCTTTCCGTCCCGATCGATTTTGATCTTCTTTGGGGGTAAAGAGATTTGCGCTACAGAGCGATCATGGATATGAAATCGCTCGGTAAGTCGGGTTTGCGCGTGGCACCTCTCACTTTGGGGGGGAACGTGTTCGGCTGGACGATCGACGAGGCACTGTCGTTCCGCATCCTCGATGCTTTCGTCGATGCGGGTTACAACCTGATCGATACCTCGGACGTCTACTCCAAGTGGTCTCCCGGCAACTCAGGCGGCGAGTCCGAGACGATCATCGGCAAGTGGCTCAAAAAATCCGGCAAGCGCGACCGTGTCCTGATCGCGACCAAGGTCGGGATGGAGTGGGGTCCAACGCAAAAGGGACTCTCTCAGAAGTGGATCATTGAGGCAGTCGAGGCTTCGTTGAAGCGGCTTCAGATCGATACGATCGACCTTTACCAAGCGCACAAAGACGACGGCGAGACGCCGGTCGCCGAAACTCTGGGCGCATTCACCCGTCTTATCCGTGAAGGAAAAGTGCGAGCGATCGGTGCCTCCCAGCTCTCTCCCGAGCGACTTTGCGAGTCGATGGAGTGCAGTCGTAGCGAAGGGCTAGCGAGCTACGACTGCCTTCAGCCTCTCTACAACCTCTATGACCGCCAGCCCTTCGAAGGGAGGTACGCTCCGATCGCGAAGCAACACGGACTGGGCGTCATCAATTATTACTCCCTAGCGGCGGGATTCCTTTCAGGTAAGTACCGCACTGATGCTGACCTCGCCCAGAGTGTCCGCGGGGCCATGCGCATTAAAGATGCCTATTTGAACGAACGCGGGCTGAAGATCCTGAAGGCGCTCGACCAGGTCTCCGCGCGCTGTGGTGCACCGCTGGCCTCGGTCGCAGTGGCTTGGGTCCACACTCACCCGCTGATCACCGCTCCGATTGCGAGCGCAACGAGCTTGGATCAGTTGGAATCGCTTTTCAAGGCGACGATGCTTCGTTTGGATGCGGAGTCTTTGGAGATTTTGAACACCGCGTCGCAATAGTCGACTTTTTGGAGATGGATTGTATTCGGCGTAGGTGAACCGTAAAATCGTCGAAATGAATCGACTTCTTCGGGCAGCATTGTTTTCTTCGTTTCTGATTTCTCAAGTCTGCGCTGCCGCGCCTTCCGTCCGTTGGCAGAGATGGTCCGATGACCTCTTTGTTTCGACGAAGAAGCAAAAAAAGTTGGTGATTCTCGATCTGCGGGCAGTTTGGTGCCATTGGTGTCACGTCATGGACGAGACAACCTATCGGGATCCCCGAGTGATCAAACTGCTCACGCAGAGTTTCATCGCGGTCCAGTCCGACCAGGACGCCCGCCCCGACCTCTCGCATCGTTACGAGGACTACGGCTGGCCGGCGACCATCTTGTTCGACTCCGAGGGTCACGAGCTCGCAAAGCTTTCGGGTTATATTGAGCCCGATCGGCTCGTTTCAGTGCTGGAAGCGTTCATTCAGGATCCTACTCCCGGCCCTTCGGCTGAGGGTCGTGAGGTCGGAGTCGCTCCGAGCAATCCCTTCATGACGCCCGCCGCTCGCCAGAAAGTTCAGGAGTCTTTCCAAGGTCAGGTGGACGCGAGCGACGGTGCTTTCAAACGCGCCCACAAAATTCTCCCTCGTAACTTGGCGGAATGGGAATTGGGGCAGGCATCCAAAGTGCCGCGACTCAAGGAGTTGGCCGAGACTGTCCTGGTTCGTCAGCGGGATTTATTGGATCCGGCGTGGGGCGGAATGTATCAATACTCGGGCGAGGGGGATTGGAAGCACCCGCACTTCGAGAAGCTGGCGCAGATTCAGGCGGACAATCTCTATATCTACTCCCTGGCTTACGCCCGATTGAAGAAACCGGCATACTTGGCTGCCGCGGAAAGCGTTGACCGCTACATCACGCAGTTTCTGACGAGTCCGGAGAGAGTGTTCTACGCGAGTCAGGATGCGGATCTGGTTCCAGGACAGCACGCCGGTGACTTTTTCTCACTCGATGCGGAAGGGCGAACAAAGCACGGGATCCCGCGAGTGGATACGCATGTCTACTCCCAGGTCAACGGAGAGCTCATCCAGGCGGAGCTGCGGTTCGCACCGATCAGCCGGTCTTTCGAAAAAGGGGTGGCGCGGGCTGAAGAGACCGCGCGTTGGATCATCGCTCACCGCTTGGGTTCGGATGGGATTTTCAGGCATGGTGAAGAAGCATCTGGAGGGCCCTACCTCGGAGATACTCTCAGTATGGCCGCCGCTTGCCTCGATCTCTATGAGTCGACGGCGAAGTCGGAGTGGCTCGTACGAGCCGAGAAGTCGGCGCAGGCGATTGCATCGCGATTCGCGCAGCGAGGTGCGGGATTCGTCAGCGCAGTGAAACAGGCGGGCGCTGTTTTGAATCCGTTGGCGCAGGCGGATGAAAATTTGGCCTTGGCTCGTTTCACGAACCGGCTCTATCAATATACGGGCAAAAAAATTACCGGAAAATGGCGGAGACGGCATTTCGGTTCGTCCTGTCCCCGGGTAACGTCAAAAACCCCTACTTAGCCCCGGGTGTTCTGACGGTGGATGGGGAGTTGAGCCGTGATCCACTCCATCTGACGATCGTGAGCGATCGAAAAGATACCGACGGCGGCCTATTGTTTCGGTTGGCCACAGCTTACCCGGCTTTTTATCGTCGAGTGGAGTGGTCGGATCCGACACAGGGGCCCCTGCCTCGTCAGGATGTGCAGTATCCTAAGCTCAGTCGAGCGGCGGCCTTTGTGTGTACTCAGGGGCGGTGTTCGCTCCCCGCTTTTACGGAGGAGGAGCTTTTAGCTCGGATCGAGCGGCTGGAAAAGTAAGGACGCTCCCCTTCCTGGGTTTTGCTCACAATTCCTCTGCGAATACTTTTTCTGTGATTTTCCAGAACTTGTCCTGTTTTCTGACGATTACAAACGCCGGCATCCTGAAAAGACGCTGGTACCTGATCACGTCCTGAGGATTGTCGATCTCGAGCGCGAGCTCTGGGCGCCTGAGGTGGGACCGGAGGAAGTTGATGTTAAACTTCTTGATCGACGAGGGATTGTTGAAGAAATGCGCCTCGCTCACGTACTGGGCGTCGTAATCGTAGTAGCGAATCTCCAGGTACGGGTTCGAGTTCTTGTCCTTGCGCTCGTCGAAAGTGATCCTGTCCGGCGTGATGACATGGGAGTTCTTGGAGAGCTTGGCCTGTTTCAGTTTGGCATCGGCATCGATCAAGGTGGCGCGGCACTTCTCACAACCCTTGGCCGTGACATCATTCTCCGCTCCGCAACTGTGGCAAAGCTTGAGTCTGAATCGAAACCCACAGCGAGTGATCTCGTAAGTAACGGGATCCTGCGTGGCACCCCTGCATTTTCTGCCGAAGTGTTCGAGCAGGATGCCGTCGGGATCCACATAGCCCCAATAGTCGTTTTCGAACCCGCAGAGCGGGCATTCGACTTTGACGGCGACGGTGTCCTTGGCGGGGCGCTTGTCGCTGATTTCCGGGGCGTAGATGTCATGCCCCATCCCAGTGTAATCGAGGATGTAGCAATCTTTTTTTTCGCCCGAGAGTCGTAGCCCTCGTCCCACGATCTGTTGGTAGAGGCTATTGGACTCGGTCGGACGAAGGATCGCGATGACGTCGACATGGGGTGCGTCGAAACCTGTCGTCAGCACCGAGACATTGACGAGGTATTTGAACTTCCTTCCTTTGAAGTCCTCGATGGTCTTGTTTCGGATCTCCATGGGGGTGTCGCCCAGGATCAAGCGAGACTCCTCCGCCGGGAGGTGGGACATGATTTCTTCGGCGTGTTTGACTGAGCTGCTGAAAATCATGACGCCTTGCCGGTGGTAGCGCTCTGTGATGTCGATGATGTTTTTAATGATGAAAGGAGTCAGGCGTTTCTGGCTCTTCAAGATTTCTTCGACTTCGGAAGCCGTGTAC
>JAYVNB010000353.1:0-24247 GCA_043759365.1 Bacteriovoracaceae bacterium | reverse complement strand
GAGGATCTGTCTCCGGTCGCCATGCGACTCCAGGAATCCCGAAAGCAGTGGCAAGGGAGAGGAGAAGTCAGGCCTGGCCTCGATCGATCCGGATTCAGTGGACTGATCCATTTGAGGCCGCAGCAAGGCGAGGTGGTCGTCCGATTCGAGCTCAAACTCGCTGACGGCCGGACGATCCAGAGAAGTTTTCCGAAAAAAAAAGTTTTAGGCCTGGAATGGAGGCTCGACCTCGAAGCCCAGACGGAAGCCACCGAGCGCGGGCATTTCCAGGTCCTCGGAACCTCTCGCGCTAGGCTTCCTGCGCTCGATCAGTATCGGAAAGGTCCGATCACTTTGCCGCGAACTTCTCAACCTCAGGTCAGCGTCATCATCGGGCCCGGTGGAGGCGATGAGGAATGCTTGAAGAGCGCACTTTCTTGCTTGGGAAACTCTGAAGTCGAGTTCGAGGTCCTCGCTTCGAAACTGGAAGGCTTCGAGGGTTGGACCGATACTTCACAAGCGCCGTCACCCGTCTCGGCAGCCCGAGCACCGTTTCTGCTTTTTTTGTCGCCCGGTACGGAGATGCTTCCTGGTGCACTTTCGGCAGCCATGGATGTTTTCGCGACGTGCCCTTCGACGGGTGTGGTGGGGGCCAGGGTTGTGGATGCCAGGGGCGAGGTCATTCAAGCGGGTGGACACCTCGACGCTGAAAATCGCCACCCTTCTTGGAAAAAGTCGGGCGTATCCAGACCATTCGAGTTGCTTTTCCGTTCGTGCGTGGACTTTACGGGCGGACCTTTCGTCCTGACCCGCGCCGCCTTGTTTCGGGAGAACGCAAAAGCTCGGGAGTGCCTAGACGGGAACCTGCAAGGTGCGATCGAATACTGCCTTCGAGTCAGGTCGCTGGGTTTCAGCATCCGGGTCGATCCCAGGGTCACCGTCCTTTGCAGCGACCCTCAACCCGAACTCGACAGGGCAAGCTTCCGGCCTCAATCGGCCATGCTTCCCGATCGAGCCCGGAACTATCGAATGCTCCTCGTCACGGGAGTTGACTGGACCGATCCTCAGTTCTCCCATGAGGAGCTCCATGCTTCGATCCGGCGGACTTTGGACGCCGGAGCCCATGAACTCTGCCTGTTCATTCCAGGATATCCCTCGGTACTCTGGGAGAGTCCCGAGACCTCCGCATTTGGAGCTATTCCCGTGATCGGCCATTGGGAGTTTTCACGCCTGTCGGAATTCATCGAGTGTCAGGTCCGGCCTTTCGACGAAGTGGTTTTCCTCGAAGGGGATCTCCGTTTCAGTCTTTCAATTCACCTTCAATCCATTTTTGGACCCCGGTGGGGAACGAAGTTTTCCTGTCGCGCCCCGAAAAAGATCCGGCCTAGGGACATGAGCCCGGAGCTTCCGCGATGAGCGCAGTGCGGGCTGCCTTGAGCATCGCCACAGTGAACTCACGCGATGCAAGTGCGCTGGATCTGAACGAAATGACCCGCGCCCTGTTCGAGGATGGATGGGATACGCGCGTTTTCGCGGAATTCTTCGGAGGGACCGAAGGCCCGGGTCCCCATCGTTCCCGGTACCTCGAAGAATTCGTGAACTCACCCGATGATCTATTCATCTTGCACTATGCGCAGAGGAGTCCACTGGGACTCCAGCAGTTGAAGCGCTTGCGCTGCAGGAGGGTTTTGCGGTTTCACAACGTCACACCGCCAGCTTTGTTCGGATCCCTCGATCCGCATGTCGCTTTGGACTGCCAAACGAGCCTGGAGGAGATGGGAAGGGAGTTCAAGTCCCTGGACTCGGTCTTGTTCCTGCCGGCTTCCGAGTTCAGCAAACGGGATCTATTAGCCGTGGGCGTTCCCGAGTCGCGATGCGAAGTGCTTCCCGTGTTTCACGACCTCGAGCGGCTGGCCTCAGCCGACGAGGACGTCGCGCTCAGGAGGAGAATGAAGTGCGATGGCATACCGAACATCGTTACGGTAGGAAGGCTGACCCCGCACAAAGGTCAGCATCGGATGATCGAAGCGATGAAGATCCTGGAAAAGTCCCGACAGGGTGGATGCCGACTCTGGATCGCCGGTGGCGGGGATCGGGGTGAAGCCTATCGCAAGCAGCTCGAGGGCATGGTTGAGAGATGGGGACTCGAAGGAAGCGTTCAGATCATGGGCTCGGTCTCAAACGCCCAGCTCGCGACGCTTTACCGGCATGCCGACCTCTTCGCTTTACCAAGTTCCCATGAGGGGTTTTGCGTCCCATTGGTGGAGGCCATGGCCCATGGTGTGCCTTCGGTCGTACTCAATGCTGGGGCACTGGCTGAAACCCAGGGCGATACGGGTGAGTTGTTGGAGTCGGGGGAGCCGAGCCGGATCGCCGAAGCCATTCGCGGCCTGCTCGATGATCCATTCCGCAGAGAAACGCTGAAAAAAAAAGGTCTTCAGCGCTATCTCGATAAATTCGCAGAAGACCGCGTTAGGGCCCGGTTCATGAGTCTGGTCGGACGAATTTCGGGACTTCAGCCAGCCAAGTCGAAAGCGCTTCACGCAGCTCCTGGACCTTGAGCGAGACTTGATCCCCGAGTCGTTGAATATCCAGGCCATTCAGGGGGTCCTCGGCCAATTGGAATCCATCGAGTGCTTCCAGGAGGTCCCGGGATCGATTGCAAGACAGTGCGACGCAATCCTGGGAGGCTTCCCAGTGATCCTTCTCCTCGAGTAGGATGCGAAACGATTCGGAGGCATTGATTCTGTCGGTCATTCGAGGATCTCCCGGAGACGGCCGCCGTAGCGGAACGCGATCAAACGCCAATCGTGGTGGGATTCGACTAGCGAACGACCCTTCCGGGAGACGCGCTCCAGTTCCTCGTCGCGAAGTCCGCGAAGGCGTGCCGAGAAATCCGGAAGCTCGGCGATGATCAGGGTGTCCTGATTCTCGGGCCCGATCCCCCGTGCTCCGATAGAGGTCGTGATGAATGGACATCCGGAAGCGAGCGAGTCGAAGAGTTTCAAGCTGCTTCCGGAGCCGATATCGGCCGGATTGATCGAAAAATCGGCTCTCTGGAGAAGGTACCTCCGGGTCCCTTCATCCACCACGCCAGTGCAGACGACATTCGAAGGCAGTTTTCGATTCATGAAGTGAAAGCCGACGCTGCCTGCGATCAAAAATACGACTTCGGGAAGCTCTAGAGCCATTTCCAAAATCACTTCTGCGCACCGGATATTCGGGAGATGGCTGCTCCCCAGGAACAGGGCGACCGGGTTGGCCGCCAAAGCCGAGACCTCGCGGCGTCGGCGTCGGATCTTCCAGCCAAGAAAGGGCGTCTGGTCGCAGTCGACCCCGTTGGGAACGAGCACCCAACGCGAGGCCAAGGGGCCGAACAGCTCTTCGAGACGCTCGCCATCCGATTCGGTCGTGGTGGCGATGAGAGTGGCTCGCGAGACCGCTTCGGATTCGATCTCCTGGATCCGTGAAACCAGGGCGAGGCTTGGTTCGCTCCGGGGATACATCGCCCCTTTGAGGTCCGCTTCGACATTGTGCGCTTCGTAAATGAGTGGAAGATCCGGCGCAGCGGAGCGCAAGAAGGAGTAAAGGTAAGGATGAGAAGCGATCGTGGCCGAAGCGCTTCGCACGGACTGAGCCAAGGCCTCCGAGAAATCCGGTGTGAGGTGTGTGCCGAGCGCGGCCGCGATATCTCCGACGTCGGGTGCACCCGGAACGGAATCTTGGAGCTCACGGGTCCACTTTTCTTGGGCATTCGAGAGTGGAACGTGAATCTCCGTCAGTCCGGGTGCGGTCACAGCGTGCCTGGGACGAGCTCCATGGGGGACGAGAGAAACAATTTCGACTTCATAAACCCGGGCCAACGCTCGATAGAGGTTGAACAGGCGAACTTGCCCACCTCCGGTCGGGGGTGAGGCGGCAAAGGTGGAGGCAATCACGAGTTTTTTCTGCTTGCCTACACTTCTGGTGAGCGTGCGTCGAGGTGGAGAGAGTGCCCCGACCGGCTCTCCTAAAAGGGTAGAAAGCGTGTGATCCCAGGTGATGTTCGCGACCGATAGGGCGCCATTCCGACCTAGTTTTTTGGCCAGTTCCGGATCGGCAGCCAGACGGGCCATAGCCCCCCCCAAGGGCTGAGGGCGGGGCTCGACGACATACCCGTTGTACCCGTCGCGGACGAATTCCGTGGGACCCCCGGAGTCGAGGGCGGTGATGACCGGTTTCTCGGCCATCATCGCCTCGAAAGTGATGAGTCCCATATCCTCGTCAAAGGGGACGAAAGGAACCGCCAAAGCTCCCGAGTAAAGATGGGCGATTTCTTCGTCGCTGACCCTTCCCAGAAACCGGATTCTCGAGTCCGATTGCGCGAGTCTCCTGAGCTTCGGCTCTTCGATGCCGCTACCGGCAATTAGAAGTGGAATATCGTGGGGGACGTATTTCATGGCAGCTACCAGCAGTTCAATGCGCTTGAGGCGCTCTAGGCGACTGGCCGTGAAGAAGTACTGGTAGGGCCCGGGTCTGCCCCGCAAGCGGGAGGGCGGGTGAGGCAAAACGGTGACGGGTGCTCCCACCGGGAAATAACCTTCGCGCTGCGCGACTGTCCGACTAACCGCGAAGAACTTGCGTGCACCCTGAATTCCGATTTGATCGAGGAAACGCACGACGGTCCGGCTGAGTTCCCCAGTCACTTCAAAAAGTTGATCAGGGAGGTGTGCGGCGACGGATCGAAGTCGATCGCAGCAGTCGAAGACCCTTTGTACCGCTTCTTCACCTGCGGTTGTCGGATCCTGAACGGCCTTGATGAGCTCGCCGACTTCGGTGATTTCCGAAAGTGCGTCCGCCATCCGGGGTTGGGGCTGGTGCAGGTCGTAAAAGGAGCGCAGCGGATGCCCCTGGTAAATGACCTTGTTTCGGTGCTGCACCATCCACGTGGGGTATTTGTTGCAGATGATTTGGTCGAAGTGATCAAGATCGAGGTCGAAGAACTGTTGGTAACAGTCGATCAGCTCCCAGAAGTCCCTCTCCGGGCATGGCAGCTTAATGAGCTCCGCTTCATGAGTCGTGCGCTCGTTGATCACGGAACTCAGGGTATCGAGCAGCGTCTCCATTCCGCCGCGGACAAAGGGGGCGGGGCTGAATCCGACGATCGCGACTTTCATACCTCGCCAACCTCTCCCAGATTGAGATGGGGCACCAGGTTTTCCTCGAAGGGGATCGTTCGGAACTGTCCCCAGGCGAAACCGATCCATCGGAGGACAACGAGCTCCGGATGCATCCTGGTCTCGACCCCACTCGGAATCCAGCTTCCCGAAATGAAGGAGAGCAGGAGTCGAGGCAGCCCTAGCGAATGCCGAAAGGCTTCACGAACTCGTTGTTTTCGATCATAGGAACGTAGGAGTCGCTCGGTCCAGGCATCGGAGAATCCTTGCCAGTAGAGTCGTCGATAGAGCCAAGCCCGCGAAATCCTCTCGGCATGGACCGGATGGCTGACGACTGCCTCGGGAACGGAGTAACAGGGGTGACCGGCTGCCTGGAATCGGCGGACCAGCAAAATGTCCTCGTTGGAGAGGAGCAGTCGTCCCCGGCGTCCGAGACGCGAATCGAAACCTCCGATTCTCAGGAATTCCGCGCGTCGGCAGACGAGATTGGCCGAAAGCAGGTACTCATCCTTTTCCAGCTGCGCGATTTGCTCCGGGACTTTGAGTTCCGAGAGCAAAGGGAGGATGGGCTCGACAATCCAGGAAGGTCGGGGATCCTCCCACGAGAGACTGACCGGTCCTCCGAAGCAAACGGCGTCCGGATGAGCCGCAATGAATGTTGCATATTGGGAGAGCCAGTCGGGCCCCGGCAAAGCGTCATCGTCCAGGAAAAATACGTATTTTCCACTGGCAACCGCGGCACCGTGGTTGCGACTGGCGCCGGCGCCGACTTGAGGGCACGAGCGCCACTCCCGGTATCCGGGATTCACCGCTGCCCATTTCGTGAGAAATGCCCGGAGGTCCTCCGTCGAGGGTCCGTTCGTGATGACTCGGACATGGTACCGATGCCTCGGAAAGGATTGTACTTCGAGCGCTTTCAACGCTCTTTCCAAAAGATGCAGCCTGTCGCTGCCGTAGGTGCAAATGACTATCGAGAACTCGTGCAATGGATTCCCTTCATTGACAGGTCTCAAAGGAATCGGATAACCGCTTGAGAGATTGGCTTTCAAGCGCATTATCAACCCACTGATCGAATTCCAGCTGTGGGCCTGCCATGGGTTGACCCGTCATCCGTTCTTCGCGCCCATTCATCAAGCGGTTCGACGGCTCTACGTTGGCCCTTTCACCCGCGCTTTGGAGGCTTGGCTTCGTTCGGACCTGCGCATGCCCGGGTTGGAACTGAAAGTCAGGCAAAGTGCTTCGCATTCGGGAAAAGACTTCAATATTTTCGCGAGTGATCTCGACTACGCAGTGATTGTGCCGGGAGACCCAGAGCCGATGCACTTCGGCTGGGTGGCCGAGCGCTATCGGTTTTACCGCGGGCGCTTCCGTTTCCTGGGCGAACTGGAGATGTACTCGAAGGAGGAGTGGCTTCTTCGCCAGACTTTGGAATTGGACCACGGAGTGTTCCTCAAGGGAGTCTGGCTCTTGAGGAAATTGAATTGGCAGAAGCTCAAGCGATTGACCGAGATGAGGCCCTACCATCGGCAAAAAGCCCGACTTTCGTTTCAGGCCGCTTTGGGGAAACTCGGTTTTCCGGAAACCGAATCCGTGAACTTCCTGCCCGAAGCCTATCCTCAGGGTTTGGGGCAGGGGATCAGCCGCAGCATCGCCAGTTGGATCGATCCGCGGACCTTGAGGACGCTGCAGCTCATCGCGCCGACCCATGGCCAGCCCCCGCGGACGGCCTCCCGTTACCTCGGAGTTCCGCTGGGCGAAACGGCGTGGGATAGCCCCGCGCTCGAGTTGGACTGGATCGGATGGCTCTGCCTGATGTCGATCCTTCCGGCGGAGCCCGGTGACCTGCAGTGCGACTCGGGTCACCCAGGCGCTCCTGCGCTTCGGCAGGCCCGCTCGATCGAGAGTCTTCGAGAGCTTCGCCGGGTCCTGATTCTCTGGGAAGCGCTCCTGTGCCAGTCGGTTCAGAGGACGAGCGCCTCCGAACGGCAAGCCAATCTGGGCTGGCTCCACTCCCTTCAGGCGGAAATGTCGAAGGACCAAGACTGCTTCGGCGCCCTGCTGAATCGGATGGAGGCTCGGGCCCTTCAAGCCTGAGCAGTCGCGGGCTGCAGCTCCACGTACCGGTTGAGGGCTTCGTCGACTCCGCCGTCAAAGAGGATGCTTCCTTCATGCAGCACGATCACACGATTGCAGACGTGCGCGATCAAGTGCGGAGAGTGGCTCACCATCAGGACTGCGCCGGAGCGCTCGATCATCTGCAGGGATCGGGGGATCATTTTTTCCTGGAAGAAGATGTCGGCTCCCGTGAAGACTTCATCCAGGATGAGGATGTCGCTCGGCTGGGCGGTCACGATGCTCAAGCAGAGTCTTGTTTGCATGCCCAGGCTGTAGACTTTGAACGGAGCATCCAGAAACTTTCTGAGCTCTGAAAACTCCATGGCCTCCTCGACCAGTAGGTTCCGGTTGGGCTCATCCGGAAACAGCAGTTCCCCGAGCAAGAGGGCGTTTTCACGGCCTGTCAGTTCGCCGTTAATGCCCATTGAGGTCTCGAAAAGGGCACGGACTTTACCGTAGCGGCTGATCGAACCGGAAGTGGGAGAATAAACGCCGGCAATGCAGCGGCAGAGCGAGGACTTCCCGGTCCCATTCACTCCCACGATCCCGATGCGCTCACCCCGCCTGACTTCAAACGAGAGATCCTTGAGCACAGTGTGGCGTTCACGCCGACTCCCGCTATCCGGGTTTCGGGTCAGGGCGCCCACGAACCGGTCTCTCCAGCTTGAATTGTGGTGCATGTGCAGCGGGAACTCCAGATGGAGGTCATTCACTCGAAGAAGGCGGGGGGAGAGGGAAGCGGGCGGTAGGTTTGTCGTCATGCGGTCGAGCTAGGCCTCCGCTCAGATGTGCGCGTAAAGTGTGTTGCGGTTCCGTTTCCAAAAAAACCACGCTCCTGTCAGGGCCGCCGCCGCTAGGGTTAGTGCGATCGAGCAGGACTGGGCGAACTCCGTCAAGCTCTGGGGCTCCCGTAGTGCGATTTGAAAGGGGTGGATCAGCCTGTAGAGTGGATTGATGTCGAAGAGCGGCCGCAGGGCCGGCGTGACCAGCTCGGGCGAGTAGAAGATCGGGGTGACCAGGTATCCCGCGCTCAGTCCGAAACTCACGATGAAGCGAGTATCGCGGTAGTAAACGTTCAACATCGAAAGCAGCCAGGACAATCCGAGGAGGGCGACGACCAAGATCACGATCGGAAGGGGAAGCAGGAGGAGAGAGATCGCGCTGATGTTGCCCAGCGCGACGTTGGGCAAGAGTAAGATGGCGAATACCGCTGAAAAAGTAGTGAGATTGTCGAGAATCTGGGCAAGTAGGTAGACCACAGGGTTCACGGCCAAGCCACGGAGCATTCCGCCCGAAAAAACGAGAATGGGAGTGCACATCTCCAGGCTCTGTTGAATGAGGATCCAGGGCAGGAGTCCTGACATGAGGTAGGTCGGGTAGTGGGTGATGTTGATCGCGAAAAACTGCTTGTAGATCAGCAGTTGGGTACCGAAGAGGATCAAGGGGTTCATCACGACCCAGAGAAAACCCACTGCGGTCCGACGGTAACGGGCCCGGAGGTTTGCGCGGGTGATCGCGAGCGCTTGGCGCAGGAATACCCTGGGTTGCGGAAAGTCCCGGAGGGGCACTTCCATTTCATCTGCGGACTCCAGCGGCATGCTCACGAAACGAAGCTAACCCAATTCAAGGGATACTCGATCAAAAAATTCGGGGGGGTTCATTGGACTTGCTCCGACGCCGCTGAAAAGGCAGCATTTCGCTTCAAGGATCCAGCGTATGAACTTCTGTTCTCCGACTTTCCTGTTCTATTTCCTACCCTTGTTTCTGGTCTTGTATTTTTTTCTCCCGTTTCGGAACACAACGCTCTTGGTCGGAAGCCTTTTTTTCTATGCTTGGGGAGAACCTCGCTTTCTTTTACCCCTCCTGATCCTGGCGGGATTTAACTATGGAGTGGGTCACTGGATCCGGTCGTCCCGATCGCTCCGTTCAGCAATCCTCACCTTGGGTGTCGCGGTGAACGTAGGCGTGCTGTTTCGATGGAAGTACCTCGCTTTTTTCGGGCACTTCCTCTCGATTCGAGTCTCAGTAGCGGCGCTGCCGCTCGGGATCTCGTTCTTCACCTTCCAGGGTATTTCGTACTTGGTCGACGTCTACCGGGGAGACGTCGACGGTCGGGGAGGGTTGCGCGACTTCCTGATGTACAAGGCCATGTTTCCCCAGCTGATCGCGGGCCCAATCGTGCGCTACCGACAGGTAGCGGAGGAAATCATCCATCGAGAAATCTCGAACGCGAGGATTTGGGCGGGAGCAGGGCAGTTTGTGCTGGGGCTTTCCCAAAAGGTCCTGATTGCCAACGCGATGGCAGTACCAGTGGATGGGATTTTCGCGGTCGAACCCTCGAAGCTGAGCGCAGCTGGGGCTTGGATTGGCGTCATCAGCTACTCCCTGCAGATCCTCTTCGATTTTTCCGGGTATTCGAACATGGCGATCGGTCTCGGTGCGATGCTCGGGTTCACCTATCCGCCGAACTTCGATCGACCTTACACGGCGCGCTCGATGACGGAGTTCTGGCGACGTTGGCATATCAGCTTGTCGACTTGGTTTCGGGACTACGTCTACTTTCCCCTGGGAGGCAATCGGCTCTCCCCGCTGAGGACCGGAATCCACCTCGGAGTGGTGTTCTTGCTCTGCGGCTTTTGGCACGGCGCTGCCTGGACCTTCGTCGTCTGGGGGGCTTGGCACGGGGCATGGTTGATTTTTGAACGGACGGCGCTCGGCCGCGAATCGTTGAGCCGCATTGGGCATGCTTGGCTTTCCCAAGGCTACGCACTCGGAGTGATCGTGGTGGGATGGGTGTTTTTCAGGTCGCCCAATCTGGGCTACGCTTTCGGGTTCCTGGAACGAATGGTCGGAATCGGAAAAGTGGAGACCGCTCCCCATCTCTGGAGGGTCGAGTTCGGCATGAACTCCCTGGCAGCGATGCTTTTCGGGCTCGTGTTTTCACTCTCGAAAAATACAGGCTGGCCCGAACGGTGGATGAGGTTCCACGGAGCTCCCTACGTTCGAGGTCTCGTAGCGCTGGTGGGACTGACTCTTTGCGTGGCTAGCCTTGCCTCGGGCACGTATAGCCCTTTTCTGTACTTCAGGTTTTGATGGGAAGGTTTTGATGGGTGACTTTCGGCAGCGAACGGCAGTCCTGGCACTGATCTCACTTTTGTCCGTTCCATCGGTCCTGTCGTTCCTCAAAGCCGAGTCGTCGGCAAAAGAGAATCGTAATTTTGCGACTCTTCCCGCGTTTCCCAGGGATGGGGCGGAGTGGCTGCTCTACCCTCAGGCCCTGGACGGCTGGATCAACGATCACTTCGGGCTGCGCGAGCCATTGCTGGAGTTGAACGAGGCCTTTCGCTATCAAATTCTGGGCGAGTTGAATTCAACTCAAGCGACTGTCGGAAAGCATCATCGGGTTTTTTTGGGATCTCACGTGCCTGGGTTGAAGAACGCCTCCAGTGAACTCCTGCAAGTCTGCGGATACGGGGACACTCCCGATGACTTCAGTGTCAAGGTGAAGCGGAACCGACTTGCTCTCGAGACCTTCAAAAAACAGGGGATTGATGTGCATTTGTTGGTGGTGCCGAGCGCTCCCATCCTTTACCCGGAAGATCTTCCCGGCTGGTTGGGGGGGCTTTGCGAAACCTCTCCTCCCCAAGCCCAGAGAATTCTGGATGCACTGAAAGAGGAAGAATGGATCAGCCATCGGATTCTCTACCCACGTCAGGAGCTCATGGACATGAAAGCGGAGTTCGACGTCATCCCCAAATCCTTTTTTCATTGGAAAGGCAAGGCACCCCGCCGCATCGCCCGGCTGGTCGCGGAGAAGTGGTTCAAACGGTCAAAACCTTCGTCCAGATGGCAGGTGAGAAACGAGGAGCTCGCTTCGGACATCGGGTTTCTTTTTCCCGGAGTCAGCTTGAAGGAACAGGTTGAAACAATCGATTTCCCGGCTTCCGGTGTCAGTGTCTGTAGCGGGGCGACATGCTTCCCGGAGTTCCCGCAGGGGGTTCCCTCACATGGCTCCTATGAGCGGTACTTGAATCCCAACGCAACTCCAGGAAGGTTGCTGATCCTTGGAGACTCCTTCGGTTACGCCCTTGCGGGATGGTTTGCACAATATTTTGGAGAAGTGCTCACGATTGAAACCAATCAATTATCGCGTCTCAGTCCGGCGGGACTCACCCAACTTCGGGCATTCGTGAAGGCACCTGAAAACCAAGGGAACATCCTTTTCATCCATTATGATGGGGGTATACAGCGAGACAGATTCTCCCTCGTGGTAAAGACTCTGTTTCAGTGAGGGGGCCGAATCGGCTTCCTCGCATTTGTCGGCTTGATCTGCAGGGGTTCGTTGGATACTTCCTCGAGTCGTGGCCCTGAAGGAGTCCCTGGATTGGAAACTTCCCTCTACATCCTGACCTTCCTCTCGTGCGTGGGCTGTATTCCGCTCTATCTCGCGTTTGTCGGTTTTCGTGCGAAAGTGCAGGGACAGCTGGACTTCAGTGCGTTGGATGAATTGCTTCGCCATGCCTGGATCCCGATCCCGGAATTGGTCGTCCTGGTGCCAGTTTTGAACGAGGATGCCCAAATCCGCATCAAGCTCGCGAATCTCGCTCTCCAGGAGTATCCCGACGATCGGATCTCGATCTGGGTGCTGGATGGCGGTTCCACGGACCGGACAGCGGAAATCGTCCACGAAGTAGCACGATCGAGCAGACGTAAAATTCACATGCTCTCCTGCCCCATCCGGGGAAAGATCCCCCAATTGAACTTCGCCCTCGCCCAAATCAGATCCTCGACGATCGTCGCGATCAGCGACGCCGATTCGAGGATTGAAACCCAGGGCTCCTTGTTGAGGGCGGCGAGGATCCTGGAGTTTCGTCCCGAAATCGGATTGATCGGTGGATTCACCGAGCCTCCGCAGGTTCCGGGAGTTCCGCTATCCGAACGCGCATTTTGGGCCTTTCAAAACCGGATGAGGTCTATCGAGTCCCAGGCCTTTTCCTCGAACATCGTTTTGGCACCGCTCTACCTTTTTCGGCGCGCATTGATCCAGCAGTTCCCGGAGGATTGCTGCGCCGACGATGCCCACATCTCGTTCGCCGCGCATGCCATGCGGCTTCGGGTCCTTTATTCCACCGCGATCCGGGTGACCGAAAACCGGTTTCCTGCGGATTGGATGGAGTCCTTCAGGCACAAGCTGCGCAAGCTTCAAGCGTACAGTCTCGAGCTCGTCCGGTTCGCGCGTTTCTTTGGCACCATGGAGCTCGATTCGGCTGCTGGTTGCCTATTTAGGGCCTTTTTTATTTTCCTGTGGCCTTGGCAGGTCCTTTACTTGACGGTTCGCTCTGCTTGGCTGTTTCGTTTTCACCCCTCTTTGGCAGTGACGTTGGGAGCGATGGCGGCTGTCCAAATCCTGCTCTGGATCCGGGGTTTCGGATCGCAGCAGTCGGTCCGGATCCGGATCGGAGCGGTATTGGAGTTGGGGACGACCTTGTTCTCCGCGCTCCTCGCGAGCGTCTTGACACTGCCCTTCAAGAGTCAGTCGTCGATCTATGCGCGGGTAGGCGGCTGGGTCGGCGAAACGCAAAAAAAATCGGGCCCGGGAGGGGAGCTACCCCGGCCCGAGCCCGTTGCTTGTGAGTCCTGATCGACGACCGTGCTGGGCCGCCCTTCCAACCGCCTGTCGAGTGCTTTAAGGGAACGGCTCCCGCCGTGAACCCGCTCGATCATTCAGCGTCATGGTTCGGACTTCAAACTGAGAAGCATTTTCTGTCGCAGTCACCCCGGATCAGGGGACGATTCGACAGTCCGCGAGCGCCGACGAATTCGTTCCGGCTCAGCTCGCGCTAAAGGGTGTCAGGAGGTCCTGTCTCAGGAAATTCAATCTCGGCCCGAGTCCAGTACGGGACGCTGTCGAGTGAGTAGCGCCTTTTCTTCATCGTACGTTCTCCTTATGTTTCAACATTATCAAGCGCTTAGGTGCAGCGCAATATGCAAAGTTTAGACAAAATCAGATCGTTTAATTCCTCACACAGTTCGCAGGGTTGGTCGGAATACAGTCTAGAAGTCAGGCAGGGGGTTCATTCCGGATTGAAAGCTCCGTGGACCTTTCAAGGTGGATTCGACTCAAATCGGTTCTCCCAAGCAGACCGTAAAGTCGACTCAGTTGCAGATGGGCAAGGCTACCCGCATGGGCGGGAGTGATTAGCATCCCTAATCCTTCATGAAATCGAGAAGATAGCGCGCTCTGCAGCTGCTGGGTAGCGAGGGAGGGGTTGTGGTCGACCGAAAAGGTGATCTGAGCCGTCAGGAATCTCAAGCGTGGGCAGGCGGGGAGCGCTTCGCTCGCTCGATTGGCCAGAGTCCGTGCAGCCTCGCCGTCCCCGGCTTGGAAAGCGAGTTGTGCCAAATCCTCGAAGCCCGCATAGAGGTGCTCGGGGCTCAGGGTTCCCATCGCGACCGCTTGCTCCCAAGCACTTCGAGCGCCTTCGAAATCCGCTTGGCGACCTAGCTCGCGGGCCAGGAGGGCCAGGAGGCGGGCTACTTCCTGCGGGCATGACGGGGAGCTTAGCTCTGCCCTGAGAATTCGAAGATTCCGTTCGAGGGATATCGCGATCCGCTCGACGGGTTTGGAATGGAGGATTCGGAAGTCCCTCAGTCGTTTGAGTCGGGAGGGATCCAGGGGAGTGATGGATTCATGGACGCGTCCCCTCCAACGGGCTGCGGGAAACGCGCGTCGGTGCAGGATCCTCTCACGCCAGACATGGGTCTCTGACTTGAAGGAGTCGTCTGGACTGAGAAAGTAGGGTGCAGCCCACACATCGGGTGCCCCATCGGCCGGGCATTGGCGAATTTCCTGGAGGAGGGGGAGGGACTTGGGATCCAGTAGATCGTCCGCATCCATCCACATCATCCACTCGCTTCGGCTGCGCTCGAATGCGAAGTTGCGTGCCTCAGAAAAATCATCTCTCCATTCGAAGTCGATGACGGTCGTCCGAGGAAACGATGCCGCGATCTCGCAAGTCCGATCCCTTGAGCCAGTATCAACGACGACGACTTCGTCAAAACCCGGAGCAGCGGACTCGAGCACGCGCTGCATTACCTTCTCTTCGTCCCTGACGATCATGCAGAGCGCTAACCTGCTCACGGCAACTCCGGATTTTCATTTTGAATTTAAAGTTTGTGATCTAGTCTACGAATATGTCCAAACGGCTTGGATCCGAGAAGTTGGGTGTTTATCAGGTTTATCATGATGACTTTTCCAAGTCCCAGATTGACCCCTCCTTCCAACCCTTCTTCCTGGGAGGAAACCCTTCGTATCACGAAGGCCAAGCAGCGCTCGATCTGATCGGAAAGAAGGAACACGAGCAATCGGAGTTCTTCGGCGTTCTGCCCTGGCAGTTTCGGTGGCGCTACATGATGGATCGGACCGAGATCCAGAAGCTTCTCGAGGCCAATGCCTTCGAGTCCGACCTTTACAGTCTCGTACCCCGTCGTGACGGCTTCAATGTTTGGAAGAGCGACCCCAAGGTCAGCGATCGCCTGATTGAAATCGGACAGACTTTGATGGAAAAAGCGGGATATTCCTCAATCGATCTCGAGAACATCACGACCCCGTCGCCCTACGGGAGTTACTTCATCTCCCGCTCTGAAATCTACGAGCAGTTTGCCGATGAGATGCTCAAGCCCTGTCTTTCCGTACTGGATGACAAGAGCGACGCCCCATTTCAAAAACTTTTGAATGCGCCCCTCACGCAGGGCTCGACCCCCAAGGCCCTCACTTTCAAACCGGTTCAGGGAATCGTTTGTGAAAAGCTCGTGGGGACTTGGCTTGCGATGAATCCCTGGGTGAAGATCGGCTTCGTCCGCGATGCGTGGGGCTCTTTCAGCTGATTCGGTTCACGGCTCGATTCGTCTCCACTGGAGAAGGTTGATTCCGCCGAGCTCCGGATCACCCAGGATCCATTTCAAGTGCTGAATCAGGGGCTCTTCGAAAACGACATGTCGGTCATTGGATGCGTGGCGAAGGTAGAGGGTTCCCTTTCTCCAGAACAAGAGCCCGCGGTGAGTGATGTTGACCGGAGTTCCGATCGTAGCCCGCCGGTCCGCATGCGGCTTGACGATCTGAAGGACCGCACCGTTGGGGATACGCCGGACCAAGTCCAGGTTCACGGTGAGGTCGCGCCGCCATTGTCTGGCTTTCACGCGGCCCAATGCTAGCTTCCGCCCCCTGGGACCCAGGTCGGTTGTTTCCGACTTCTTGAGCTCGAGCTCCTGCCGATCTGCGGCTGCTTGTGCCGTTGAGATCGCTCGACGAGGGAGTACGTCTTCCATCCGAATGTAAGGAATCGCTGCCGTCTCCGTGAGGATTTTGGACGTCGAAGCGCGAAGTCGTCGCAGTCTCTCCCGTCTCTCATCTTCGGGTAGCCCGCCAAGATGCAGCGAAGTGGGACGGATCGCGCGGAAAAAAGCCGCCCGGTCCAGCTTGAATTCCGCCCGATCCACTTGGAGGGGCGTCGCCACCTGAGCGGTGATGTCCTCGAGGATCCCAGTCCTCTCGTTTCCTCGGGTCCAGTCGGCGTCCGGGTGGTGATACCGGTTCAAAAACGATCGTTTGCCGTCGGCATACCGGATGCGGTCCAGCTGGTGGTCGAACTCTTCGGGACTCGAGGCGACGGACAAGGCCCAAACCGTGTCCACGAAAGTGACGCAATCGAAGTTCTTGAAGTCGTAGGGCAAGCGCTCATCGAGTTCCGAACCTGGGCCGTCCCCTGTTGGACTACTGGAATAGGCTCTTCCCAAAAAGAGCCGACTGGCAGCCTCGAGTCGCGTGTCGAAGCCCCGGGCATCGGCGAGCGACGCCAATGCCTGGAGGGGGGTCTCCGGATGAGCTGCTGCCCACGCGTCCAGGGAGGAGGCGCAGGCCAATGTTCCCAGGGTGAACCCCGCCAAAGTTCGGAGAATCAAAAGCATCCCCCTAGTTTAGGGGATTCACGGAACGGATTCCAAGGGAGCCGGGAAGGATAGGCAAGTTGTTCCACTTTGGCCTCCGGAGCAAACATGGGACAATTGTGAGGAATGAAGCGGTTTGAACGTCCCCTAAGGCAAGCGGTCGCCGCCCTCCTCTTGACCGGGATCACATTTCGGGTGTGGCAGGTGTTCATCGGGATGATGTCTGAGAACTTCCAAGCCCCGGCCCGTTTGGTTCACATGACCGTTGACGGAGCCAACTATTCGGCAGTGGGCAGACGTCTCGCTATGAGTTCCGAGCCTTTGATGGCTGAGTCAATCCACTACAGCGTAGGCATGCAGGTCTACGTTGCGGCAGTGATGAGATTTCTGCAGAGCGACCAAGTGGGACCCCTCAAGCTTCTGAATTTCGCGTTTTTCGGCGGGATCCTGTTCCTCCTTTACCAAATGGGCTTGAAAGCGACTCGAAGCAGGCACTGGGCACTCTTCGGAGTTTTCATCGCCGCCAGTTCGGAACTCTTGGTCGCCTACATCCCGGTGGTTCAGTATGAGATCTTGATCGCTTTTCTGTTCCTGCTCGGCACGGCTGCGTTGGTTTTACGACCGGATCCGCGGCGATGCCTGGGTGCCGGAGTGATCGTCGCGATCTGTGCCATCTTCAGGGCGCATTTCGTGCTCGTGCTCCCAGGGTATGCTTTGGGTCTCTGGCTGCTGGATCCGACCCGCGCCGGCTTACGCACCCGGGTAGCACCCCTTCTGCTCGGCTTCTTATTTCTCGCCCTCCCCTGGAACAGCTATTACTCGATTCGTCAGAAGCAGGTTTTTTTCTTCCAGGAAATCTTCACGTTCAGGTTGAGCCTGCATCCCGATTCGACCGGGAAAAACTTCCCCAAGCCTACGGTGGAACAAATCCGGGAGCCCTCGGGGGTCGCTTTCATCGTTCAGGAGCCCAAGAGCTACGGCAGACTGCTCGTGGAGCGGAGTCAGTACTTCCTCGGAATCGCTCCGGACATCTGGATGGTGGAATCGTGCTGGAGCCAGCTCCTGGCTGGAGTCGTGGGCGGTTCGATCGAGCTGGCCCGCAAACTCGTGGTCGCGTTTTCGTTGGTGCTCCTGGGATTGGGGGCTTGGGCAGCGGTGAAAGAGCGGCAGGGGTGGGCATTGCTCCTTCTTTCCATGCTGGTGGCGGTCTCGATTCCCCAGTTGCTCATCAACTCGACCACGAGATTCCTCGTCCCGGCGCTTCCGGGATGGTTGTTCTTCGATATGCTCGGAATCCGCGAACTATCCCGTCTTATGAGACGGATGTTCGCTAAGATCGCTTGCGGGCGGCGGGACGAGTCTTCTGGGTTCGAGGTCGAGTCCTG
Organism: Bacteriovoracaceae bacterium; assembly: GCA_043759365.1. Taxonomy (GTDB): domain Bacteria; phylum Bdellovibrionota; class UBA1018; order UBA1018; family UBA1018; genus JAYVNB01. The sequence continues at coordinate 6,666 of JAYVNB010000353.1, read as the reverse complement.
GGATTGAGAAGCGCAGCCTGAGCTGCGGCCAATCGTGCGATCGGCACCCGGTAGGGCGAGCAGCTCACATAGTCAAGATTCGCATCATGGCAAAACCGCACTGAGGTCGGCTCCCCTCCGTGCTCGCCACAGATCCCCACTTTCAAGTCGGGACGGGTCTCCCGACCTTCTTGGATCGCGATCTTCATGAGGCGTCCCACTCCCGAAGGATCGAGAGTCGCAAAAGGGTCTTTTTCATAGATCTTCGCGTCGAGGTAATCCTTGAGGAACATCCCTGCGTCGTCGCGCGAGAGGCCGTAGGTGGTCTGGGTCAGGTCGTTCGTTCCGAAACTGAAGAACTCGCCGTACTTCGCGATTTCGCCTGCGGTGAGGGCCGCTCTCGGCAGTTCGATCATCGTGCCGATCAGATACTCCACTCGAACGCCGGTGCGTTTCATCGCGAGTTCGGCCTCCTCGATGCAATAGTCCCGCACGAACTTGAGTTCACGCCAATCGCCTACGAGGGGAACCATGATCTCAGGCACGATCCGAAACTTCTCTTCCTTGACCAGTTCACAGGCGGCCTCGAGGATCGCGCGTACCTGGGTACGATAGATCTCCGGGAAGCTCACCCCCAGTCGGCATCCCCGATGGCCTAGCATGGGATTGAGTTCGTGCAGCTGTTCGGCTTTGCGTTTCAAGCGATCAAACGAGACGTCGATCCGCTTGGAGAGCGCTTGCAGGTCCTCATCCGAATGAGGAATGAATTCATGAAGGGGCGGATCGAGGAGCCGGATCGTGACCGGAAGGCCCTTCATCTCTCGGAAGATGCCTTTGAAGTCGGCTTTCTGCATAGGAAGGATCTTCTCGAGCGCCCGCTGCCGGCCCTGCAGGGTGTCGGCGAGGATCATTTCTCGGAACGCGTCGATGCGCTCGGCCTCGAAAAACATGTGCTCGGTTCGACAGAGCCCGATTCCTTCGGCTCCGAACCCACGCGCGAAGCGGGCGTCATTCGGAGTGTCGGCATTCGTGCGGACCTTCAGCTCTCGGACTCCGTCGACCCAGGTCATGAGCTCCTGGAAGTCCGAATTGAGTCCGGGAGCGATGGTCGGCACTTGGCCACGCATCACTTCGCCCGTCGATCCATCGAGCGTGATGAACTCGCCCTCTCGGATGACGGCATTGCCGATCGTGAACTCCTTGCGTTCGTAACTGATCTTGATCGATGAGCAGCCGGAGACGCAGGGGCGCCCCATGCCGCGCGCGACCACGGCCGCATGTGAGGTCATCCCACCCCGAGCCGTCAAGATCCCTTCGGCCACCGACATTCCGTGGATGTCCTCGGGCGACGTTTCGATCCGGACCAGAATCACTTTCTTGCCGGTATCCTTGACCCACTTTTCGGCGAGGTCGGGGTCGAAGACAACCTGGCCCGTCGCAGCTCCCGGGGAGGCGGGCAAGCCCTTTGCGATCACGTCCTTTTTTGCTTTCGGGTCCAAAGCGGGATGGAGAAGCTGATCGAGCTGCTCGGGCTGGACGCGCAGGATGGCCTCGGATTTCGAGATTAGCCTCTCTCGGACCATGTCGCACGCGATCTTGAGGGTCGCGGCAGCGGTCCTTTTCCCGTTTCGGGTTTGGAGCATGAAAAGTTTGCCGCGCTCGATAGTGAACTCGATGTCTTGCATGTCGCGGTAATGCTTTTCGAGTTTTTGATAGACGCGGACGAGGTCCCGATAGGCCTTGGGCATGAGGGCTTCCAGCGTGGCGAGTTCGACCTCAGTCCCCGCTTGGCGGGATTGGGCATTGATGGGCTGGGGAGTGCGAATACCCGACACGACGTCTTCACCCTGCGCATTGACCAAGAACTCGCCGAAGAATTTCCGCTCCCCGGTCGAGGGATCGCGGGTGAAGGCGACCCCGGTCGCGCAATCATCACCCATGTTGCCGAAAACCATCGATTGGACGTTGACGGCCGTGCCCCAATTCTCCGGAATCTCATTGAGACGGCGGTAAGTGATCGCGCGGGGGCTCATCCACGAACCGAACACCGCTCCGACTGCTCCCCAGAGTTGCTCCCAGGGGTCCTCGGGAAACTTCTGTCCTTCAAACCGGACGATCTTCTTGTACTCACCGACGAGCTCGCGGAGGTCTTCGGCCGAAAGCTCGGTATCGAGCTCGACGCCGCGGGCATGCTTCATGTCTTCGAGCGCGCTTTCGAATTTATTGGAATGGATGTTGAGGACGACATCCGAATACATGGTGATGAAGCGACGGTAACTGTCCCAGCTGAAACGGGGATCTTTCGAGTCCTCGATCAACCCCTGCACGGTCTCATCGTTGAGACCCAGGTTCAGGATCGTATCCATCATCCCTGGCATCGAGGCCCGAGCTCCCGAGCGTACGGAGACGAGCAAGGGGTGTTTGCGCGCCCCGAATCCGCGGTTCATCTGCTTTTCGACTCGCTTCAGGGCGAGCTTCACCTGCGCCTCGAGCAATTTCGGGTATTTTCGCTGGTTCGCGTAGAAGTGGGTGCAGACTTCGGTGGAGATCGTGAAACCCGGAGGCACGGGCAGCCCGAGTTTCGTCATGCCGTGAAGGTTGGCGCCCTTGCCTCCCAAGAGCTCTTTTTGACCTTCGTGACCTTGCGCTTTTCCGCTCCCGAAGGAGAAGACGAAGTTCGACTTACGGGATTTCACCAGCATCTTTGAAGCCATGGCCTTGAAATATCAGACGGACAATCGCATGAGCAATGTCCATCTTGCGGTTCACGGCACCCTTGTCACTTACCCCAGTGCTCGAATTGATCTTCGAGGTATTTGACCAAGTTTTCGGCCGGGATCTTGTCTTGTGCCATGCTGTCGCGGTGACGGATGGTGACCGTGTGCTTCTCCAGCGTGTCGTAGTCGATCGTGACGCCAAAAGGGGTACCGATCTCGTCCTGGCGGCGGTAACGCTTGCCGATCGAGCCGGCCTCATCCGTCGTCGCGCGGAACTTGCGCTTCACTGCCTTGAAGATCCGGTCGGAGTACTCCATGAGCTCCGGCTTTTTCATGAGCGGGTAGATCGCGACTTTATAGGGTGCCAGGCGCGGGTGCAGTTGTAACCAGACGCGATCACCGTCGGTCCGGTAGGAGTCGGCGAGAGCGGTGAGGAGGAACCGGTCGCACCCGACCGAAGTCTCGACGATGAACGGGACGTAGCGTTCTTTGGCTGCTTCGTCGAAGTACTCGAGCTTCTTGCCGCTGAACTCCTGGTGGCGCTTCAAGTCGAAGTCGGTCCGATTGTGAATCCCTTCCAGTTCTTGCCAGCCGAACGGGAACTCGTATTCGATGTCAAACGCCGCTTTGGCGTAATGGGCGAGCTCGGTGCCTTTGTGCTCGTGGAACCGCAACTTGTCTTTGCGAATCCCCAGATCCAGGTGCCACTGGAGGCGTGAGGCTTTCCACTTTTCGAACCATTCGGCATCGGTCCCGGGTTTCACGAAGAACTGCATTTCCATCTGTTCGAATTCGCGAGTACGGAAGATGAAGTTGCCGGGGGTGATTTCGTTACGGAAGGCCTTGCCGATCTGGGCAATGCCGAAAGGGATCTTCTGCCGCGCTGATTGCTGGACGTTCAGGAAATTGACGTAGATGCCTTGAGCAGTCTCCGGGCGAAGATAGACGACGGATTGCGAGTCCTCGAGAGGTCCCATGTGGGTCTTGAACATGAGGTTGAACTGCCGAGGCTCAGTGAGCGCGATTTTCCCGCAGTTCGGGCATTTTTTCGCCGCGACCAACGCCGCGTCGATCTTGTCCGCGCGGAAACGGCCTTTGCATTCCTTGCAGTCCACCATCGGGTCTACGAATCCCGCTACGTGGCCCGACGCTTCCCAGACTCGAGGGTGCATGAGAATGGCGGCATCGATGCCCTCGATATCCTCATGATCGGTCATCTCGCGCCACCAGGCTTCCTTGACGTTGCGCTTGAGCTCGATTCCGAGTGGCCCGTAGTCCCAGCACGAATTGATTCCTCCGTAGACTTCTGAAGAAGGGAAAACGAAGCCGCGACGCTTGCAGAGCGACACCAGTTCGTTCATGTCCTTCAAGTTCGAGATCTCTTTCGGCGCGGATTCAGTGGGGGCGACGGTCGATTCGGGAGTATCGCTCATAGGTCCTTCGGAGATAACAGAGACAGCTTGGGATGGGCAATGATTTCCGGGACCTGACTACGGCAACTCGGCGTCATACGTTTCGTGCTGCGCTGTATTATCTGGGCAGGCACCCCCTCGGTCATGGCATTGGCAAAGGGCGACCGCCCACCTACACTGGAAGGATGAAGATCGCTGCGTGGATTGTCGTAGGGGTCGCACTCACCCTCACTCCGTTTCGGGAAGCTGAAGTCCGTGCCTCCGAGAGCGCGGCACGCGCTGCACCGCTGCGCTTCAGGTTGACCGCTGAACCGGCGACTTTGGACTGGTCGATGGCGCGAAGCTCCCATGAGACCTACGTGATCATGAACCTCATGGAAGGGCTCGTCAGCGAAAGCCCGGATCTTCACCCCCAACCCGCGCTCGCGCAATCCTGGGAAATGTCCCCGGATGGAAAGACCTACACGTTTCAAATTCGGGAGGGAGTGAAATGGTCGGATGGAAGAGTCTTGAAGGCCCAGGATTTCGTGGATTCCTGGATTCGACTGCTCGATCCGAAGACCGGCTCGAGTTACGCGAGTTTCCTCTTTGATCTCGAAAACGCGGACGCGTTCCATTCTGGAAGAAAAAAGTCCTCGGACGTCGGGGTGAAAGTCCTCGGCGACAACAGGCTGCAACTCAGGCTCAAGGAGCCTGTTCCTTACTTCCTCCATCTTCTTTCGTTTTGGGTCACCTTTCCGATCCGCTCCGATCTCGTGAAGAAGCATGGGAGCGCATGGGCGAAGACTCCCAACCTCGCCACCCTAGGACCTTACCTGCTCGAGGAATGGACACCTGGAAAGATGATCCGGCTGCGGCGCAATCCGCAGTATTATGGGGTCGCCCCAGGAATCGAACGGGTTGAAGCCCGAATCGAACCCGATGATGGAATCGCACGCCGGCAATTCGAAGCGGGCGAGCTCGATTTTCTTCTCGATGCGACCACCGGAGACCTCATGAAAGCGGCTTCGTCCGCTGGAAGGACGCGCGTCGAGCAGTTTCCCTACCTCGTGACCTACTACCTCGGGTTCAATCTCGGGGGAGCGCGACCCTTGGCGGAGGCATCGATCCGGAGGGCTCTCGGCTCCGCGATCGAGCGGGACAAGATCCCTTCCCTCCTCCAGGGAGGGCAAGTGCCTGCCAAGGGATGGATCCCCCCGGGGTTGGGAGGAAGTGCTCACGAGGCTTGGCCGGTGGACAGCCTATTCGAGGCGCGCGGGGCACTCGCCAAGGCGGGGTTCACCGAAAGCGCGGGCTTCCCCAAGCTCCGCCTTTGGGTCGAGAAGTTCGACGGAGCATCCACGCTGGGCGGTTTCATCCAACATTCCTTGCACGAGAAACTCGGGATCGAGTGCTCGGTCCGGATCGCTGATTCGGCCAGCGAGTATCAGGCCGCCTTGAAAGCCGGAAAAGCCGATTTGTTCGTGGGGCATTGGGGTGCCGACTTTCCGGATGCCATCAACTTCCTCGAGGTTTTTTCTTCGAAAAGCGGCACGAATTCCACGGGCTGGAAAAACACGGAATTCGATCGAATGCTCGCCGGCGCTCGAATGACCTTGGATCCCGAGGCGAGGCAGCGGACCTACGCGTTGGCCGAGAAGACCTTGGTGCGGAAGGAAGCGGTGATTTTTCCGCTCTTTCACCGCAAGAATGCCGTACTGCTCGGGAGTCGAGTCGGCGAGTTCCGGATATCCCCGTTGAATTACCTGTTTCTCCGCGACGTCTCGTTCCGATGAGTCAGGTGCCTAAATCTTGGACAGGGCCTGGATCCGCGTCAGTTCGAAGCCTGTTCAATTCCCTGGAGTTACGCGTGGTGCCAAAGCGGCACCCCTCTTGCTCCTACGTCAACCTATGCTCACGCGCGCTGGCTCCCATGCCTTCCTTCTTTTGCTGGTTTGCATTCCGATAGCTCGTGCCGACATCTATTCAGATGCTTCCCATCGTCCCCCCTACATCGGGGTTCATGGACCGGTTATCGGTGCCGACGGTGAGGAGTACGTTTCGTTTCAATATTGCACCCGTCAAGGCGCAGGTTGCAGTCAGCTCGGCGACAAGTCCAAGTACAAGGTTTCCGATTTGAAGCAAGTCCGCTCGCTCCTTCATGGCCAAAGCAATCTCGGGTTCGCGAGCAAAGACGAAAAGACCTTCCAACATGCGTTGGATGATTCCTACATCTACGGACGGAAGTTCGATCGCAACCATCGTACGCACCAGGATGCGATTCTGAATAAGAAAGACGATCTCCTCGCCGACACGCTCCCGGGCTTCAAGGCGCAGCTGGATCTCACTCTCAAAGACGTCACCCAGCAGATGCATGAGTTCGCAGTCCAGCAGAGGGACATGGATCGGCGAATGGCAGTCGAGGATCACGCACGTGAACTCCAGGATCAACGGGATCGCGCTGCCCACGAACAGCGCGCTCGAAACAACGCGGCCCTGACCCTCGCTTCGGCTCGGAAACTTCCAGTCCCTTTTCACCGCGCGAGGACCGGAGTCAAATTGCCGGCTAAGGAGTTCGC
>JAYVNB010000352.1:0-2715 GCA_043759365.1 Bacteriovoracaceae bacterium | reverse complement strand
AGCGCCTTGACCTGATGGGGCTTCACGCAAAGGACGAGCACGTCACAATCCTGGACGAGCTTGGCGTTGTCGATATGGCAGGGCACTTTGATGCGCTTATGGGCATCGCGCGCGCTCTCCTGAGACCGGGTGGTCGCCTGGAGGGAGAAGTTGTCCCCGGACCTCTCGAGACCTTTGACGAGCGCTTCGCCCATCTTGCCCAGACCGATGATTCCGATTTTCACTGGATGGCTCCTATTCGCGGGATTTCACGATGCGCGCGATTTGGAGCGCGGCTTTTCGGGATGCGGAATCCAGCTTGAACCCGTTTCGCCTCCAAGTCCATGCCAGCTTCAGCTCACGGGCTACCCCTAGCCTGCCCGCAGGTTTCGGGATCTCGTCGTCCCTCTCTTCGGACGAAAGGGTGGCCTCACGACTGCCGAACTTGACTTCGAGCTTCGGCTTGGATTGCGCACCCGGGGTCGTCAACGGAACCTGAAGCGACCAGACCTTTCGTTCGATCGCGAAAATCGTCCCATGGGGATAGAAACTGGCTCCGAGATTGTCCCCGTATTTCAGCAACGGCTGTGATTTCGGTCCGGTGGAACCGAAAGTCTCGGCACTGAGGCTCTGGATCTTTTGACCTTGGCCCACCCACTCGAACTCACAGACTAATCCCTCGGTTTGCAGCGCGTCGCCAGTCGCGAACTTGAGGCACTGGTGAGGCACCCAGCCTTGGCGATACGAGATCCGCTTCCAGGAGCCGGCTTCTTTGCGCACCAAATAGGCGCCGCCATAATTGAAGACGTGGGGCTCGCAGCCCGTCATCACCACCCAAGCCTCCTCGACACCTTTCCGCGTGAAACTCCCGGTCCAAGCATGCTCCAACCGCGCTTGAGCCCTCACTTGGGAAGCTGGAGTCACGAGGGGACATCCCGAGCATTCAAAACGGGATGCTCCTGCTTCCGGACGGTTGCTTACGGCGTGCTCTCCACAAACGGCCGTGAGGTAATCAGGCGCCTGCTCTCGAGGCGAACGCGCTGTTGGCTCAGGAACTTTCTGGGTGCTGATGCACCCTGGAAGCGTGAGGAGTAGAGCGGCAAAAGCGGAAACGAAGGACCAATTCACCGGGTGCGAGCCTCTTTCTCACAAAATGACCGCAACTGCCCCGAGGTTGCAAGGGGAATGGTGCCTGTCGCACCCCTGCCTCTTCACTTCGTTCGGCGAGGAGCGACTTTCTCTTCGGTCTCGACTACCCAGTTCACGACCTGCCCTGTGCTCACGAACCATTTCGAACCGTGCTCCAGGAAACAGCGGTCGGACTCGGCCCATTCTCCATTCCAAAAATAATCGATCATCTCCGGTTTCCCGTGGGCGCGTTCGCAGGCCTTGAATCCGGGTGAACCGATCTGAATGGGCTTCGCCGTGTCGGGCGCGAGCTTTTGGCTCACGTACTTGTTCCGACAGGCCAATGGATCGTCGGCACACGCCTTTGAAAGGAGGAATCCACTGCCCGCCTCGAAGCAGTAAGTCGCATTTTCCTCAACCCAGGATCCGTCGACTTTGACCCGGATTTTGCCCTCTTTGCAATCCGAAGCAACGGCAACGGCCGCAGCTCCCAGCATTGTTCCCAGCCACAAAAGAAAATGTGCTTTCAACATGGATCGACTCATTTCAGGTGACTCACCGAGATTGCGTACTGCTTCACTTCCGCTTCAGGCACCCAAAGGTACCCCCCCTGACAATGGGAACCCGCCTCGCGGGGATTCGCACCGATATCGGAGACCAACGAAGTACGGTAAGTCTTGGGGCATTGCACTCCGAAGGAGTTTCGAATCATGTACTCGCACTTTCCGGATGACGGGTTCCAACGTCGACCTGCCACCACCGAGCCGTGACCGTCCCCTGCCGTACGGCTACCCTGGTTTTTTTCGAGAATGAGCCCGATATGGTACGAAATCCCGAGCGGCTGACCTTGGTCCAAAGTCTGATCGATGCTTTGCAGGACTTGGTCGGCTTGTCCGTCGGAAAGAACCGCACCTCCCTCCGGGGTCGACTGCAGCGGCTCGATGGGGGCGGGCACTTGAACGAGTTCGGCGACCGGCTCGGGCGCTTTGAAGGGATGCGCGCAACCCCGGTTTCGAATCGACCGAAGGAAGTCGTAAGCACGATCTCCCGGCACCGTGGGTTGAGTTTGATAGGAGGCCAGAATCGCATTGGCTACATCATCCAACTTGAGCTGGGGGAAAAGCATCCGAATCGCAGTCTCTTTACCCAACACCAACTGACAGGCGTCTCCGAAAGTGCTCACCCGGTTCGCGCTGAGAACGAGACTCTCGATGCACTCGAGGTTCGACTTGAGCGGACCGCCATTGTTCGGGCATTGCGACGACTCCCGGTTTCGGGACGAAAGCTCAGCCTCGGTGCAGACCCCGGGGGCCTTCATCGCTTCCCGAAGGGCACGGTTGACAGTGCCGCCTTCGAGTCGAGAGACACGTCCATCGATCTCGCCGTTTGGCCCGAATGCTTCCTGCAGGGTCATGCCGCCGGGCTGTCCTGCTGTCAGCTTGGCAGCTGCGATGTAACGCATGCTGACGTCCACTGCCGAAATCTGCGCTCCGCCCAACTCGCGCCGGTAGCGAAACCCCAGGAGGTCTGAGGCCGAATAGGCATAACACCAGCCGATTCCGTCCTGCTCACGAACCGGACCGAAACCCCTTTCGCGCAAGTCGACGT
>JAYVNB010000351.1:0-24268 GCA_043759365.1 Bacteriovoracaceae bacterium | reverse complement strand
CGAAGGACTTCCCAGGGTGTGTTCAAGCCACCTCCGCAAAGAGATCTGGGAGGGAGGTTCAACCGGATGCTCCAGTCGGACCAAGGTATGGGTCTCGCCGAGGAGTTTCACCAAATGGGTTTCCCGGGTCGGTCCACGCCTCCCTAGAGCTGATTCGGGCCCCGAGGCGGCTACCAGGACAATTTTCCTGCGAATATTCGGGTTCAGAGACTGTATCCCGCGCTTTCCGCGTCTGACTTGAAGGTTCGGACCGTGTCGAGGCTCATATCGAGGAGGTCCTTGCCGAATCCAGCCGCCTTTTTCACCATATCGAGAGGTGCTGTGACGATTCGGCAACCCGATTGCTCGGCTTGGACGAAGTTGTAGGCTTCGCGGGTACTGGCCCAGAGAAGCTCGATGTTCTTGTCGGTTTCGCGGCACATCTCCGCCGCGCCGAAAAGGATTGGCATCGGATCGCGTCCTGTATCGGCGATCCGGCCCGCGAAAACGGAAAGAATCGAAGGGGCGCCTCCTTTGAGGGCCTGGCAGACCGCCCAAGATTGGTTCAGTGTGAACACTGCGGTGACGTTCAACTTAATCTTCCGGGACGCGAGCTCCCGGATCAGGGGAGCGGCCGATTCGCCTTTGGAGTTGATCACTGGGATCTTCACGTAGACGTTCGGGCCCCAGGTCGTGATTTCCTCTGCCTGCCTTTTCATTTCTGGAAATTCGTCGGCGAAGACTTCGAAGGAGATCGGCTTACCCTCGATTTGTGTAATGATCTCTTGGCAAAACTGGCGGTAGTCCTTCACTCCGGATTTACGCATCAACGAAGGGTTGGTGGTAAAACCATGGACTTGCGGGTTCTTGGCCGTTTCAAGGATTTGAGAGCGATCGGCGCCGTCCAGGAAGACTTTGATCTTGTTCATGACTCCGCAGTCTAGCAGGGAATTCGTACTTGATAAATAGTGTCTGACATGGTCAACCCCAACCGAGTATGTTTCTGAAGGTCTCCATCATCGGTCGGACCGCATTCGTCTGCGTTATGCTGCCGATTCTCGTCGTCTCGTCGGGTTGCGGCAAAAAAAACGAGATCGATTGCGGGCCACTCGACCAGCGCGGAGCGTTCATGTCGCCTCTCCCGGGCGACGGGGTGACGCGCGTTGTGTTGGACCGTGCGTTCGCGGGAGAGCGTGAAGCTCGAGCCGCTCTCCTCCAAGCCATCGATCTCTGGAACTCCTACTCCACTCGAAGTTTTGGCAGGGCCGTTTTTCGAGCCGAAGACGCTCCCCTCTCCGGTACTGCGAACGGACCTGCGCGCAAGGACGATTGCGAGCGGGTCGAAGGTTCGGGAAGCGCCTTCAAGATCATCCTGGATCAGTCCGATGCCAAGGAGCCGAGTTCTCGATGGCGGCAAATGGGCCTCGACACGACCAATCCGGGGGTCACCCTCCGCTGCTATGACCGGAACAACAATCTCGAGAAACAGGTTATTTTGATCAACGCGCTGAATACCGATTCAGACCAGTTCCTTAGTATCGCCCTTCATGAGCTCGGACACGCCCTGGGTTTGGATCACAGTTGCGATCTGGGAGCAGGAAGCGACAAGTTCCGCAGTTGCGATGGCCTGAATTGGGACCACCCTTACCGCCAGGCAGTGATGTTTCCAACACTCCAGGGAGGCGCGCTCGACCGCATGCGGGTCGGGACTTCTGTCGAGAAAAAGGAAACTGTCCGGTCGAACGATGAGGAACGGGCAAACTGCTTGTATCTAAAGAAATGACGAACGGAGGTTACGGATGAACGTCTGGCTGTTCCTCCTGGTTTCGCTGTTGGCAGGTGGAGTTCATGTGCTCGCGCCCGATCACTGGCTGCCGGCCTCGGTGTTCTCTTGGCAGCGCGGACTTTCGCTAGGCCGCACACTGGGACTCGCCTTGGGGCTGTTTTCTTTCCATCTCCTGAGCGGCGTTGGGCTTTATTTCGCCATGGATGCGGTGGTCGGGCATTGGTCGCCGCGAGTCCTCTTCGGCTTCGGTCTTGGAGTGACGCTGGCGATCCTCTTCGTGAGACTTCTTCGGTTTTCACGGACCGCGCAGGTGTTCCGGAGCGCTTCTAACGGGATCTGGGGTATTTTGATCGTGTTTTCCCTGGTCGGTCCTGCGGAGTCATTGATTCCGATCCTGATCAAGGCCCGCAGTTCAGGGTTTGGATATTTGGTTCCCATCCTTGGATATTCTCTCGGAACTTTGGCTGCTGGCTCGGTGGGCGTCGTTTCGGGCCGCTACCTCTGGAACCGTCCGCTCATGCTTCCGCGCGGGATGGGCCTGGCCTATCGCCGTCGGGCGCTTATTCCTATGTTGACAGGTCTTGCTATCGCGATCGTCGCGGTTCTCCGGACTTGACAAGATCAGTCCCACTCCCAAAATAGGTTCACCATGCCGCTCTATGAATACGATTGTCCCCAGTGCAAGAAGGTCCATGAGGTGGTGCAGAAGTTCGCGGATGCACCCTTAACCCAGTGTCCGGAATGCAGTGGGCCGGTGACCAAGCTCATGAGTCTCGGCTCGTTCGCCCTCAAAGGGCAGGGTTGGTACGTGACGGATTACAAACGCAAGGGTGGGGAGTCGGACTCGAGTGCTGGTTCGAAATCCAATTCCGATTCGAAGCCTGCCGCCACCTCAGGAGCTCCCTCGGCACCGAGTGCTGCCCCGGCTTCCACGCCTTCATCAAAGCCCGGCACGAGTGGTACTGGCGGGAGCTGAATTCACGCGCGGAAGGTGCCCGTCACGCGTGTTGCGCGATTTCAGCGGGTTTGCCGGCCTCTCGGCACAGCTGGTAGAGCTTGTCGAAATGGTACATTCCGGTGGAATGATTGTCGCTGAAGCTGATCTGGAGCGCGTAGCGGCCGACCACCTGCGCGCCGGTGATTCGAACATCGGGCATCACTTGATCGCGGGTGATCATGCGACGACCTGTGTTTTCGTCCACGCAATTGGCGCAGGGGCACTGGAATCTGAGCTCGGGGAACGTCAGAGTGAATTTTTCGCCCGTGGTCCACACTAGGAGGAGTTCGGTCGGGGAGTGGGGCTGGACCTGAGTCGGCTCGGGGGATCGTGCGTACATGGCACCGACTCTAGCGCGTTTGAGGCCGATCGGGTATAGCTCTCGGCCATGAGTCAAAAATTGCGAGGCGCCGTCATCGGGTACGGATTCATTTCCGGCAAAGGACATATCCCCGCCTATCTGGAGCGCGCCAAATCTCAGGGCGACGTCGAGATCGTCGCAGTCGCTGACATTTGCGAATCCCGCCGGGCCTTCGCGCAAGAGGCACTTCCCAAGGCCCGAATTTACTCCGATTTCCAGGCCCTGTTGAAAGCCGAAGCCGGCAACCTTGATTTCGTCGACATTTCCACACCACCGGTTGATCACGCCAAGATCGCGCATGCCGCATTCGATAAGGGCTTGCACGTGCTTTGCGAGAAACCGCTCACCCCGACGCTCGAAGAAGCGCGCTCGCTGCTTGAGCACGCGGCACGCGCGAAACGCGTTCTTTTTCCCTGCCACAATTACAAACACGCACCGGTGGTCCAGACCATCCGCGAGCTCATCCAGAGCGGGAAGATCGGTACAGTCCGCTCCGTCACGCTCAACACGTTTCGCAATACCCACGCCAAAGGTGTAACCGAATGGAAAACCAACTGGCGCCGCGAGCACAAGTACTCGGGCGGTGGGATCGCGATGGACCATGGGTCTCATAGCTTCTATCTGACGTTCGACTGGTTGGGGTCTTACCCGACGGCAGTGACTGCCAAGATGACCAACCTCGAGCCAGGCAAGTACGATACGGAAGATAATTTCACGGCCGTGGTGACCTTTCCGACTGGGATCGCCAACTGTCACCTGACCTGGACTGCCGGCGTCCGCAAGGTAATCTACACCCTCCAAGGTGACCGTGGCGCGATCACGGTCGACGATGACGATCTCCAATTGGCCGTCATCCGGGCCACGGGCGGCCCAGATGTCGCTCAAGGAGCGGTCGAATGGGACGTGTCGACCCAGAGGATTTCGTCCAATTGGATGGACGCCAGTCACGTGAGCTGGTTCAACTCCCTTTTTAACCAATTCCAGACAGCGATTGCCGAAGAAGACTATGTCGGTACGGAAGCCAAAGAAGCCTATCTTTGCATCGAGTTAATCACGCAGGCCTACCGTTCGGCAGGGGAGTCCTGCCGGGAGATGACCCTGAGCGGCGAACTTCCGGTGATCCCCTTTCTCGGAAGCCTTGCGTAACGCGGCCATCCGGACTAAAACAGGCCATCTTCCAATATCCGTCTGTCCATTGAATTGGTCAGTTTAGCTGAGGAGTCGAAAACGATGACCCCGAATCCAAAAAAATCCATCGCAGCCGCCAAAGGCAAACTCGCCGTCCTGACCCCAGGCATGGGAGCTGTCGCCACGACCCTGTACGCCGGAGTCGAAGCGGTTAAACGGGGTCTGGCGAAGCCGATCGGCTCGTACACCCAGATGGGCCAGATTCGTCTCGGCAAGCGCACTGAGAACCGCTGGGCCAACGTGAGCGACCTCGTTCCTCTCGCGAAGCTCGAGGAAATCGTTTTCGGCGGCTGGGATATTTTCCCGCAGAACGCTTACGAAGCCGCGAAGCACGCTCAAGTCCTCGAAAAGGACCTCGTTGAGGCGCTCAAAGAGCCGCTCTCCAAAATCAAGCCGATGTCCGCGGTTTTCGATCGCGAGTTCATCAAGCGCATCGATGGACCGAACGTCAAGACCGGCAAGACAAAAATGGACTTGGCCGATCAGCTCCGCGCTGACATCAAGAACTTCATGAAAGAGAATGGCTGCGATCGCGCGGTCATGGTCTGGTGCGCTTCGACCGAAGTCTACACCCCGCCGACCGCCGTGCATGCGACCCTGAAGACTTTTGAAGAAGGCCTTCGCAACAATGATCCGGCCATCTCGCCCGCGCAAATTTACACCTACGCGGCTTTGATGGAGCGCGTGCCTTACGCCAACGGCTCGCCGAACGTCTCTGTCGAAATGCCCTGCATCCAGGAACTCGCTTTGGAAATGGCGACTCCGATCTGCGGATCCGATTTCAAAACCGGCCAAACCTTGTTGAAGACCGTCATCGCTCCGGGCCTCCGCAACCGCCAGCTGGGCGTCGCGGGCTGGTACTCGACCAACATCCTCGGCAACCGCGACGGTGAAGTGCTCGACGATCCAGGTTCTTTCAAATCGAAAGAAGTCTCGAAAACGGGTGTTCTCGACCAGATTTTCTCAGCTGAGCGTTACCCGGACCTCTACAGCAATATCTCGCACGTCGTGCGCATCAACTACTATCCGCCTCGGGGCGACAACAAAGAGGGTTGGGATAACATCGACATCTTCGGATGGCTCGGTTACCCGATGCAGATCAAGATCAACTTCCTTTGCCGCGACTCGATCCTGGCCGCGCCTTTGGTTCTCGACTTGGCGCTCTTCATGGACTTGGCCGGTCGCGCCGAAATGCGGGGGATCCAGGAATGGCTCTCGTTCTACTTCAAAGCTCCTGTGGTCAAAGCGGGACTCACCCCCGAGCATGACCTGTCGGTCCAGCTCCTGAAGCTCGAGAACACCCTCCGTTTTTTCACCAACGAAGAGCTGATCAATCATTTAGGGTTGACCTACTACGGCGTCGACGAAGGCGAGAACAGCTGAGTTTTCGTTCGAAGAGCGACGTTACTTTAGCGTGACGGAGCGCGCAGCCTCGGGTTGCGGCTCCGTTCGTGCAAAGGACCTGCGTGTCATCGTAAGATGGGTTGAGTCGGAACGGGAGAAAAGGAAGTTTGCAATCGATGACTCAGAATCTGATCTACAGCCTGATTCTCGTCGGGATCGCCGCTATGGTGGGGATCGCCTATGGGATTCGAGTGAAGGTCAAAGGGAGAGCTCATTACGATCGCGTCGATCGCCAAGGCGGTAGCGCGCTTTTGAGCAAGGGATTGATGGAAGCGGCCTACTGGAGTCTTCAGCCGATCGCCCGGCTCTTGGTCTCCCTTCACGTCAGCCCCAACCAGATTTCCTGGACTTCGCTGGTCTTCGGAGTTTTTGCCGGAAGCTGCCTGGCTTTTGGACATTTCGGTTTCGCGGCGTTCTTCGCGACGATATCCGCATTCATGGATTCCCTGGATGGGATGGTCGCGCGCCTCCGAGGGATGTCCTCGGATGCGGGCGAAGTCCTGGACGCTGCCATCGATCGGTACACGGAGTTTCTTTTCATCGGTGGCTTGGTGGTTTACTACCGCGAGATTCCAGTCCTCCAGATTCTCGCTCTTCTCGCACTGGTGGGCTCCTTCATGGTGAGCTACTCGACCGCCAAAGCGGAAGCGCTCCAGATCGAGCCTCCCAAAGGGAGCATGCGTCGACCGGAACGTGCTTTGTATTTGATCCTGGGCGCCGCGCTCTCCCCGATCACCATTCCCCTCTGGGAGACTTATCGAGAGTTCTCGATTCCGATCGGTCATCCGATGGTGATGGCTCTCTGCCTCGTCGCGGTGGTCGCGAATGTGTCCTCAATCGAGCGCTTTTGGGCAATTGCCCGCTCTGTCCGGATCCGTGAGCTCGAGCAGGCGGAAACCGTCCGAAGGAACGCCAGAGCCCTGTCTTCGTCCCAGGGGACTGAAGAGGAAGCCGCGGAGCTCGCCAAGGTTTGAGCATCTCGCAGAGTTCACCTTCGTTCTGGACCTCGTTCGGTCGTTCCCAGGTCGCGTCCTTGAGTGCGACTGTGGTGGACTTCGGCACCTTGGTTTTTTGCGTCGAAGTACTTCACGTCTGGTATGTGGCCGCGACCGCGTTGGGCGCTTTGTTGGGGGCGATCACCAATTTCTGGTTGGGCCGGCAATGGAGCTTCCAAGCCCATGACGGCCGAGTCCAGGGGCAAGCCGCCCGCTATGCTTTGGTTTCGTTCGGGAGCCTGCTTCTCAACAGCGGGGGTGTTTATGTACTCACGGATTACGGACACTTTCCCTACCCTGTCTCTAAGGCCATCACCGCTCTCGTGGTGGGCTTCGTCTTCAACTTCCCCCTGCATCGAGGGTACGTCTTTCGAGGTTGAGTGCTGTCGCGGGACTGGATCTCACCCTGTCGGAGGCCATTTTAGCGTGTTATGGTCCCTTCCATCATGAAGAACCAGAAAGCCCAAATCCGCACATCCGTTCCGGGGCCCAAGAGCCAAGCATTGCGGGCCCGCGAGGAACAGCACCTGGCGCCCGGACTTCAGGGCTTTGCTTTGATGGCGGGTATCGTCGTGGACACGGCCGAAGGCAGTACGGTCACCGACGTGGATGGCAACACTTTTATCGACATCATTGGTGGCATCGGAGTCAACGGTCTGGGACACGGCCATCCCAAGTACATTCAGGCGATTCAGGCCCAGGTCGCCAAGGCATCCGTTGGGAGTTTCACGACTGAAGCGCGTGTCGAACTTTTCGAGCGGATCGGAAAGCTCCGCCCGACGCCAGATCTTCATCGACTCCAGCTCTATTCGAGCGGTGCCGAAGCAGTCGAGAGCGCATTGCGCCTAGCGAAATGCCATACGGGCAAAACCGAGTTCGTCAGTTTCTGGGGTGGATTCCACGGCAAAACGCTGGGAACGCTGGCGCTCAATGGAGCCGATCTCAAGCAAAGCCTAGGTCCAATGCCTCCCGGTAATTATCAGATTCCCTTCGCCAATCCCTACCGTCCCCCGTTCAAAGGGCTTACGGCGCACAATCTGACGGATGCCTGCATCGAATTCGGGCGTAAGCAACTCAAAATTCAAGCGACAGGTCATATCGCCGCTTTCATCATCGAGCCGATGCAGGGAACCTCGGGCAATGTCATTCCGCCCGATGACTTCCTGCCTGCGGTCCATTCGCTAGCTCGGGAGTTCGGGGCGCTCCTGATCGTCGACGAGATGATTACCGGTTTTGGCCGTACCGGAAAATGGTGGGGAATGCACCACTCGGGTACAAGTCCTGACATCGTCACTCTCGGCAAGCAGTTCGGAGGAGGATTTCCGATATCGGGTGTCCTCTCCACGGATGAGATCGTCCAAGCCAAGCCTTGGTCACTCCCTTCGGGATCCTCCTCGTCCTATGGAGGGTACCCACTGGCGGGCGCTGCGGCTGCCGCTTCGCTCCGGATCATCGAGGAGGAGGGGTTGGTGGAGAATTCCCGTCGAATGGGTGAGTATCTCCTGAAGAAACTCGAGCCGATGGTGGATCGCTACCCGTTCATCGGGGACGTGCGGGGGCGGGGGCTTTTTCTCAGCATCGAAATGATCTCGGACAAGGTGACCAAGGCTCCTCTCTCCAAGTCGGTCTGCAACCGCATCTTTCAGGAATGCATGAAGCGAGGTCTTCTCACGATGGCTTATGCCTCAAGCTTCCGAATCCAACCTGCGATGACGATCGATGAAGCCACCTTGGACAACGCAGTCGCAATCCTGAGTGAGGTCTACGATTTGATGGATCTCGAGGGCTGGTGGAAGTCCTGAAGGATCAGTTTTCGATCCGCTAGCCAATTGATCCCGTAGTACATCAGCACCGCATAGGAGGATCCCCAGAGGATATCCAGGATGTAGTGGTGGTTCAGGTAGACGGCCGAGAAACACATGATCAGGTAGAAGCTCACGCTGAACTTCCGAAGTTCGCCGAAACGGAATGCGAAGAGCACTGCGATCAAGGGGTAGGCAACGTGCAGGGAGGGGATGGCTCCGAAGACATCGGCGGCGCGGCCATACATCCCCGTGAAGAAGTGGGTACCCAAGAGCGCATCAAAACGCACACAGCCAGCGGGACTAGCGGGGGTGTCGAGCTGAGCGGGACCCAGTCCCCGGAGCGCCACGTACCAGGGAGGTGCGGCCGGATACCAGTAGTAAGTCGAGTAGCCCACGATATTGGTCCAGAAAAAAGTCCACATGATCCGGGGGGCCTGCCAAGCGATCGTTTCTGCCGAGTGTTTTCGCGTCCCGATCCGTGATCGCCAGAAGACGAAGTAGGCCGCGATGAGAACGAAGATCGCGATGAAAGTCAGGTAGTAGAACCCGGTCACGAAATCGAGCAACCAGTGGGTGTGGAGCTGGAACCACTCGTTCGGAGTGAGGATCCGCCCGTCGGACAGGGTGATCCCGAAAAAAGTCTTGTCGAAAAGATAGGGCTCTTCGACCCGAATTCGGCCTCGGATGAAATCACTGTAGTAGCGCTGGCTATCGTAGACGATGCCGGTGAGGAGCAGGGGCATCAAAAATGCGCGGATTCGGCGCGCTAAGCTGCCTGAATAGCTTAACCCGATGATCAAGGCGCCGATCCAGAAGTGGTCGACCTTGAAGCCGTGAAGTGCGATGAGGGTGCTCCAGTAGATCGCAATCAGGAGCGCGGGTGCGATTTTCTTGAAATCCATGGATTCTCGATTCTTAAACCAGGTTCGCTTCCTGAGTCACGCTCTTTTCAGGAGTGGGTTTTTGCGATTTTTTTCGAGCGAAGGAGAGGAGAAGCGCGGGCAAAGCGATGATCGCCGCGGTCACGCACGTGATCTCGCCCAATACCGCGAGTCGACCGAAACTGACGAAGGCCTGGTTGTCAGCGATGAGGAGGCTCCCGTATCCAACGATCGTGGAAAAACTGCACAGGGCGACGGCTCCCCCGGTTTCGCGGATGACCCGGAGAATCCCGCTGTTCCCCTCCTGGCGATACCTCTGGAAAATATTGACGCCATAGTCGACGCCGATCCCGAAAGTGATGGGCAGCGCGATGAAGTTCAGGAAATTGATCTTGAGCTGGAATCCCAAGATCAAGCCACCGAGCCAGACGACGCCGAGGATGAGTGAGAAGAGCACCAAGAAGATGGGTTTCGGGCTGTGAAACAGAATGATGACGAGCACGACCACTGCGATGAATGCGAAGAGGGTCGCTTTGGGGCCATCGCGTGAAATGGCTTCGATCATATCCGAGGAAATCGGCAAGCTGCCGGCAACGGGAGCGCCGGGAGCGACACTGTCGGCTACGCCACGCAATTCATGAATGAATGCGATGAGTCGATCACCGTCCCGGGTTTCATTCGTCAAGGGCGGCTCGACGAGGACCATTTTTCCGACGCTGCCGTCCTTTTCGGTGAACTTGTCGAGCGCGAGCCCGGGGAGGTCGAGGGTTTTAATCAGATGAAATGCCGAGGGTTTGAGAAACTCCATGGCCAGCTTTTTTTCGTTCGGTCCCAGTCTTTTAAGAATTCGGGGTGGCAGAAGATCCCTGATTTCTCCCAGGAGCTTGATCTTCTTGGGCTGGTCCTTGGGAATGAAATCGTCCAAGGTCTGGACGGATGCGATCAGGCTGAGCTCGCCTTCCTCCGCCTTCTTCGCCTTCAGAGCGAGCGCGATCTTGCGGGCGTCCTCCCGGGTATTGGGAAGGATGACCAAGGGGGAGAGGTATCGCTGGAAAATCTCGTCGACGTAGCGCGACAAGTACGCGGAACCGCGTTCAATGCTGACTTTGTTGCGGAGCTTGCCGAGATCGGTCTCAAGAATATCCTTCGAATACCGGGGAATCATCAGGAGCGCGGCTGCGGTGATCGCGACCGTCGCGATCAGGACCAGCCGTGGAAACTTTTCAATCACTCCGGTGATGCCGCCGATGATCCAGCCTTTCGGCGCCGGCCGGGAGGCGGTCATCACGGGTTTCCATCTTTCGAAAACGGTGAGTAACGCAGGGAGAACGGTGTAGGCGGAAATCCAACACAGGACCATGCCGAGCAACCCGATGACGCCGAACTGCTTGAAGCCCCGGAACTCCGTGAAATAAAGCGAACCATAAGCCAGGCCGGCTGCTAGCGATGCGGTCAGGGTCGAGAGCGCGGTCCCGCTCAGGCTCAGGTGGATCGCACCAGCATGGTCCACTCCGCGCCTGCGCTCTTCCAGGTAGCGCGCCAAGAAGATGATTCCGCAGTTGATCCCATTGCCGATCACGATGCTGCCGAGGAACGCCGAGTTGGCGTTGAGGTAGCCGACTGCGAAATAGGCGGCGCCGAAAGTCCAGAGAGTCCCCATGAAGAGGGAGATCAAAAGGGCGGCCGTGGCACGGAAACCCCGAAAAAAGAACCACATGGCGAGCGAAACTACGACGGTCACCACGACGGTCGATAGTTCGAGATCCGCCACGAGGGCCAATTGCTCCTCGATGTGGTCCTCCACCCCTCCCGTGAAATGGATCTCGAGGTCGGGGGCGTAGCTCTTGGGATTGAGCGCCTGGATGCTTTCTTCGGTGAAGCGTTTCAGCCGAAGAGCTCCGTCCAGGCCGGAGCCCTTGCCCGGCATATAGGCCAATAGGACACGCTTGGTCCCGTCCGGAGTCGAATAATAGCCGCCCGGAAACCGGCTGTAGGCCGATGCTCGGCCGTCGTATTTCTTCTTCATGCGATTGAAGTCCAGGATGGGTTCCCGGATTTCTGTCGACTCGAAGATGTTCAAGGGGTTGTAGAGCGCGCGTTCGTAGTCGATCCGGTCGTGGATGTAGTTGCGCACCTGGGTGAGGTCACCCAAGTCCATGTAGAGGGCGCGCCGATCTTCGAAGAATTTCAGCTCCTGGTCGATCTTGTATTCAATGCTTGCGAAAGTTCCGGGAGGGGCCGCTTTGAGGCGCGCGGCCAAGTCGTCTACGAACCGCCTGCTGGCACCTGCATCCTTCGAGAAGATCAGGATCGCCAAGTTGTCGATGGACTCCAGCCTTCGAGTGACTTCATTCAAATCAATGACGCTTCGGGCGGTGGTGGGCAGGAGTTCTTCGATGTCAGTGCGTAAGTTCTTATAAAGCAGGATCGAGAAATAGAGCCCTGCGGCGCTGAGGATCAGGGCGAGCGCAGTGATCCAGCCCGCACGTTTAAGGATGGCATTGGCAAAGGACTTCATCAGAGTCTGAACAACTAGCCTCTTCTTTGTTATTTTTCTAGGGTAATGCCGCGAGTCGAGCTCCGAAAGCATTTGGATAAATAGTTGTATTTCGGAATGTTTTGTTCTTAAACTCTCCGGGTGTTGCCCGCTTTCCTCGTCGATCCCATTCAGTCCTTCGTCGCCGTTCTCGGGGATTTCTCCCTGTTCGTAGGTGAAACGATCCGAAACCTCCGGAGACTTTGGGCGCGTCGGGGACTCTTCTTAAAGCACTGCGAGTTTATCGGAGTGACTTCGACGGGCATTATCACCATTGCGGCGATCTTCATGGGGGGCGTGCTGGGATACCAGCTTTACGTGTCCTTCAAGTATTTCGGGGCGGAAGCGCTTCTGGGTGGAAGCGTAGGGGTTTCCCTCTTTCGGGAGTTAGGTCCAGTGATGGCCGCGATCATGGTGACGGGACGCGCAGGAGCGGCCATGGCCGCCGAACTCGCGACCATGCGGATCACCGAACAGATCGATGCTCTCGAAGTGATGGCGGTTGAGCCCATGGAGTATCTGGTGGTGCCGCGTGTAGTGGCGGGCTTCCTGGTGATGCCGATTCTAAGTGTCTATTTTTCCATGGTCGCTTCGATCACTGCAGCGGTTGTCGCATGCGGAGTGATGGGTCTTGACTCGAGCGTTTACTGGTCCCAGTTTGCCAAGGTCGTCGATGCGATGGAAGTCATCCACTGCGTTGTCAAAGGTGCGACTTTCGGGTTGGTCCTTTCGACGATCGCCTGTTACTGCGGTTTCAAGGTCCAAGGGGGAGCACGTGCTGTGGGTCTGGCGACTCGAAACACGGTGGTCGCCACGTGTTTGACCATTCTCTTGAGCGACTACATCCTGACTTCCTTGTTGCCGTTCGGTTTCGCACGGCTGAAGGTGAACTGAAAAACTTATGAATCCTAACGTAGCCAGTACGAAAACCAAGTTCCGGGTAGGGCTTTTCGCTGTCCTCGGCCTCCTCCTGATCGGTGCCATCACGGTCTACGTGAACGACCGGCCCTATTGGTGGCGTCCATGCGATCTGGTGCACATCAATGTCGAGGATGCGACGGGATTGAAGGAGAAGTCGGCGATTCGGAGCCTAGGACTCGAGATCGGCTTCTTGAGTTCGGTACAGTTGTCTGAAACCCATGTTCGACTGGGCATCTGCATCACCGCTCCAGTCGAAGTCCTGCCGACTACCCGCGCTTACATTCGGGGCGAGGGCTTTTTGGGAGATAAATTCGTCGAGTTGAAACCCGTACGATACCTGGGGTCGGCGGATCTCGGAGATCCTGATGCACCCACTCCGGCCGCTACCGAGGGTCGGTCTTCGAGCGCTGGACATCGGCGCCTCCCTAGGGCGATCGATGTCGGCAAAGTTTCAGGTTTAAAATCCTTTTGGTCGGCCTGGATCCCTTCGGCTCAGGCAGCCGACGAAATCCCCGTGGTCCGCGATTCGCCGAAATCGGTGGCTCAAGCGCAGCCTTCTGGAAACAGCGGGCAGGCGACGACGACGGCTGCCGGGGATCGTCCCGCAGGTCGAGGTAAGAACATCCCGGTCGGTCGTTCCAATCAAGACGTCGACAATCTGGTCAAACAAGTCGACGGATTGGTCGGCGAGATGACCGCACTGACCAATAACCTCAAGGAAGCCATCAATCCCCAAGAGCTTCGCAAGACGATGCTCCAGCTCAACAAGACCCTCGAGAACGCATCGCGGACCCTGTCGCCTGAAGGGAGTTTGACGACCACGGCGCAGCGGACCTTGGCTAAGCTTGAGGATGCGATTGAGCAGATGCGGGACCAAATGGCTCGGGTGAACCGCGGGGAGGGTTCAGTCGGAAAACTCCTGAACGATCCCAGCTATGCTGAAGAAATCCGCCAAGCGATCCGGAGCGTGAACTCCCTCCTCACCAAGGTGGCCGGTGTTCGCTTCGTTGCCGACCTCGGAGCAGTCTCCATCAATGCCTATGATGGATCCCGGGGCTATTTCAATCTGGCCATCTATCCATCACCGGATCGCTACTACCTGCTCGGAGTCGCGATCGACCCACTCGGCGTCGAAAAAAACCTGACCACGACCACGACTGCTGGAGGACTGACCACCGTGGTTCAGACCAAGCAGGTCGAGCAACGCGGGATCGTTTTGACCGGAATGTTGGGCAAAATACTCTGGAACCGCGTGGATCTCTCGGCAGGGATCCTCTATGGCTTGGGCACTGGCTCGATGGGTCTGTACGTAGGACCTCCCGGTCAGGAGGAGCGCTACCGGCTGATCGCCGATGTTGGGCCACGAAGCACCGGGAACAATAATATCGATTTGCGTGCGACCGCCTACATCAAGCCTTCGTCGCAGGGCTCGGTCCTCGGCAACCTTTATGTGAAGGGCGGCCTGGAATCGATTCGCAAGTTCAACAATCGGACGGTCTGGTTCGTGGGTGCGGGCATCTCCTTCGACGACCAGGATATCAAGCTCCTGTTCGCGCTGCGTTGAGGCGATGAAGTGAAGCAGGTTTTATTCGCAGCGATCGGTTTGACCCTCGTGCCTTTCGGCTCCGTGGATGAGAATCTCACGAGAAGAAATCCCTGGCGGAGCCAGGACAGTGACGGCCCCGTCATCCTCTCCGTCCGCGCCGAAAAGGTCCCCTTGGAGCCTGGAGTCGTTTGCGCGACCTGGCTGAAGGCGATTTCCACTCCACCCGCCAACGTCATGCCGTGGGACCTCATTATCAGTGGCTGGCAGCCTCTCGAACCTCACGAGCTAGAACAGATTCAGGAATGCGACCACTTCCCCTGTTCCTTGAAACTCGACGAAACCGAAGTCGTGAAAATGAGCGCAGCCCCTTCGGTGCGTCGCAAGGAGGTTTACTTCGGTCTCGTTCGGAAACGAGTCGAGGAATACCTCGCGACCGGCGCGCGGCGTGCGTACGAGTTGCCTGGCGCACCCGTGGATCCCTGGGCGTTTCTTGAAAAACGCGGTTTCACGACCTCCTTGTCTCGACCCACCGCTCCAGGCCTGCGGGTTCGCAAGCTCGAGATCGCGCCCCGTGAGATGAAGCCGATTCGGCAGGTTCTGGACCTCCGTCATGCTCACAGTGATCGCGAAGGGGTGGTGTGGATACGCGATGTTTACGAGAGCCATCATCTGGAAGGGCTGGGGGAGTGGCTTCGAGTGGATTGTGGGCCGCCTGGGTCTACGGACATTCAAGTGACCCAAGCTTGGCTTCTTGAACTCGATCAGTTGAAAAAAAGGGATGCGCTTTCGCTTCTGGGTCGTTCGAGAATCCGAAGCGCCGTAACGGAACAGGCCGCCCGTTATCTGGACCGCGAATTCGTGCGGCTTTCGCTTCAGGTTCAGGCATTGAAGGTTCCGTTGATCGACGTGAAGCCGACTTCCCCTCCTACTTCCGAGCCTTCGAGAAGTGTGAGGTAAGTCGTCGCTTCCTTGGTCATCCGATCAGGGCTTTGACGGATTCCTGCTCTGGCCTGAAGTGGGGTTGTCAGGGAGTCCTGCGAGTTCGCAGGGTTGAGATCGTAGCCCCTAAGTGGGCAGTGGCACTTGATTTGCTGCGGAGGCTCCCGTGAAAAACATTCCCTGGTTTCGCTTGCTGCTGTCTCTGGTTCTGTCGATCCATTCGCTGGCGCCGGCTCGAGCTGACGAGTCCGCGCAGGTGGAACAGCAGTATGTCGATCGGGTGAACGGGGAGCGGTCGGTTCGCAATTTGAGCCAGCTCCGCATCAACCCCCTCCTCGTCGAAACCGCGAGAGGGCACAGTCTAGAGATGTCGGATCTGGGATATTTTGACCATTTCTCCCCGACATCTGGGTTGGAGTCGCCGGCGGATCGTTTCTTGAAAACCGTCAAGGATCACCATCAGTCGCCCCCGAATGGCGGACTGATCGGCGAGAATATTTTCTATTGTGCTGTCTTCAACGACGTCTATGGAGTCGATTATGGGCACGCCGCGCTGATGAATAGTCCAACACATCGGGCCAATATTCTGGAGCCGCGCTTTGAGGAGATCGGAGTCGGGATCCATCGGAGCCAATCCGGGGAGATCTGGGTGACTGAGATGTTTAAGAAGTAGGGTGTCCTCGATTACGGGTCGAGGACTTCAGAGAGGTCGCGGCCCGAGATGCCCAGCAAATAGAGGATTGATCTGAGGTTTTTCTGGCTGATTGCCAAATCGGCTTTTTCGCTCACCAGGGGTTTCGCATTGAAAGCGATCCCGAGGCCGGCTTTTTCGAGCATGAGCAGGTCATTGGCTCCGTCCCCAATCGCGATGACCTGATCGAGATGGATCCGCTCCTGCTGGACGATGACATCCAGGAGGTCCGCTTTTCGTTGAGCATTGACGATCGGGGGGGTAACTTTACCGGTAGCTGTGCCCCGCGTCATTTCAAGGGTGTTGGCATAGGCGTAGTCAATGCCCAATCGATCTTTCAGGCGGTCGGCCACGCAAGTGAACCCTCCGCTGATGAGCGCGATCTTGTACCCGAGGTTCTTCAGGACGCGAATCAGGTCCTCCGCGCCGGGGGTCAACTCGATCCGCTTGAAAACGCGCTCGATCTGCTCTTGGGTCAGGCCCTTGAGTTTCGAACAACGGAGCCGCAGACTCTCATCGTAGTCCATCTGGCCCTTCATGGCCTCGTGGGTGATGGCGGAGACTTCTTCGAATACGCCTATTTCGCGCGCGAATTCGTCGATCACCTCGGATTGAATCAAGGTTGAGTCCATGTCGAACACCACCATCCGCTTGGCGCGGCGGTAGAGTCCCTCCGCTTGCAGGGCGATGTCCACTCCCTGGCGCCGGGCGATCTCGAGAAGTTCTTTTTTGAGGCTACGGCGGTTGAGCTCCTCGGAAGTGGAAACGAGCATCTCGACACAACCGAATTCGGCTTCGGAGAGGCGGGTGATCTCATCGATGTTCACTTTGGAACGACCGAGGGCGGAGGTGACTTCATGGAGCGCAGTGGCGGTCACGCGTTCCGCGATCAAGGTGACAGCGTAGCGATAGGCTTTCGGCGAAAGGTCTCGTCGGGCCGCGACCTCGGAGGGGTCCAGCACTCTAAACTCGAGCTTCAATCCCATTTCAGTGGCCTTGAAGAGAAGGTCCTTGATGAGGGGGTTTTTTTCGTTCTTGTCCATCGCGAACAAGATCGAAAGAGAAAGGAGTCCGTGGATTACTGCTTGGCCGATATCGAGGATCGGGACTTGGCCAGCGGCAAGGATGCCGGTGAGTTCAGCGGTGATTCCCGGCATGTCCCGCCCGGAAACAGTGATCAGAACAATGGAGGTTTCTGGAGTCGAAGTGGGGTTCACGGTTCTTCAATCCCTTATTTCAATCGACGGTGTTCGAGGACCGGCATTTCGCGCCGCACCCGATTGAGCTCTTCGTTACGGACCTCCGCCCAGACGACTCCGGGACCGGCCGGGCGTTCGGCGAGGATCCGACCCCAAGGGTCCACGATCCGGGTGTGGCCATGGGTTTTTCGACCGGGATAATGCTCGCCCGTTTGTGCGGGAGCGATCACGTAAGCCTGGTTCTCGATGGCGCGGGCGCGGGTGAGGACGTCCCAATGAGCGCGCCCCGTGATCGTTGTGAAAGCGGAGGGGATGAAGAGGATCGGCACATCCTCCGCCGAATACGCCCGGTAGAGCTCAGGAAACCGGAGGTCGTAGCAGATGGAGAGACCGAACTTGCCGAGCTCCGTATCCGCGATGACGGGATGTTTGCCGGCGTGCACGTGCTGCGACTCCTGGTAGGCGCGGTCGCCTTGAATGTCAGCGTCAAATAGATGGATCTTGTCGTATTGGGCGAGGATTTCGCCTTCGGGCGAAATGAAGAGGCTCGAATTCGTGATCTTGCCTGGTTTTCCCTTGGCCTTGAGCGGAAGACTGCCGGCCAGCAGCCAAACGTCGTATTCGGCCGCCCACTCCTGGAGCGTCTGGACGGTCACGCCTTTCAAGGTTTCCGCCTGGTCCAAATAGTCCTGGGAACTTTCGGCAAGCAGGCTGAAGTTTTCAGGAAATGCGACGATCTGCGGCTTCCGGTCGAGGGATTCGAGGAGAAGGTCGTGGGCATTGCGGAGGTTCCGGCTTCGATCCGGAGTCGAGGTCATCTGGATGGCGGCGATGCGCATGATCCGTTTGATATCACAGTTTTCCCGTGGTTAATGGATCTCATGGCAGGACCGACCTACCTCAGCACCCAACCGTACAAAGGCACCCGTGATTTCTATCCAGAGGACATGCGCATCCAGAAGTGGATGTTCGACCGGATGCGGGAGGTGGTCAGCCGCTACTCCTATCAGGAGTATGATGGCCCGATGCTTGAGCCCTTCGAGCTGTATGCGGCCAAGAGTGGCGAGGAACTCGTCAATCAGCAGCTTTACTCGCTGATTGACCGCGGCGAGCGCAAGCTAGCGGTCCGGCCCGAGATGACTCCGACCCTGGCCCGGATGGTGGCGGGAAAGGTCCAGGAGCTTCCGCGGCCGATCCGCTGGTTTTCCATCCCAAACGTGTGGCGCTATGAGCGACCTCAGCGCGGCAGGCTTCGTGAACATTGGCAACTGAATGTGGATCTCCTGGGTGGGGATCCGCTCCTGGCAGATGCCGAGATCCTCTCGATCGCATTGGATCTCATGCGTTCCTACGGCGGGGAGAAGCACATTTCGATCCGGGTCAACAACCGTCGCCTCATGGATCACCTCTTCACGAAGACCCTAGGCCTGGATGCAGCCAAGACCCTCGCCGTGACGAAAGCGATCGATGCGCGCGACAAGATTGGCGAGGACAAGTACGGGGTCTGGCTGGCCGAACTCGGCATCACACCCGAGCAGAAAGCGACTCTCGAGGATTTTTTCAGGTTGCCCTTCGAGGAGATCGCGACCCGGATGCCTTGCACGGGAGTCGACGAACTGAAGGCGCTTTTCGCCCTGATGAAGGAGAGCGGCGCTGGCGATCAGGTCCAGTTCGATCCGACGGTCATGCGGGGCCTGGATTATTACACAGGAACCGTTTTCGAGATCTACGACATGTCCCCGGACAATCGTCGAGCCATGTTCGGAGGTGGACGTTACGACAACCTCATGGGTCTTTTTGGAAACCAAAGCCTCTCGGGCGTGGGGTTCGGCATGGGCGATGTCGGATTGCGGAACTTCCTGGAAACCCACCAGCTTCTCCCGGCGTTTGCGGGATTCACGGATGTGTTCGTGACTTTGCCCAGGCTCGACCTACGTCCTCACGCGGAGAAGATCGCAAGGGCATTGCGGGAGGCCGGTCTCCGGACTTCCACGCCCCTGGAGGCAGGAGGTTTTGGTGTGCAACTGAAACTCGCTACTCGCCACGGCGCGCGTTTTGCGGTGCTCCTCGGAGAGACTGAATTGGCGCAGGGCAAAGTCTTGGTCAAGGACCTGAAGGTCGGGACTCAGGAAGAAGTCGAGTTCAGTCGAGTTCCCGAAGCCATTCAAAAAGTGCTTTCATCGACGGCATGATCCTCAAGGGGCGAAGGTCTGGCCTGCCTGGAACCGGTTGCTCGAGCGTGGAGTGGGGAAAGTGCGATTGGATTGCGATCGTTGGGATGCCTGCCAACAGCCCGGCCTCGAGTCCAGTCGGGGAGTCCTCGACCACGAAGCAATCCCGGGGTTCGGTTTCCAGCAGAGCCGCAGCGGCTAGGTAGGGAAGAGGATCTGGCTTGGGGCTCGGGACGTCGTCCCGTGAAAGCCGTTCCTCGAGGAAGGGTCCTAGACTCGTGGCCTTCAGTGCGGCTTCGAGTTCCCTGCGTTTGGCGTTGGAGACCACAGCCGTGCGAACTCCGCGGGACCGCAGCCAAGTGAGGCCTTCGAGCACTCCTTCATGGGCTCGAAGTCCAACTCGAAGCTCCTCAAGATAAAGGTCGTTTTTGCGGAGAGCCAATACGTCCAAATCGTAGTCCTTCGATTTCCACCCGGGCCGGTACTCGTCCAAGAGGGTGGCGAGAATTCCAGGTGCCGTTCTTCCGACCAGCGCTTGAAGTCGGGTTTCCGATGGAGGAAGTCCCAGTTCGTGCAGTAGTTTTCCCCAGGCAGTCCCATGCAGGGGCTCGCTGGCGACCAGGACTCCGTCGTTATCGAAAAGGATGGCGCGCGGCAGTTTCATTTGTCATGACTTTATCCCATGTCATCCCAATCTTCGATCCCTTGCCTGAAGCTGGCTCCCGATGCCGTTCTCCCGACTCGGGCTCATTGGGATGATGCGGGGCTTGATCTCTACGGCTTGGAGGATGCGATCCTGCTTCCCCAGGGAGGGAAACTGCTTCGCACAGGTATCGCTTTGGCGTTACCCGTTGGGCATGTGGGAATGATCGCCGATCGTTCTTCCCTCGCTAAAAAGGGGGTCAAGACTTCGGGTGGAGTGATCGATGCGGGTTATCGTGGCGAAATCCAAGTCGTCGTGTGGAATCTCTCGAAAGAGGAAATCCGTCTTTCTCGAGGGGAGCGTATTGCCCAACTCTTGATTTTTCCAATCGCCACTCCTGCTGTCCAGGAGGTTCAAGAGCTCGACTCGACGGTGCGCGGCACCGGAGGATTCGGGAGTACGGGAAAGTAAATGAAGAGATGTGGCCCGGAGGGCGAACCTGTTAAACCTCCGAGCCACGGTGTGGAACCCTGTTCCACGGGGAGACCTTATGCAGGCTTCCTGCCAAGCGGCTCGTCCTCATCGCGAATTCAGGATGAGGGGGATCCTGCTTCGGTTTCGGGAAAGTAAATCCCCGCGAGTTGAATGTGGGCGACTTCTTCTTCAGCGATTTTTCGGAAAATTTCGGCAGTGATCGGATCCACCGGAAGCATGGCTTGATGGAATCGTTCCCCGGCTTTTCGACCTCGCTCTTCAGCGGAGGCCATGTATTTCGCAAAGTCTCGTGCAGATTGGCATGAAGTCAGGGAGTCCCAGAGCAGGTCTGAGACTTTTCTTTCCGTCACCGAGAGATCAAGCTCCTGAAGGCGCTTGAGCAGCCAAGAGAGGTGGCGGTCCTCGGCCATGGCCAAGCCTCTCCAAGCGGTGATCAGGGACGCAGGTGCGTCAACAAAGCGGTCCGCTGCCCAGAGAAAAGCTTCGCGAGCCTGGATTTCAGCAAATGCAGCGGCGCGAAGACGATCTCCGATCCCGGGGAGAGAAGTGACGGCGCGCGGAGCGGGTCCGTGTTGCCCCGGGGATGCCACGTCAAAAGGCGACCAATCGCGAATGACTCGAGGGGGGGTGCCGGTCATTTGGCTTTTCCCAGTGAGACGATCGTCGTGAAGTGAATATCCGTGATGGGCATGCAGGAAAGCTGCGATTGCCGGATCAGTTTGAGATCTTGGAGCAAGGGTGTGGCCTTGATCTGAGCCAAAGTGACGGGTTGCTCAAGCGCGTCGACCCCCTTCAGGTCGATTTGCACCCAATCGCCACCCTCCGGGTCGATGTCGGGATAGGCTTCGCGAACGACTTCGGCGACGCCCACGACCGCCTTGTCTTTGCCGCTATGGTAAATCAGGGCCAAGTCGCCCTTCTTGGCCGTCCTGAGGAAATTCCGCGCCTGGAAATTCCGGACATCGTTCCAATTCGTCTTCTTTTCCTTGAGGAGCGTGAAGAAATTGTAGGTTTCAGGTTCTGTCTTGAACAGCCAGTAGGAAGGTTTCATGGGGAACCCGGTGTTAACCCGAAGCTGGCGAGGGATGCAAGACTGCGTCAGACCTACTCGGAAAAAACGCCGGGACGTGAGTCGACCGGATCGTTCTCACGCTCGGGCTGGAGGGAGAGTGGGAGTGTCTGGCGGTCGGAGTCGGAACGGGAAGCGGTCGTTGATACCGACGCGCGCCGGTTGGATCGTGCGACTTCAGGGGAGTTCAAAGTCGCGGCTGGATCGCGAGACACCCGAAACGCTTTGGTACTACCCACCTGGAAAAGCGCGCTTGCAGCGACTGCCATCGCGACGCTGAAGGTCCAGAGAAGCTGGGCCCGATGGGAGTCGGGGGAGTCTCCCTCCCGTCGCATCCGCTTTTTTCCTAATTCCGCTGGATTCAAGGCAGTCTCCTCGTTTCGACCCCGGATCATTTAGGTCCTTCAATAGTTTAGGCTGATGAAATCGTCGGCCACAACTGTGTCCCGAGCGACATCGCTCCTTTTTTGAGGCTTGTGGCGGCTGCATCCAAGAGCTATCGAGACGGGATGGAACCGGGCTTGGAGGAGTCGCTGTTGATCTCGCGCTTGGTCGCACTGACGGGCTATTCAGGCCCTGAGCGGGCTTTCGCACGGGTCAGGGCTGTTCCCGAGAATGGGCCCGATTCCGACCGAATCGCGCAAGCCGGGTTGAACCCACATGATCTGGAGCGCCTGACTTCGATGAGGTCGCTGTCGAGGAGAAACGAGTTTCTCGAAGGGCGAGCCTGCTTGCGGGAAATTCGCGAGGAATATGAAGCGGCGGGAGCATACGGGTCAGAGGCGGGTTCGCGGCTTTTTCTCAGTCTTTCCCACAGTCGTGGGCTGGTTTTGGCAGTGGGCTCGGTTGGAAAAGATGGGGAGTCCATCGGCATCGATATTGAGCCTTTCGCTCGTGAGGTCTCGACTCGAGTCGCCGATTGGGTCCTCCCTGCTTCTGAGCGCGATGCATGCGGGAGAAGTCCGCTCGAAGCTTGGGTCCTGAAAGAGGCTTGCTTGAAGGCGGATGTCCCCCGACCTGGACGGTTGCTCTCGGAATACCGGTTCACTGCAGACACCATCCTCGGACCCGAAGGAACCCGGTTCAAGCTGGAGCTTCTTCGAAGTCCCGGATGGCTGGTCGGATTGGCTCAGCGCCGGGTGGACACGCTGCGGAATTGAGGTACGCTCGGTGCCATGCACTCCCATGGGCACGGAAATCATGGCCACTCGCATCCTTCAGTTCCTCAGGCCTTGAACCGGGCGCTCCTGGTCACCTTGGTTTTCATGTTCGTCGAGTTCGCCGCTGGATATTACGCCAACAGCTTGGCCCTGATCTCCGATGCGGCCCATATGGCAACCGACGTCGGTGCCATGGGCTTGAGTCTCGTCGTCTACCAGATCAGCCGGAAGCCTCGCACCCCCACCATGACCTTTGGTTATCAGCGGGCTGAGATTTTAGGAGCCTTGATCAGTGGAGTCGTGATTTGGGTTTTGGTGGGATTTCTCGTTTACGAGGCGATCTTGCGACTCCGTGAGCCTCCGGCTGTCATGGGGCCCATGGTTTTCGTCGTTGCCCTCATCGGCTTGGCCGCCAACCTCATCAGCATGCGGATGTTGCATGCCACCCATTCCGAAAACCTCAACGTGCGTGCGGCTTACCTGCATATGGTCACGGACTGCTTAGGAAGTCTCGGGGCAGTGATCGCAGGTGGGGTTCTCTGGGCGACCGGCTGGCGTCCGATCGACCCGATCGTAACTCTGGTCTCCGCGGCCCTCATGGTCTTCAGCACATGGGACCTGATGAAGGAAGCGGTTTCAGTCCTGATGGAAGGGGTGCCTCGTCACATCGACTCTGAAAAGATTCAGGAAGAGCTCGAGACGCTGGCCGACGTCACGGAAGTCCATGACCTTCACGTTTGGACGGTCTCCTCCGGAAAGCTCGCCCTGAGCGTACACTTGATTTCATCGGATACTGACACTGTCCTGGTCCGAGCGAATGCTCTTCTCCAGGAACGGTTTGGAATCATCCACACGACGATCCAAGTGGAGCATCCGGATCGTTTCAGTTCAGATCGTTGCTACGATTGCGCCGAGCCTGCGAACCAGCGTGCTCATGAATACGATCACGCGAACTGACGCGTTTCCGGGGGACTACTTTGCGGCGCCTGCGCCTGAAGGCGATTCCGACTTGATCCAATTGAGGATCACGTCTGCCACGGGTTTGCCACCCGGCATAGCTCCGGAAGAAACGGCTTTGTAGATTTCCGAACTGCCTGGGTTCGCCAGATTGATCAACTGGGACTGACGGAGCTTACCCAGGTCGTCCAAATGGGCCAATGCACCTTGCATGGCCGCATTCTGTGGGTTGTGGCAAGTCGCGCAGTTCTGTTGGATCACGGATTTCATCTGAGCAGCCGGACTTTTCCCGGTCCGTTTTTTCTCGAGCGAGACGAGTCGACCGGTTGAATAGATGGCCCAGGCCCGGACATCCGCCATTTCATCGGTTGTCATGTCAATGTGCCCTTTTCGATAAGTCGAAGGAGGCATCTCGTCTTTGGAGCCGCTGACCATCGATGCTGAGATCTTCTTCAGGAGACCGATCTGATTGGCATTGGAAATCCCGCCAGGGCCGAATGGAAAACTCCTTTCCATCTCCAGCTTCATCAAGCCGGATTCGCGAT
>JAYVNB010000350.1:0-8531 GCA_043759365.1 Bacteriovoracaceae bacterium | reverse complement strand
TCGCTGGGCTTCACACGACCGCTTTGCACGTGCTCGATCAATCGGGGTAAGTACCGTTTGACGTTGCACTGACCCATCCTCATCGTGAGCCCCTTGTTCATCGCAGGACCCATCGGCACCAGGTTGAGCGGCGGTCCATAAACTCCAACGACCGATACGACGCCGGCTTTACGAGCCGTTTCGATCGCCCATTTCAGGGCGGTAGCGGCTCCGCCCTGAAGCTTCAATTTCACTCCCGTGATCGTCTGAAGAAAACTTCCGTCCGCTTCAGCCCCTACGGCATCGATGCAGACGTCCGCACCGCGACCCTCGGTCTGCCCCTTCAAGTACAAGACGATGTCATCCACTTGCCCGAAATTGACTGTTTCGACATGGGCGTAATTTTTAACGAACTCCAACCGGTAGTCCAAGTGGTCCACGACGATCACGCGACCCGCGCCCAGGAGCCATGCCGACTTCGCGGCGAAGATACCCACAGGTCCCGCGCCGAAAACGACCACCGTATCGCCTTCCTTGACCTCCCCCATCTCGGCCGCTTGGTACCCGGTCGGAAACACGTCCGTCAGCAAGACAGCATCGTCCTCGGACATGCCTTCGGGAATCTTGAACGGACCGACATCCGCAAAAGGGACCCGGACATACTCGGCCTGACCCCCGTCGTACCCCCCAGTCGTGTGGGAATAGCCGAAGAAGCCCGCGCCGATACTCGCGTTGGGATTCGTGTTCTCACAGTTTCCGTAGAGTGACTTCAGGCAATAGAAGCAGGAGCCGCAACTGATGTTGAAAGGGACGCCGACTCGGTCACCGACCTTGAGATTCTGCACACTGAGGCCGATCTCCTCGACCACCCCCACGAACTCGTGTCCGAAAGTCGATCCAATCCGCGTATCCGGCAACATTCCATGATAAATATGGAGATCCGATCCACAGATGCAGGATCGTGTCACGCGAATGATCGCATCATTCGGGTGCAGGATTTCCGGCATGGGCTTTTGATCCAGGCGGACCCGGTAGGGGCCACGGTATGTCATCGCGAGCATTTGAGAGCGCTCCTTCAAGGTGGATGGTTTCACACCCTCGCTTGCAAACGGGAGGCCGATGCCGAGGATGGATTACCCGCTTGGTTGGCGATTGGGGCGCCAGAGCAGGGCTCGCCAATCGTCCCTTTGATAGATCTCGGGCTGCCTCCCTTGAAGGAGTGATGCATATCGAACACTCACCGAAGGCACATCGCTTCCGACCAAGCCCGAAAGGATCAAGGTCCCTCCGGGAGCCAAGCGATCAACCAAGGACTCCGCAAAATCCAAGAGTACAGGTTTCAGGATATTGCCGACCACCCAGTCGTATTTTCCCCGGAGTGATTCCAGGCTCTTTTGAAATCGGATGAGCTCGCCGACTCCGTTCAGTTTCGCATTCGTCTCCGCATTCGCGATCGCCGCTTCATCGATTTCGATGCCATCGATATCAGTCGCACCCAAGCGGGCGGCAGCAATGGAGAGAATTCCCGAGCCGCTCCCGAAATCCAACATCCGCCAAGGCCCCGAACCGGGTCGAGGAGCCATCAGTCCGATCGCCTGCATGCAAAGCTGCGTCGTGGGATGACGACCGGTCCCGAACCCTGCGCCGGGATCGACGATGATTCTCAAGCGGTCCTTCGATTCACCCAGGTCTTTCGCCTCCCCCGGCGGGACGATGATCCAGAACGGCCGAAGCTGCATCGAAGTGAAGGGGGGCTCCGTCGGATAAGCGGCGGCGCCGCGATGATGAGGCGGGAACGGAGACATATCACCCGATCCTAGCCTCACACCCGTTTCATGTCATAAAGAGATTCATGAACCCCAGGCTGAAATCCCATCTCGGCTCAATCCTCCTCCTGGTTTCCACGGTCGCGATCCTGGAAATCGGAGCCCGCACCCTTTATACTCAAATCACTCCGGAACGGGGTCGGGTGATCGTCTCCTTGATCCTGGGAGAGACTCGGGTCGCTCAGCCCACGGGAATCGACGAGGAGGGCTTCGCAGTCTCGGAGGTCGAACCCCGACCTTACACTTTCTATGTGAACAAGCCGGGAGCGAAGGCCTACGGGATCGTACAGCACAACGAGCTCGGTCACCGGGGACCCAAGATCTCCCCTGCGCCTCGCCCAGGAACTCTGCGCATCCTCGCGATCGGGGGCTCCACGACTTATGGCTGGCTGCTGAAGGACTATCAGGATGCTTGGCCCCACCAGCTCGAAGTCCTGCACTCGGCACGACTACAACACCCGGTCAAAGTCATCAGCGCGGGACTGCCCTCAGGACTCTCGGCCGAAGCTCTGATCAGCTACGCTCTTCGCGATCGCTTTCTGGGCGCCCAGGCGGTGATCATCCATATGGGCGGTAACGATGCCGGCGCCGCCTTTTACGACGATTACCAAGGCGATTACTCCACCTATCGATCCATGGATTCGGGTGACGTCTCCGCTCGGCCGGGGGAGCGAAGACTGCTGCGATCCTTTCTGGCCAGGTCCTTCTATGCCTGGTGGTTGCGAAACGGGCGGGCATCGAGCATCCGAACCTTTCCAGATCGTCCGCTCGATCCGGCGACCGCGCTGACCAACGCCAGGAATCGGGACCCCGTCGGCTACCGCCGAAACCTCGACCTCCTGCTCCGGACCGTGATCGACGAAGGCGCGCTCCCCATCCTCTTTCCATTTTATCTGGCGCAAAAATGAAGTCTTCCGCGGACTGAGTTCCAGCCACCGCTTCGGGGAACCGACCTATGACACCCTGAAAGCCGGCCTCGATAAAAACGCCACGATCACCCGTGAAGTCGCTGCGCTGAGATCGGCGCCTTTCGTCTCCCTGGCCCCGGGCACCATTCCACTCCCTGATTTTTTCGACCATTGCCACTTGAAGCCTGAGGGCGAACGAATCAAGGCGGAATTCCTGCGCGACCAAGTGCTCGGTCTGCTTCGGGCCGGACGAATCCACGCTCCCTGGTAGGCCGTCTTGTCCGCTCTCAGTGAAACCGAATCGGCTCCACTTCGTGGACCGGCTTTCCCCGGAACCTCCGAGCGATCACGTTCCCCCCGCGGTTCTCTTTCACCCGGCCACTGAGGCCGAGAGTGGCGCCATAGTTCGATCCGAATGCGAGAATCTCGCGGCCGACTCCATCTCGTGCCAGGCCTTCACTGACGTCGACGTCGAGGTCGGCTTCCTGCTCCAGAATTCGGGGAGTCAAATGAACCGCCACGCGGCCCTTGAGCTGGCGGGTTTCGGGAAGGTTTCTGACCGCGAGATCGATCGGAAACGGATCCATCGCAATCCGAAGTGTTCCTTGAACATCGCAGCCAGGAGCAAAGCGAAGCGAATGAACAATGGGCTGTCGCATCAGCAGCCAGGAGCCCCAGGCCGCCGGAGGAATCTTCGGACACGCGCTCACGTCAAATTTCGAGGCATTCCCGGGCGTTGGCTTTCCTTTTCCCTGAATGGACTGAATGACGGTCTTCATCCATTCACGAGCGGTCGGTGAACCTCCCGTTGGCGAGGCGTGAACAGGGGCAAGGGAGGTGAGAAGGAAACCGATGACGAACATAGGAAGGGAGTACTTCGAAACTCCCGGCTTCACCATGGGTAACCGCCAATTTTACAACTCCTCTGGGACCCGTTCTGGGGTCAACCCGGTGGCCTGCTGTGGCCCTTGAATCCTGCGCGGACGAGCCCTATCCTAATAAGATATGGTTGCTTACTTATGGCTTCGGGGATTCTCAGCCGCTCTACTCCAGGTCACGCTCCTTGGAGCGCCATTCGTCCCCGCCGCGGCTCGCGCTGCGAATTGTCCAGACACCTTCGAAAAGTGGGACCGCTGGCGCACTGACACCGTCAGGAACGCCAATCGCCCTGAAGACTATGGCACCTCGGCGAAGTTGATCGAGGATTGTATGGGCACCAGCAGCCTCCTCCAAGATCCGACGCTCATGGCTTGCATGGCACCTTTGCGCAAGGCCCAGAAGTTCATGAACCTCTACTCCCAGAGTGAAGCTTCCGGTGACTTCAAGCCCATCACAACCCTGATTCCGAACAATCCCAACGAGCTGGGGCCGGACGACCAGAAGGATCTGGCCGAACTCGATCCCGCGTATTCGCCCCAAGCCATCAGCGACCTCCTTCGAAACACCGACCCGAAAAGCACGGTCACCGAAGGACAAATCCAAGGTGTCCTGAACCGACTTCCCAAAAACTCGAAAGGAATCACTTTCGAATCCAATACCACCGGCAACTCCATGATCTTCGTCACGCGCACTGCTGCGGAAGATCGCTTCGTGCACTTGGAGTTCCACGGGACCGAACGATTCATCCTCGCGATGAACATGCAGAGGAAAGATAAGAACGGCAAGGACCTCCCGGTGCCCAGGCCTTTCTACAATACCTACTCGCTCAAGGGATCGGGCGCCGACCTTCAATTGGTGCAAACCCCCAATCTTGCGGTCGCCAATTGCCTCATGTGCCATCGTACGGGCATCATGCCCATTGCCCTCAAAGACGGTGGCTATCAAAAGCTCTTCGGAGGCGCTCCCGGTAACCCCGCTGATCCGGTGGCCTGGTTCGACCATACCCTCGCGCCTACAACCGCGGACTCGAAAATGAAGGGCTTCGATACCAAGAACATGGGTCCCGGAATTGGCGTTCTGGCACCTGCCAGTCGCACCGATCAGTTCATGAAGGACTGTTCGGCGAAAGCGGGTTTGAACCTCTCCAAGGAACGCCTGGACCGAGTCACTAGTGCGATGAACTGCGCCGCTTGCCACGACGGAGACGGAATCGGGCGGATCTCCTACCCCTTCAAAGCGATTGGAATATTCCCGTCACTTTTGGACTCCATGATCACTTCGGGGGCGATGCCACCTCACGCGCGCGAGGAAAAAGACAAAGACTCCTACCTGTCCCTGACCGAGAGATCTGTTTTGCTCGCTTGCTTGAAAGCCGAGTACTTCGGGGGCTTCCAGGATTCCAGCCTGGGGGGAGCAGCGACCCCGGGAACCTACATGAACGATCTTCTTTCCGTGGCCTGCCCCAAGAATTCCGGAACACCTCAATCGCATACGGATCGCGGGGGCAACAAAGATGTCCCAAGCGGAGTCACGGGAGGTTCCGGAAACGGGACCCCGAGTTCATCGGGTCTCGCTCAGTAGGGCCTGATCCTTCAAAGAGATACTCGAGTCCATTGACCTTGATCTCATAGATCAGTCCGAGCATCCGGCCGAGCTCGCCGGCCGGCATCGCATTTCGCATGAGCCAAACGACGTAGGGCTCGGGGAGGCGCACGAGAAGCAACCCTTCGTGCTTGCCATAAGGCATGCGGGCTTTGGCCACCTTCAATAGGAACTCCCGGTCTCCGAACGGAGAAGCCGACTCAGACACGCGTCGCCTCCTCTGGCTCGCGGATGCCATCCAAAATCCATTTGCGAATCATCGGGAACTCTTCCCGGAGATCGATCGTGTGTCCTTTCGAGTACTCCCGGTAATCCACGGGCAACCCCCCTGCTTTCAGTGAAACGATTTGCGATCGGGTCCGTTCAATATCCAGGACTTCGTCTCGTGTCCCATGGGTCACCAGCCAACGGCCGCGCTTGGACTCCGCAGACGTCTCCATCAGCAACTGCGAGGGATCGTAGCAGTAGCCACTGATCCCGATGTAGCCGGCCATCGCCGCTTCGAACCTCGCCCCGAACTCAAGCGTCATCAGGCAACCTTGCGAAAAGCCGAGCAAGAAGCACTTGTGAGCAGGGAACCCCGCCTCGACGATCCGCTCGAAGAGGCGACCGAGGAACTCGCGGGATCGGAGAATACCCGGCAGCTGGTCGGGAGGGAGACCATACCAACTCCGCCCCGTGAAGTAAGGATCGGGCGCATTGACACAAAGGACGCTCAGCCCCTCGATCCGGAGTTTCGACTGGAGCCAATCGAAGCCCTCCGCAGTATCGCCACGACCATGCAACACGACCAGCAAATGACCCTGGGAAGGATTCATTCCTTCCGGCTGCCAAATCCCGTCCACGTCCGCGAAGCTGGAATCGCTCGAATGCATGCACAATAGCGATAGCACAGAATCCTCGGGATGGTAGTCTCTGCCCCATGGTTTCTATGAGGAAGCTTCCCCGAGAGAACTACCGGCGTGCCACTTGGAAAAACGGTTTAGGCCATACCGACGAAATCGCCATCCATCCCGAAGGTTCGGATTTGAGAAGGGGGGATTTCCTGTTCCGACTGAGCTCGGCCCGGGTCGCCCAAGCCTCCCCGTTCTCGACATTTCCCGATCACGATCGAACCTTGGTGATCCTCGAGGGCAAAGGACTCCGCCTGACCCATACCTATCCCGAAACCGGAGACGAGGAGACTGTGGAAGTACCTCCCCTTTCTCCCTATGATTTTCCGGGAGATGTCCCCAGCCGCTGCGACTTGGTTTCGGGCGAAATCACCGATCTGAGTCTTTTTATCCGAAAGGCCGAAGTCGAGGCCGTGACTGAAGTCCTGCACCTCGATGGCGAAAAACCTTACGAGTGGATCCCGGCCGGGCGCTGGAATTTCGTATTTGCCGCCGACTGCGCGGTCGAAATCACCGAATTCGGAACTGAAGAGCGCTGGATCCTGGAGCGCGGGGATACTCTTCGAGTCGAGCTCGACGCACCGCTCGCAGAAGACTCCCCGATCCACATCCACTCCAAGTCGGCTTCGGGACGGGTTATCGTGGTCGGAATCCAGGCCTAAGTCGAAGCTTCAGATCAGCGCGCCAGTTTTTCCAAGAGGCGACTCAAGTAGTGCTCATCCGTGCCATCGAAATCTCCCAGCCTCTCGCTATCGACATCGAGGACGCCCATGATTTTGCGGGTCTCTCCTTCAAAGTCCGGCTGCAAAAAAAACGGCAGGACAATCTCGCTTCGAGAGGCGCTGCTACAGGCGATGTGGCCCGGAAACTTTTCCACGTCGGGTACGATGAGGACTTTGCCTTGGAGCCAAGCTTGACCGCAGACGCCCTTTCCGTGAGCGATGCGAGTGCAGGCCACCGGTCCCTGAAAGGGTCCGAGTACCAGCTCTCCAGGGGTCGCTGATCCCATCAAAGGTCTTCGGACCAAGTAGAACCCGACCCAGAAAAAACCCATCCCCTGCTTGAGCGCTGCCGCGATGTTCGCCAGGTTGGCGATCAAATCCGGCTCCCCCTCGATCAAAGCGAAAATTTGAGGCAAGAGGACTTCGTATTTTTCCTTCTTCGTGCCGTTCGAGGGGACTGCAATGGATTCCATGATGGCCCCAAGCTACTCCCGGGAACAGACTCTGACGAGTGCGAAGTCGAGCTTGCCTTGAGTCCGCGCCTGAACTATCGAAACTAGGTGCCGAAGAAACATCCGATGAAGCGTCGTCAAAAAGTCCTTTCCCTCAAACCCACCCAGTTCGCCGTGGGAATGCTGGAAGTGGACGAAAAAATAGAACTGGTCAGGCGCTTCGACAAAAAGCAACTCCGTGAATACATCCAAGAAAACCCCGTGCCTGTCGTCGTCTCCCCCCAAAGGGATCTCTATGTCGTCGACCATCACCACTTCCTCGCCGTTTGCTACCATGTCGGGATCAAAAAGGTTTTCGTCGAGATCACCAAGGACCTTTCGAAGTCCAAGATGAGCTATGCCCGCTTCTGGAAGTGGATGTGGAAGACACGCAACGCCTACCCCTATTGCCAGTTCGGTGAAGGGCCCCGGAAAGCGCTCTACCTTCCTCGGGACGTCAGGGGACTTGCCGACGACCCCTACCGGAGTTTGGCCTGGTTCGTTCGCAAGGCTGGTGCTTTCGAAAACAGCGACCGGAACTTCGCGGAATTCAAATGGGCGAACTTTTTCCGTGAAAAGAAGCTCTTGGACCAGAAAGGCCCGAGTGCCATGCCCCAAGCCTTGCTCAAAGCGGTCGCCCTCGCTCAGACAATTGCCGCAAAAAACCTCCCGGGTTATGGCCTCTTGAATCTCAAGGAAAAGTCCAAAGTCCTGGCCAAAGCACGAAAGAAACGATCCGATCTTCGGCCTGATTGAGACCTGCGTTCATTGAATTAGGGCAGCATCCGTGTAGCGGTAAATCTGGTTGCCATCGCTGAGAATGACTGTGTTCGCGACGGAAGTGTCGAAAAACCGGACAACCGGATTACTGAGGGACCCTGCGAAATCAGCCACTGCTGAGATCGCTCCGGAGCCATTGGCAGCGTAGATCTTCTTGTAGAGATGAGTGTCCCCTTGAAGAGTGTAATACATCGCTTGGGTCACACCGGATGCCACCA
Organism: Bacteriovoracaceae bacterium; assembly: GCA_043759365.1. Taxonomy (GTDB): domain Bacteria; phylum Bdellovibrionota; class UBA1018; order UBA1018; family UBA1018; genus JAYVNB01. The sequence goes on along the minus strand of JAYVNB010000350.1, from coordinate 233 downwards.
TGCCGACCGGGTAACTCGTCAGGCTCACCGGCTGCTCGCGCCAGATCGGGCTCCCGGCCGTCAAATCCGAAGTGGTGATCTTGCCGTATTGGGAAAGCATATAGACGATCTGATTTTTCACCCAGAAATAGTCGGGCACATTGCCGGCGTCCGACAGGTTCAGTGTCGCACCGTCGACCGTCGCGTGACTCCCGTTGTTCGGCGCAGCCAAAGTCCCGGCGATATGCCTCAAA
>JAYVNB010000349.1:0-24290 GCA_043759365.1 Bacteriovoracaceae bacterium | reverse complement strand
TCGTGGTGGCGGCTTCTTTCGCGGTGGCGGCTTCTTTCGTGGTGGCGGCTTCTTTCGCGGTGGCGGCTTCTTTCGCGGTGGCGGCTTCTTTCGCGGTGGCGGCTTCTTTCGCGGTGGCGGCTTCTTTCGGGCCGAAAGCATCCCCACTTTTGGAGAACGAGTTCTCCTCCCTTTTCTGAGATGAAGCTCTCGATTCGGCGCGCTGAAATGGAAGTGAGATCTCTTCAATCGCCAAAGGCACAGCCTCAGGGGGGGGAGCCTCCTTCCTTGCGAGCTTTTCTCGAGCCTTCCGAGCTTTCAAGGCTAGGGCTTTTGCCTTGCTCTCATCGATATTGTGGGCAGCTTGCGGTGAGTCGTCGGCCAGTGCGAATGCGCCATCCAAATCGACGCGAAGCTTGGAAGCTAAAGGGCTCCCCTCCTGCTGATAGTCAAGCTGCGGCCTGGGACCCACGAACTTCCACTTTCCGGTCTGGGCCATGTACATCGGCTTTTGCCCGGCAAAGACCCATCCATTCTTCCGGGCGGGCACTTTCTCCGACGACTCTAGATCCTTCCACACGAATCCTTTCGAACCCCCATCTTCGGCCGTCTGCAACCACTCCCCGGTGGAGGGGTCCGGGCCGTCGGCGTCCAAGACCCAATTCATCCCAACACGCCTCGGCTGATTTCCTTTCAAAAGCCAAACATCTTCGGCAAGCAAAAGCATAGGTTCGTGACGTACTTCGCCGGTCAAAGCGGCGCCTTGACCCGCGCCGCGAACGAGGGATGCGGGATCATCGACGGCGCCTCGCGAATTTTTCAGGACCGTGACATCAGGCTCCTTGACTTGGGAGTTACGTCGAACGAGCAGTGCCTTCAGCTGCAACTTAAGCTTGTAGAAGAGTGAATAATCGGACGTCGTATCGAGCAAGATCTCGGCGCAGCCCATCTGCATGAGGGTCTGGATCAAGCGCTTGTCGGTGAACTTCGAGATGACGATCACACGCCCAGAATGACGACGCACGAGCGTAGTGGCGGCACGGAGGAAGTTCGTCGCCCGCAGGAGCTCCTCCCGGCTATTGGCGCTCACGAGCACTAGACACGGAGCGACTTGAAGGCCTACTTGGACCGCTTCGGCATCCAACGAGATCCGATGCACGCCGTTTTCCGAGTCTTTTTCGAGGGAGTCCGCCACCCGTTTAACCAAGGGGCAAGCCGGTTCCAGGATCACGATGTGATTCTGGCAGCGCTCATCCACTTTGAACCTCGTTCCTGGACGAACGAACCAGCTGATAGATGCTTTCGATCAGCTCGGGCTGGAACTTCTTTCCATCACGGATCTCAACCAGTCCCTCCAAGGGGGAGAGTGGACGTGCTCCGTTGTGTCCGGTCATCAGTTCGTCGAGATCATCGGAGATCCCGATGATCTGCGGAAGTTCACCCAACTGGTATCCCAGGAGCATTCGTGGGTATCCGGTACCGTCATAGCGCTCATGGTGCTGCTCGATCAGCATGCGGACGGCATCGGTCAGGCGTACACGATGAGTCGATAGGACATCGATCGTTTTCGAAACATGGGCCGCGACCGCGACGCTTTCATTCGGATCGCGGAGCGTCCCTACATCATGAAGCATCGCCGCCAAGGAAAGATCGGCCAAAACGTCGGGATCGGAGTGCCCCAGTCCCATGGCGAAAATCACCGAAAAAGCCGAGACAACCCCGGAATGAAAGGGCGCGGCCGCCCGGATCATTTCCAAATCCTCGTAGACCGAGCTCATCGCATGGGAGGACGCCGAGATCCGCACCACGTCGTCCGCGAAGTCACGGCAATGAGTCAAAGCCTTTTGAGTCCTATCCGCATCGCTCCCGTCGAGGTCGGCCAAAACGGAGAGCACCGCCATCCCGACCCTTGCCAGTTCATCTCGCTTCTCCTGCTGCGTGAACTCAGGAGCCAAAAGGATCTCGATCGCATCCGCTGCTTCCTCGCTGCGGGCCTCCTCGGACAGGAGGGGTTCGTGTTTGAAGGGTGCCTCATCTGGGATTTCTCCTGGGCTTTCGACTTCTGGATTCCGGGACCCACCGGCATTGGCTCCGCTGTCGCTCTCCTTCAGCGACTCAATGACAACTAGATCCGGGGAAAAAGTCTCGTCTGCCGAAGCAAGCTCGCAATACTTTCGCCACTCCTCTAGAAACTCGTTCGGACACCAGAACTCGGACATTCCATTGCGGACATAGAGCGCAAGCTGGGCTTCGGAAACATCTTGCCCTTCCGAAAACCTCAGCATGAGATGCTCATTTTGCTTGAAGTAGATGAAAAGTGGGAACGGCCTCGGCTTGGAGAAGTTCAGGCGATCGAGAGGAACCGGGAAGTATCCCGCTTCCGAAAAATGGTACTTCTTGCGGTCCAAGGGTGCCATCAGCCAGCTCGCTTCCGGAGCTTGGGGGTGGCAGTTCCAGTGATGCCCGCTTTTCTGAGTTCCTCGATGCAACGGGTGAGCTTCCGGACCAGTTCCGCTTCGCGCTGTCGCGCAGCATCCAGCTTTCCGCGGAGAATTTCGACTTCTCTGCCCGTCGTCGCCAGAGCTGCCCGGGGAGCATCGGCCGATCCTGACTGCAACTGGATTCCACGAAGCTCGCGCTGTGCTTTCTTCTCGCGCTCGGCCAAGGTCGACATGTTCTTGGTCAGTTGAGCGACCTGGGACTTGTACTGGGCAGCCGCTGCACTCAAGCGGGCGTTCTCAAGCTTCAGTGCGTTCGCCTCGATGACTGCAGTCGAACGGTGACCGCCGAGACGCGAAGCATCCTCTTCTTGAGATCCATGACCGTGAACGAGAATCATCTCCGAATCTCCAAGGAGCTCAGGATCTCCTTTGACGAGAACCAAGCCTTCATCGATGGGATCGCGCGTGGAATCCAAAGGCAGTTTTGCGAACGGGGAGAACGAGTACCCCTCCAGAGCCCGGGCCTCGACTACGGGATCCAGGCAGGCCAACCGTACGTTGCTCAGGACCTCCAAAGCCACGACTCCTGTTTCATTCCAGGAGGCTTCCCCATTCTGGGGGCCGCCCTCTGCCAAACAAAAGAGGCCCGTGACCTCGATCTCGGAGGCCTCGCTGAAAACTCTCAGCACAAGACCCTGGGAAATTCTCGCCGCTTCGGCAAAGAAGCCTCGGAGCCGCAACCAAGAGGCAAGGCTCTGATCCGGAGTCGTCCAACGCACGGAGAACGCCCCGACTCCTTCACCCAGGCCGACTTGAAACGCCAGTGGCTTCCCCGAAGGTGCCTTGCCGTCAACTTCGTCGAAAGCACCGAGTTGGAGGGCCGACAACGCCAACCGCCAGGCCCCTATCCCGACCTCGAAGCTAGCAGCGCCCTTGGCGAGAAACGCGGAGGCCTGGTCCTGCTGGCGACCGATTTCACGCGGATGAACCAAGCGGTCAGAATAAATTTTCGAACCTTTCGGAAGAAAGGAATGGACTCCGGGTCGGTGCCCGCCCATGAAAGCTCGCAACAAGGCCACGCGGGACGAAAGCGGTGTCCCCTCGCGGAACACGTAGCAACCGGCGACGCACTTCGCGTTGCTCGGACAGGCCCAGAAACCCAACCTGACTAGCGACAGTGGCGAAAATCCCTGGACCTCAGCCCCAGTCAACCAGGAGCCCGGCAAAAGCAGTCGTGAATAGCTTCCTTCCGCTTGCAGGACTTGAACTTCGGAGACCCAATTGGACTGCGTGACCTGGAAAACCTCAAACTCACTTTCGGACCCGCACGCGCTGATCACCGGACGCAACTCGGCGACCAGACTTTGTTCGACCAGGAAACGGGATTTAGAGCCGGCCGGTGCCGGAGGTTGACTCATCACATTCCCTGATCGGGTTTTCCTAACCGGATATGAAGGGATTGTGGAAGCAACGTCGTGTCCAGATATTCCTTAACAAAATCGGGGTTTTGATCTCAATCGGAGAGAGAAGTTAAACCCGACACATTTAATACACTACCATTAAAGAAGTGATGCCGAAAAAGACGACGTCCTCATCGCCTCTTTCGTCGGACCCATCACCCGCGCTTCTTTCCACCTACTGGAAGCAGCGGTCCGGGATATCCTTGGGACACAGGCCAAATCGATCGTCCTCAGTTTCCACGATGTCCCCTATTGCGACCGTTCAGTCAGCGCTCCCGTGGGACGCTTGGCGGGGGAGCTCAGACGGCGAGGGAGTTTGGTGAAATTCTGCTTTCTGCAGCCCAGCCTCAGAATCCTGCTCACGGAGGAGAGAGTAATCCTGGCAGGAGAGATCGCTAACAATATCGCGGATGCCTTGAGTGGCTTGCCATTCAGCGCAGCGGCGTGAAACTCGGAAACCAGCGTCGCGCCAAGCCCGGAGAACGGCCGGAGGCTAAGCCTTCGAACCTCGCGCGACCGCCAGATCTTCCCTTTTTTCCAAATCCTCCGGCACCCTAACCCAACTTCCCGACCGGAGTAACGCTGCGGAACAGGTTCTACTCGAACCGAGAAAATCCACAAAATATATTATTTAAATAAACTCTATCTAATCCGAAGATGTATCCATGGAATACCGCTATCTGAAGGCGTTTCTCCTGACCGCACGACATCTGAGCTTCTCCAAAGCCGCCCACGAGCTGCAGATAGCACAGAGCGCAGTGAGTCGGCAGATCAAGATGCTGGAAGAGAAGCTGGGCAGCCAGCTCCTGATCCGCTCTCCCAATCAAATCATCCTCACCGCCCTCGGCCAGGAGGTGTTCCTGGCGCTCACCGACTTCGATCGAAACATCGAACTCATCTTCAAGCGCGACGTGAAGCCCGAGATCCGAGTGGGAATACTCCACGGAGTGCTCGAGACTTGGGGCATCGCGTTTCTGGCTGAAGCCATCGATGAGCTCCCTTCGAATCTGGTCATCGAAGTCGAACGACCGGACACCATCCTCGCCAAATTGGCGCGACGGGAGCTTGACCTGAGCATCACGAACGAAAATCTCCAGACGGAGACCATCACCTCGCTCAAGTTGTTCGATGAGAAACTGGTCGTCATCTCGCGCGATCCGATCAACTTGGCCCGCGTGCACGAACACCGTTGGATCACCTACGCCGAAGAGGATTGGCTCCCGAACATCTTCAAGCGTAAACCGAGTCCGGACCGCATCCGCGTGAACTCGATGACCGCCATCATCAACCTGGTGCGCGCGGGAGTGGGAATCGCGATCGTCCCCACCCACATTCTAGGCGACGAGACGACGCTTCACCGCCAAGCCGTGCCCATTGAACAGCAGCCTGCGATGTACCTCTCCATGTTGAACTACACCTACCTTCCGCCTCATCTGAAACCCTGGGTAGATCGGCTGAAAAAAGCGGCTAGAAACGCTTCTTGAAGATGGCCCACGATCAAGCCCAGGTCTCCGCCGACACTCTCCAACACTTGGTCAGTGCCTGGCGCGTCGACAGGGTTTCTTGCCGCAAGTTGAGGTTTTTCGCCGACTTGGAATGTGTACATTTCTTGCTATCATCCACTGCATCGGGACGTTTCCGGGGGGAATCCAATCCATGACTGGCAGACTCTGGCCTCTCATCATCTGCTCGATCACAGCCTTGGGACTGAGCGCTTGCCCGCTCACCGAGAACAATCTGCACGCCACCAAGAAGCAGAAGCTCACGGCACCTACCCCCACGCCTACTGTGGGACAGCTCGTGATGGATCCACCTGTTGCATGGATCCTGGACGGCCTCAACTATCCGGCTCCCAAACCCTCATCGACCTTGCTTCAATTCAAAGTCTCCGGAGGCACCCCGCCTTATGTCTACTCGTGGTCCGGGCCGGGGAGTGTGGACCAAAAAGGGGTTTTCACCCCTCCCGGAGGACCCGCCGAGACCACTGTTTACGTCAAGGATTCGAAGAATAACCGGGCCACCGCTTTCATCACGGTCTACAACGATCTCTCAGTTCCCCAGTCGGACATCGACCTCTCCTACAATTGGGTAGAACCAGTTCCCGTTCCCAAGAACTTCGATCCCTCGGGTGGCAACAACAACAAATACCGCATCATTCCCTTGGGGGCGGACCCGGAGGACTATGAATTCGAGTTAATCTCCGGTCCGGGCGAGCTGAAGAGCTCCCGGCTTCTGCCCGACGGCCGTCCCAATCCAGAGTTCGGAACTTATTTGGCGCCCAGTACGGGTGACCGGAACTCGCCCGCCGCCACCGCCAAGGTCAGGGTGACCTCTTCAGTCGCCGACTACTTCCTCAATCGGACATCCGCCACCACGACGACCTACTCGAAGGAAGTCAGCTTCAACCTCAGGCCGCGCATCCAGTTCACGGACGGGGATAACCTCTCGGTCATGGTCGGCAACAGCCACTCTTTCGGGGCTGTTGCAGGCGCGGGCAACCACGGCTTCAGCATCATAGCGGGGCTCGGCGAGATCAACTCCCAAACGGGCCTCTACAGCGCTCCGAAGCGCCTGCCCACGGACGAGGCCGGCAACCAGATCTCCCAAGCAGTGGTCTTCGTCTCGGACGCTCGGGGAAACTGGACCCAAAAGACGATTAAAATCATGGCGGGGATGTCGCTCACTCCATCCCGGTACTTCACGCAGAGATCACCGGCAGGTCCACCCATCCAGAAGGTGTTGGAAATGGCTGGCGGAAACATCATCGATCCAACTTCGGCCACTTGGCCGCTCTCGAATTGCGGCAGCACCAACCGCCTTCCGTTTCTCGGAAACGATGATCTGATCAATCCGGACAGCTCGCCCCGGAAGTTCCGCCCCTACGCGGTCCGGGTCATCGACGATGCCGTCACCGCTGCGGACGGCGTCACACCGACCCGCATGCAGAACTGGGTCACTCCTCAACAGTATGCTGCACGAGGCCTGGGAAGTTTCACGGCACCGGACCTCGTCAATGACCCTCCCGGCAGCACCTCTTGGACCTACCGGACGCAATACTCGGTTCCTAGGAATTTTCCTGAACCAACATCCGCATACCCGGCACCCCTGGCGCTCTACGACAAAGCATCGACCCCGAACAACCTCATCGAGCTCAAACAAATCACGATCACGATCTACGCAGTGGACCGGCTCTGCAACGAACGCACATCGACGATCATCGTGAGCAATGACCTCGTCGTCTATCCCCAGAAGCTCAGCGCGATCCTCGGGGAGCGGCGCTCCGGCACCAACGTCTTCGAGGTCTCGGGAGGAGAACCTCCGTATGACGCCTACGTTTGCAAAGGACGCAGGGACTGCAATTGTGTCCGACCTGAGCATCGTCCGACCGAACTGGACGCGAGCAGCGATCCGGAGCGGAAGCTCATCCAAAAACTTTCCGCGGACAGCAATCAGTTCCAGTTCAATCCCCCCACCCTGGACGACTATCGAAGCCAACTCTCTCCGGACTTGAAGGCCCCTGACAATTTACTGGGCGGCGTACCCGCGTGGACTCCGGATGCTCACAAGATCACGGTCTGCTTCATGGATGCCCGGGCGACGGATCTCCTGTACGCTTCGCAGTCGGGCGCTCCCCAGAATGTCCGCGCAACGGCTGCCGAAGTCAATCTCGAGCAGGGCGTGATGGTATTCGGAGGACCTGCTCACGAGCAGATGATCGCGCTCCAAACCGACCTACGCGAAGGAACCCTCGGCCTCCAAGCCGGCAAGCCGGATCGTTATGGCGGAGTGCTCATCATCGGCACCACCAACGGTGCACCGTCCAATCCTGAAAACGCCGTCAACGACGTGGACCCCAGTCGTCAGGAGCTTTTCTTGAGCTACCTCACGTCGTCGGGCTTTCGAACCTGGACCCAAGTGTTCCGCTGGCAAAGCGACCTCCTGCCGAAGCTTCAAAAGTTCGGTCGCGACTCCTCGCCTTCGGCTCACCCCGTTTTCCGCTCAGCGAAGCTGACCGCTTCCGGGTTGCTCTACCTCGTTGGCAATACCGAGGAAGCCGATCTCACCACCCTGGGATTCGTCATGCGTTTCGACCTGAACGGCAACGATCTCGGAGCTCGCTTCATGGGAGGTGCGATCGTGGCTGGAGGGCTGACGAAAGCGGCGTCCGTGCCCTCCCGGTACAAATCGTTCCAAAGGGCCTCCGACTGCGACGGTGACGGAAAAAACTGCCGAATTTCCAGCCCCAATCAGACTTCAGCTCAGGCCATTTTCGTCTCTTCTCGCCTCAATGACCTGGCCGTCGACGAAACGCATCCAGATGGCCCCCGCATCTGGGTGGTCGGCTCGAGCACCAACCGGTATTCAGTCACCTTCGACCGTAACGATCAAGAAACGTTGGCGAATCGGAAGAAACTCGGAAAACCCACTTTGGACTACATCGATACCGAAACTCCGCCGGATCTGAACGATGTCCGAAAAGATGTCTACCTAGGCGAATTCGCAACCAACATCGTAGGTAGTGCGGCACTTTTCCAACCGTTTCCGCTCTCCGCTGATCCCGTTGCTTCGACTCATCTGACGGTTCTTGAAGGGGGCAACGTCGACGTGCCGCGATACGAGGGCAGAAAAGATTCAGGCAAGATATGCCCCTCGCAACAAGGGCCCGCCGAGGGCGGAAGCTACTTCGGCAACTATCAATTCAACGACGAGGCCACCGGCATCGACTTGGCCATCGACACCCAAGACCCAAGGGACCCCTATCCTACTTTGTATGTGACTGGAAATACGGCCACGCCCTGTTTCGCCAACTACGACGAGGATCAAGCCGGAGGCCAAGACCTGTTTCTCGTCAAGCTGAGGGTCAACCGAGGCTCCTTCAATGGAGCCATGGACACTCTCAATGAAAAATGGCGCTTCCAAATCGGCGCAGACGGAGCGGAGGAAGGCGGCAGAGTCAAGTCGTCGAAAGACTCCGGAACCATCTACATGGTCGGAACGATACCTGCTTCGACCAAGAGCAGTATCGGGAACTACTCCACCCACGCCAAGGCGCAAGTGCTGTTCTCGGTGCCCAATGCGCAGAACCGTGACCACAAATTCGAAATTGGGGCCCGAGCCGCGATCAACGACACCCCGGTCGGCGACACTTACTTCACAGAACTGGGATCTTTGGTCACGCGCGCTCCGGTACACCAGCCTGAAGGAACCCGCCAGGAGCCCGAAGTCTACCTGTCAGGCTCGGCTCGATTTCCAGAGCCCCTCAAACGTTGGTTCGGAGCGATCATGTGCGCGGGCTTCAAAGACCAATATTGCGAAAACGAGGGAGCGGGCAACCCTCTCCACTACTCGCTCAATCCTCCTCACTCGTTCGCGAGCGGTGATGAGAGTTTCACCAACGGTGTCAGGATGCCGGGGATGACGATCAAGCCAGTCGATTGTCACTGGGTCGATGGCAAGAGGGTGTGTAAGGATCACATCATCGCCGGAGGTAGTTTCGACGGCCGACTCTACGATAACTTCACCGAGTCAATCGGCTACACTCAATGGACGCGCGACATCCTAGGGAACCGCAGCCCTCCCCCGCCTCCTTCCGATCTGTTCCTGATCGAGTACTCCCTCGACATGAAGCCCTTTTGAAAACGGGAGCTGTCCTCTGGGTCACCTTGGGCGTGGGCTTTCTTCTCCCCTACTCCCAGATCAACGCATGGAACTTCATCCCGGCGTTCGGAGTGATCCTGCTCTGCGCCCGATCGCTTCGCGGAGAGAGCGCGCGCGAATGGCTCGGCATCGCCCTGAGCCGAAGCGAGCTTGCCCGCACCTTGGCCTGCTCGGCCGGACTCGCCGTGACCTTTCGCTTCGCGATTCTCCGGCTCGCGGCAGAAGCAGGACTGCGATTCGACACTTCCGCTTGGAGCCCGCTCCTACGCACCCGCCCTATCTTTCAGGTACTCAACGAGGAAATGCTTTTTCGGGCGGTCCTTCTGCGGGAGCTCGGCAGAACCGGAGCATCCGCCTGGAAGCTGTCGCTGGGAAGCGCGCTTTTTTTCGTCATCTCCCACCTCCTTTTTTATTGGCTCAAGGACGGAATCTGGCTTCAACCCCTCGCGCTCTGGAACCTCTTCGTCTTCAGCGTCGCCTGCAACTCGCTCTTCCTCCACTGCGGCCACATCGGGTATGGGTATGCGATTCACGTCGGGTGGAACCTCACCCGATTTGGAGGGGATTTTTTCCGGAACTCGGCCCTCCTCCCCGAGGGCGCTGCGTTCAACGCCCTTGAAAGTTCACCCTGGTTTTCACTCGTCATCACCCCAGCGACGGCGATCCTGCTCGTGATTTTGAGCCGGACTTCCGTTCAGAGGATCGCTTCGTAGCTGACTTCGAGAATCTCGAGCTCGTCGTTTCCCTTCGGGCTTCTGAGGACAACCGTGTCGCCGGCCTGCGCTCCGAGAAGCGCTTTTGCCAGGGGAGAAATCCAACTCACGTTTCCGCGCGCCACTTCCGTCTCGTCGATCCCTACGATCCGGTAGACACGCTCCGCGCCTTCGTCATCGGCGACCTTCACAGTCGCCCCGAAAAGGATGCGGCTGCCTTTCTGCGCGAGCGGGTCCACCACCTCTGCTAGATCCAGGCGCTGGCTAAGGAACCGGATCCTGCGGTCAACCTCCCGAAGCCTGCGCTTGCCGTAGATGTAATCGCCGTTTTCAGAACGATCACCATTGGATGCGGCCCAAGAGACCGTCCGCACCAACTCCGGACGGTCCGTGTAGAGAAGCTTTTTCAACTCTTCCTTCAACCGATGAGCTCCGTGGGGAGTGATGTAGTTCTTAAGAGGGTTGGACAAGGCTCCAGTATATCCGAACTGGGTCATTTGCGACCCCTCCTCATCCCTTAGTTGACTCTTTTGGTCTTATAAAATAAACTGTTAAAGAGTCTTAACCAAGACAAAGCGATCGGTGCTCTCAAAACCGGAGGGGTATGAATCCTTTAAAAACCACCCGACTCGCTCACTTCGGCTTTTCCGCGGGACTGAGCACTTTTTTAATCCTCGGGTGCTCTGGGCCCACCACTCCCCTCGGGGCGATCTGGTCCTTCCGCGTGCCTACCGAGATCCGCGATGTCAAATCGCTCTCCCGGACCACGGAGTCCCTGAGCTCCCAAGTCCACATCGAGATCTCACCCACTCGCCAAGTCCTTCACGGCTCGCACCCGCTGACCGTGAAAATCGATGATCCAGAAGGAATCCAAGGCGGGTATCGACTTGCCGTCCTCTACAATGGGCTCGATGTGACGACGACTTTTTTGAGGCAAGCCAACGTCACCCATTCGAAACAAGGGAGTCGCCTGACGGTGAAAGTCCCTCGAGTTAATTTGCCCGCAGGCTGGGAGCACCGAATTGAAGTCGCGTATTTCGGAGCCACCGGAACCTTCGCGCGCGCCAACTTCGATCCGCCGGTCTGCCAGCCTTTCGCTCAAAGCTCCGTCCAGACGACTTTCAATTTCGACCCTTCGCCCAAGCTCCTGGCTATGATCGACCGAGTCTCGAGGGAGAACGGTTTCAACCCAGCTTTCACTGCGGGCCTGATCGCTCAAGAGTCGAGCTTTGAACCGGCGACCGTGAGCTGGGCAAAAGCGATCGGCCTTACCCAAATGACTCCGATCGCAGAAGCGGAAATCGCTTCGAAGATCGGAAGCTGGCCCCGCTATCCCGGCATCAACGACATCCCGGTCGCTTGGGTCAAAGGACTGATCCTCACAGGGGAAGTGAATTCGCAGAACGAGTGGCGCCTGAACGAAGAGCGCTCGATCCGCGGAGGCCTCGCTTACACCCAGTACCTTTTCGCGCGGTGGAGCGCTCCCGAGAACGCAGCACTCCTGAAAGCCTCTTTCACCGATCCAGCGAACGCGATCCCCAAGCTTGTCCTCGCTAGCTACAACAGCGGCTACGGAAGGGTCTACGGTGCGCTGAGCAAAGCCAAGGGCGACTGGCTCTCGACCGATGAGATGAAGGGTGTACGCAGGTACATCAACCGGATCCAGAGCTACTGCGATCATTTTTCAGAACCGGAGAACAACGATGAGAAACCGACCTAAGATCCTCCTTTACCTTTCCGTCATCCTCACCGCCATGTCGGCGGGACTTCCGATCCAGATCATGCTCGCCTACGGACACGCGCCCTGGGAGATTGAATCGATCGCAGCCAAGATGGCCCCCTTGAACTGGATCATCTTCCTCCTGGCCCCAGCGACGGCCGCACTTGTCCTTCGTGCGGCTCCTGCGCTGCGACTCGCAGTCCCGATCCTCAGCACCGCCGTCATCTACAACAACTACCTCGTAGCCCAAGTCCAAGGACCCTATTCCTGGTCAGTCGTGGCATTCTCCTCGCTCGCTTTCCTGGGACTCATGTCCCTGCTTGCGTTCGGTACAGCAGCCGAAGCGATCTCCGACCCCAGCCTGCGCTGGTGGCTCACGTCCCAACGCCATCGCCATCACATCCCGATCCGGGTTCGATTTCTCGAGCGTGAAGCCGATGAACAGAAGCGCACGTTCCTGTCCTCCCTCGACCTTGTGCAGGTAGGCTTCATCCCTCAGGGAATCGATAAGGACCCTGGCTTCATGAAACCCCCATCCGGGCAGGGCGACTACACGCTCACCACTTTCGACCTCTCCGAGACCGGGGCCTTTGTATCGATGGACGAGGGAGATAAGACCTTGAAGCGCATGCGGGTGGGCTGTCGTTGTTACGTGATGCTTCCTCTGGGTGCCCAAGAAAAGCTGATCTGCCAAGCGGAAGTGGTCCGACACGCAGACGCATCCGGCGCCTACCCTCAAGGGATCGGACTCCGATTCATGCATCTGAGCTGGCTTGCCCAGCGCAAGATCGGAGCCTACCTCGCTCGTGTCGCCGCCCAGAAAACCGATGCCCAATCGAGCCCTTCCGAAGGTCAAAGCGCAGCCGCCTGAAAAGACACACTGCACAGCGTCAAAGGCCCCGGTTATACTGAGGGGAGATACTGGGGAACCTGCTCGTGGGGAGCGTTTTCGGGGGATACCACACGGATGACTTCGATCAAGCGATGGCTAACACTTGGAATCGCCCTGACCACCTTGAGCGGCTGCGATAAACTGAAGAACGAACTTCCGTCCTACAAGTTCGATGACGCCAGCCTGGCCTCCGTTTTCGACTCCGGCAGCCGCCTGGGCGAGGTCCGAACCGAGTCTGATCCCGCACCTAACACTCCCGGCGTCTGGCTGCTGGGCGAGCGCAAAGTCACCTGGGTCCTGACCAACGCTACGGGGGGAACCTTGGATCAGGTAGAAGATCTCCCTCTCGGTCGATGGGTCCGCTTGGGTGACCTCCAGAATTGGACAAATCCGCTTTCCAAGATCTTCTTGATTGATGAGCCAGCGGGCTCCAAAGTGCGCGGAGTGATCTTCCGCGCGGTGCGAGGCCTGATCATCGAAGACTCGGGCTCCAAACTCTGCGATTTCGACTTTTCGACAAGCGGCCCAGCCGAGATTGCGACTTCAAATCGACGGTCCTATACGTCAGATGGAAAGCCGCTTCCAAGGCAAACGCTCCCCCAGTCCGCTGCCGCTTCGACCGGTGGCTCCGGTACCTGCGCTTTCTCCGGCCAATGAGAAGGCGAGAGCTTCGCGTTCGTGCGCTTTTCCTGTAAAGGTGTTGAACTGAACACTGACAGGAGCCGAATATGAAAATCGTCATTCCAGGCGGAAGCGGACAAATTGGATCGATTCTCGCCCGCGAGTTCGTGGCTCGCGGCCACGATGTGGTCATTTTGAGCCGCGGCCCGTCCCAGGGACCTGGACGGCAAGTCCTCTGGGATGCTCGGCACTTGGGCAACTGGACCACAGAACTGGAAGGTGCCGACGCGGTGATCAACCTCGCCGGGCGGAGCGTGAACTGCCGCTACAACAAGACCAACCTTTCTGAGATGCTGAGCTCCCGGATCGATTCGACCCGAGTGGTCGGTCAAGCGATCGCACGGTCGAAGCGCCCTCCCCGACTCTGGCTGCAGATGAGCACCGCCACGATCTACTCCCACCGGTTTGATGCTGCGAATGACGAAGCCACTGGGCAAATCGGGGGCGACGAGCCGGATACGCCTTCCTACTGGAGATTCAGCATCGAGATCGCACGAGCCTGGGAGCGCGAGCTCGAGGCCGCGAAGACTCCCCATACCCGGAAAGTCGCCCTCCGCACGGCGATGGTGATGAGCCCGGATCCGGGCGGGATACTCAATCGGCTCTCGCGCATGACTCGAGTCGGCTTGGGAGGCTCCATCGCGGGCGGTCGACAATTCATCTCCTGGATCCACGATCAGGATCTGGTTCGAGCCGTCTTTTTCCTGATCAAGAACGAAAAAGTCTTCGGCCCAGTGAACCTGTCCTCCCCAGAACCCCTCCCTCAGAAAGAATTCATGAGCCTGCTCCGACGCGCCCATCGGATGCCGATCGGACTCCCGGCTTCAAAAACCCTGGCTCAAATGGGAGCGGTGATCCTCCGGACCGATACCGAGCTCCTCCTCAAGAGCCGAAGGGTCCATCCTGGCAAACTTCTCGATCAAGGCTTTGGCTTTCGTTTCGGCCAATGGGAAAACGCGAGTCAGGATTTGGTCAAACGACGTACGTTTGGCGCAAACTAAAAGAAAAACTGCACACCCGTCAGAACGCCTTCATGTTTTGAAGGCGTCAATCTAGATGCGTCTACCGTGTCGATGGATTCTGAGAAGAACGAACCGAAGGCGCGCAGGAAGCTGAAGTCGATAAAGCCTCCTACCTGATATCGACCCCCGGAGGTCTTGACTCCTGCAGCACCGGGTGCTGAATCGAAATAGTGCCGCCAATAGCCATCGACGCCGAAACTTTTGAAAACATAGATCGTAGACGCCACTCCCGCTGCCGCACTCCGGATCGCAGGATTGCCTTCGGAACGGAGACCCGCCTGAAGGGTGATGTTCGTTCCTTGGACATGAAAGCCGAAAATACGGAGATCAAACAGGACCGATTCAGAACCTTCGCTCGAAAGCGTCTTCTCAGCTTCAAGCCCGAAGATCGAAGCGTAGGCCGCTGCAGCCAACCGAAGTTTGCCGCCCGTGTCCCCCCCCCCGCTGTCCGACAACCGATAATCGCTCCTTAAGTAGAACTCGTATGGGGATGGGGAATGGAGAGCCAACCAAAGGTCCATCATCCGGATGCGGTCGCGAGTGTCGATCCACTCCGCGAGACTCCATCGCGACTTCGCCTTTTCCTCCTGCTTTTTGACGACGAAAGTAAATACTTCGTCCGCTTTCGCTACCGACCCCGGAACTAGGGCAGCTCCCATGAAACACCCTAGAACTGCCGCTTTCAAAAGTTGACGCATCCCGTAATTGTAACACAGAAATTTCTAGTCCATCTCCGTGAAAGGAGATAGGTTTTTGGCCCTATGCCAGCCCAGACCGAAGTCCATCTCGAATCCTGGATCCTGCTGATCCAGTGGATTACGCGCGCAGTCCTCCTCCTCCTTCTCGCCCTTTCGATATGGTCGGTCTCGATCATGCTCGATCGCAGAAAAGCCCTAAAATCAGCAGCAGGCAACTTGAAGTCCGGCGCCTTTCAAAACGCCAAAGATTTGATCCGGGCCGGTGACAGTAAACGCCTGCTCGAATGGGCGCACGCGCAAGATGGTCTCGAGGGTGGCACTCTCGTCGCGGCAATGGAGTGCGGCACCCATCCCGAGTCGATCGACCGAGCGGTGAAGAGCTATCTCGCCGAGGAGCGCTCCCGATTGGAACGTGGCCTCACAGTTCTCGCCACCCTAGGCTCAAACGCGCCGTTCATCGGCCTTTTCGGAACCGTCCTCGGAATCATTCAAGCCTTTGGCCAACTCGCTCAAAACACCCAAGGAACCGCAGGGGTGATGCGTGCGATCTCGGAAGCCCTCGTCGCAACTGCGATTGGACTCTTCGTCGCGATCCCGGCCGTCGTCTCCTACAACCACTTCTCCAAACGCATCCGCACCGTTCTCAACGGCTGCGAAGTGCTCCGCGACCTTTACGTCTCGCGCCTCTCGAGAGGATGATCCGAAGTGGCCGCTCAACACGAAAACTCAGAAAACAATGCCCCAATCTCGGAGATCAACGTCACCCCGTTCGTCGATGTCGTGCTGGTCCTGTTGGTCATTTTCATGATCACCACGCCCGCGCTGATGAAGGATACGATCGGGATTCATCTTCCAAAGGCCACCCCTTCCGACTTGCACCCCCTCAACACCCTCGGCATCGCGGTCACCCGACAAGGACATATCCTCCTCAACGGCCTAACCGCGACCCCAGAATTCCTGAAAGCAGCAGTGGCCCGCTCACTCGCCGCCAATCCCGATACCCAAGCTTTGATCAGCGCAGACAGCGAAGCCCGACACGGCGACGTCGTACGCGCCATCGATCTCATCCAGTCGGCAGGACTTCATCGCTTTGCTCTCCAAATCGAACACTCCCAGCCTTGAGACTGTCATGACCAGCTCTCTAGCCGGTTCGCTCGCAATCCACGGCGGACTTCTCGGAGCTTGCCTGCTCTTCGCGACAATCGTCAGTCGACGGGTCCCGTCGATCGAAAAGATTGATCTAGAGGTTTACGACTCCCCGCACAGAGCCTCTCTGCCCCTTCGCCAAACGCCGAGGGCAACGCCCAAAAACCGAACGCAGACGCACCCAGTTTTCGGCTTTTCACGCAAGTCGATCACTACTGAACTCCCAGTGACGGGCACGGACGTCTCCGTCAAAGCGGGGAACACTCTTGCCAAATCGCCGGACCAGGAAAAACTCCGGACCGACGATGCCGACTCACTGCCGATTCCGACGGATGAATACCTGGTTTCAAAGATGCCGGTCCTGATCGGCGACGTCCGGGTCCCCTATCCCGCCGAAGCCCGGAAGAGGTCGATCCAGGGCGCGGTCGTCTTTGATCTCCTGATCGATTTTCAGGGACAAGTCCGGCAATCCACGCTGGTCACCGGCCCGGGCTACGGAACGAATGAGGCAGCAGCTGAAGCGGTGAAGCGCCTGCGATTCACCGCTGCGGAAGTCGAGGGCAAACCAGTGGCGGTCAAGATTCGCTACGCCTACCGATTCGTGCTCGAGAAATGAAGCTGAAGGAGGACTTCGAAGAATGACTCACTCCCTGACTCTCCCCAACTTAGTTCGCGCGACGTTCGTCGCGACTTCCTTAGGCCTCGCGAACGCATCGTGCAGCAACAGCGATCTTCCCAATTACTTCAGCCTGGGCTCGCTGAGAGTCCTCGGCATCCAGGCCGATCATCCAGAAGTGGATCCGAGTGCCGCCACGTTGGTGACCCTCACTCCGGTGATCACTGCCCGAAACGCGGGCGCAGCCGCCGGAACAGACCCTCTCGTCTTGACCTACGTCTTGGAGCATTGCCTGGACCCGGGAGTCACCGTGGGAGCCGACCCCGACTGCCAGAACAATCCCACTCGGGTCAGTCGGTCCGGCACCCTGACCCTCGCGAGTGGGAACGGCGCGTACACCGGAACCGCCCTCCATAGCGGCGGTGCACTGACCATCACCGTCCCGACAACGATTTTCAGCACGAGCCTGCACGGTGCCGCTTCAGCCCAGGACCGGTACAACGGAGTCCCCTACCTGGTCACTTACCGTTTGAGCGCCCCGAACGGCGAGTCGGCCTCCGTATTTCGCCGGATCATCGCCACCGTGCGAACTCCGCTCAACCAAAACCCTACGATCACCGCGATCCAAAAGGACGGAGTGACCCTCACTGCCTTGCCCTCGGCTGCGTCCGACCTTACCCCGCTCCTGGGAGCGGGCCCGGCGGAATCCTATGCAGTCGCGCTCTCTTCGGGCCTCTCCGCGCGAACCGAGAGGATCACCGTCAGTTGGTTCATCAGCCAAGGAGACCTCAAACGTTCGCGCACTGATCTCGAAACCTCCAATCTCTACACTCCCGCGAGTCAACCGACTGGCCCGGCGTTCATGACCGCCGTGGTTCGCGATGACCGCGGCGGATTTGGGTTCCTTCCCACACCGGTGGGCCCATGAGTCGCTCCTCGTCACTCGCCCTGAAGCTCCTCCTGCTGATCGGTGTGACCGCACAGGCGGGAGAAACCTTCCGAATCGAAGGAGTGCTCCGCGAGCGCGGCACGCGCGCTCCCCTCAGGGGAGTGAACGTGTACGTACTTCCGAAGAAACTCAAGGCGACGACCGATGAGCGGGGGCGCTTCGCGATGGAAAACGTCCCGCCGGGCGAGTTCGAATGGATCATCAATTCGACCGGCTACCAGAAACTCGACATGGACGATTCGCAAGCTACGAACGAGGACAACCCGCTTCGGGAGTTTTTCCTGGAGCGCGCGGACTACCAAAACACCGAACTGACTTACGAGACTGTGGTGTTTGGAAAAGGCGACCAGCGCGACGATAGCGTGCGCTCCCTGAAACGCGAACAGTTCCTCACTTTGCCGGGCTCCAACGGCGACCCGATCAAAGCCGTTCAAAACCTGCCGGGAATCAATCGACCCGCGCCCTTCCAGTCCCAAGTCATCATCCAGGGCTCGGCTCCGCAAGATACACGCTACACGATCGATGGCCACGAAGTACCGATCATCTTCCATTTCGGAGGACTGAGTTCGGTAGTGGTCCCGGAAGCCCTCGATCGCGTGGACTATCTCTCCGCCGGGTATGGACCCGAGTACGGGCGCGCGATGGGAGGACTGGTCGGAGTCTGGACGCGCCCGGCTCGCAAGGACCGCGTTCATGGATTCGGCTTCGTCGATCTCTTTAATGCAGGCGGACTGCTGGAAACCCCCGTGGGCGAGCGGGGGTCGCTCTTGATCGGCGCACGCCAGAGTTATCTCGGTGCGGTTCTCAAGGCGGCGCTCCCCAAGAATAAGGATTTCAACCTCACTGTCGCGCCCGAGTTCAAAGATTTGATCGCCGTCTACCACACCGAACTGACGCCGATCGATCAATTCAAACTGGTAGTCGTGGGATCCCAGGACACGCTCGAGTTCCTTTTCGCGCAACCGTTGGGCCTTGAGCCCGGCCTTCGCGGAAACTTCCGCAACCAGACCTCCTTCCTCCGATTGATCCCCGAGCTCATCCACAAGCATGACGATACGGTTACCAGTCGATGGTCGGTCGGGCTCGGAAGGGACTGGATCCGGTTCGATCTCGCCGACGATTACTTCCGACTTGAGACCTGGTCCTTGACGACTCGAGGCGAAATCGAAAAGCGTTTCTCGAGCCAGTGGACCTCGCAGCTCGGCTTCGACAACCGACTCACGTGGGCCAAAGTCCGAATTCTGGTGCCTGACACCTTTCAGAACGGAGGAGTCTCGAACCCATTCTCCACTTCCTCCTTTCTCCAGTCCGACATCGATCAAAGCTATCGACTGATCGGCAGTTATTGGCGCAATGAAATCAAGATCGACGAGCAGGAGCACTGGACGCTCCTACCCAGTCTCCGCATCGATTACACCAGCGCGACGAAGGAGCTACTCCCGAATCCCCGGGCCGCCGTCCGATACAAATGGAGCAAGAGCCTTCTCCTCCGAGCGAGTGGCGGGCTCTACACTCAACCCCCCCAGGAGCAGGAAGTCGATCCGACATTCGGGAATCCCGACATCCGCTCTCCCCACGCCTGGCACTTGGCAGTGGCAGCCGAAAAAGACTTCCGAGAAGAAAGCTCCCGAGGCTTCACTTGGACAAGCGGAGGATTTTACCGCTATTTTGATCGCTTAGTCATCCCTTCCACCGCCTTCGTCGAGCGCGGAGGGCGGACCGTCGCCCAGAATGTCGACAACTCCGGACTCGGTCGCGCTTTCGGTGCCGAATCCCTCCTGAAATTTGACTTCGCGCCTTGGAGGGGTTGGCTCTCCTATACTCTATCCCGAAGCACACGCTGGAGCCCGGGCCGGGCCGAGTATCCCTTCCGATACGATCAGACCCATCTGATCACTGCCATCGGTGAAAAGGATCTCGGCAGGAACTGGAAAGGCTCGGTCCGTCTCCGTTACGCAACCGGCAATCCCGCCACTCCGATCACTGGAGGAATCTTCGATGCCGACAATGACGTGTACTTCCCGGTACGCGGAGCCTTCTACTCCACGCGTCTCAACGCATTTTTCCAGGCCGACCTCCGATTGGACAAGAAGTGGATCTACGATCGGTGGATCCTCTCGGCCTATCTCGACATTCAAAACGTAACGAACCGGAAAAACCTGGAAGCGGTCCAATATTCATACGACTATTCCAAGCAGACCGTGGTTTCAGGTCTACCGATTCTCCCGACTTTCGGGATCAAAGGGGAATTCTGAAATGTGGAAAAGACGCGGCGAGATCCTGGTGGCCCTGATTGTTTTCGCTGGAGTCGCAGCCGGACTGACCGGCTTGATCCTCGCCCGTTCGCGTGGCGGCCAAACCGACCTGCTCAGGCCGCCGCTTCGGCTGATCCCCTTTCCTCCAAAATAGGCGCCCACGAACCGGAAGCATCCCGTGGCAGGACCCCCACTTCTTTGACCTCGAGCAAAAGGAGTTGAAACAGGTTCCGGGGAGTCGCCCAGGATTTCACTCTCCCAAAGCCACTTCGTGAGGCCAGCTCATCCAGCATCACAGCGGTGTACTTGTAGCAGTTCTCCGTATGAAGGGTTTCATCGACGCCGAAATGAAACTCTCGGCCAAGAAGATGCACTGTTTGCTCTTTGAGACTTCGAAGGTGCATCTCCATGCGGCTCTCGCGAGGATTAAAGAAGGCCAGATGTTCGAATGCCGTGGTATCAAAATCAGCCCCCAGTTCCTCGTTCATCCGCCGAAGAAGATTGAGGTTGAACTCGCGCGTCACGCCATCCGTGTCATTATAGGCCATCTCATGAATCATCTTGTCCTTGAAGGGATCCACCCCGAGGAGGAGCCTGCCCTGCGGTCCGAGGCATTGCGCGGCATTGTGGAGAAAAGCATCGGCCTCTGCTGCATCCAGGTTGCCCAGGGTGGAACCCGGAAAAAATCCGACGGCCCGCCCCGGAGGAATCGGGGCGACCCCTTGCGGTAAGCGATCCAAGCGCGTGAAGTCAGCGCAAATCGGTGAAATCCTCAAACGCGGGTAATCCCTCATCAACTGGCGACTGGTTTCAAGCAGAAAGTCGCGCGAGATGTCGATGGGCATGTAGCCCTGAAGGTCCGGCAGGTGATCCAGCAGAAGTCTCGTCTTGCGACTTGCCCCACTCCCAAATTCGACCAGGGTACATCCCGGTCCCAACTCTCTCCCAATTTCATCGACCGAGGAATGGAGCAAAGAGATTTCCGAGCGGGTCGGGTAGTACTCGTGCACTTGAGTGATCTTTTCAAAGAGCTCCGAGCCGCGATGATCATAGAAGTACTTGGGGGAGATCCGCTTGCGCTCAAGTCCCAGCCCCTCCAGCGCGTCTTCGCCGAAACGATCGTGTTCACAGGCCAGATTGAAGAATTCCATCGTCATGCAGCGCTCCCTAGGGCCAGTCGGATTCCACTGAACTGCCAGCGGGATCCGGGGTTGAAGAAGTTCCGGTAAGTATTTCGAAAGTGCGATGCTGGGGTCGCGCATGAGCCGCCGCGCAGGACCATTTGGTTGCACATGAACTTGCTGTTGTACTCACCCAACGCGCTCTCCATCGGTCGAAACCCCGGATAAGGCAGGTAAGCACTAGCGGTCCATTGCCAGAGTGTACCCACGAGCTGACGAAGTCCCCTCTCCTCCCGATACGGAAACTCGACGGCTACGGTTTCCCATTCCGCTTCAGTTGGCAAGCGCGCGCCCTTCCAGCGCGTATAAGCTTCCGCCTCGTAATAGCTCACATGACAGACCGGCTCGTCCGGGTTGACCGGCACCATGCCGGAGAGGGTCATCACTTCCCATCCGCTGGGGGACTTTTCCCAGTACAAGGGCGAGTTCCACCCTTCAGCTCTGACCAAGCTCCAACCTTCCGAGAGCCAGTACCTGGGATCCCCGTACCCCCCCTTCTCCATGAACTCGAGATACTCGGCGTTCGTCACGAGGGCTCGAGCAATTTTGAACGGCTCTAAATAGGTCTTATGCCTTGGCTTTTCATGGTCGAACGCAAAGACCTTTTCTTCCCCGAGGACTTCAGCCGCTCCGATCTCGACCAGCCCGCCAGAAAGTTCCACCCAGATTTCGACAGCGCCATCGGGATGGCTGGACTGGAGGCCTATTGGATCAGGCGCGTCTACTTGAGCGCCAGAACGATACTGGGGACGCAAGGGATTGCTCCAAAAAATATGCTTGATGTCCATCATGAGCAACTCCTGGTGCTGTTGCTCATGCTGAATGCCCAGCTCCAGACGTTCGGCGATCGCTGCCGCTGCTTCGGGTGGAGGGAATCCCAAAAGCTCAAGCATGCGGTCAGTGACATAGGTGCGGTATTCGAAAATCTCGCGGATACCTGGGCGCGACAGCACTCCTCGACGCGCCCTCTCCCACGGAGAGCCAAGCGACTGGTAGTAAGAATTGAAAATCCGATGGTAGTCCGGATGAAAAAGCCGATAACCGGCGGCGAAGGGGACTAGCAAAAACGTTTCGAAAAACCAGGTCGTATGCGCCAAATGCCATTTTGGAGGACTCACCTCCGGCATTGACTGCACCCCGAAATCGTCGAGGATCAACGGTTCACACAACTCCCCAGTGAAGTTGCGGACCGAAGCAAAGCGAGCGAGTCGATCAGAAAGGGAATTCGGCGCCACGTCACCTGTGAAGCAAGCACCGAGCCATCTGCAGAGGGTCATCGGGCGGCATCCCCCTACTTCTCGAAGGGAGCTCCGCGTCGAGTCTATGCGGGATCATGAACCCGTCAACCTTCGTTTCGGCGCTTCATCTCGTCAGTAGCGTCCTGAAACTGCTTGTGAATTTTTCCAATCGACTCTTCCTGGCGCGCCTTGTAGCTTTCGATCCTCGTCCTTTCGCGGGCAGCGAGCTTTTCGAAAGCTTGATCCGCTTCCTTTTCACGGAGGGAGAGCGTGCTGACGAACTCCCTCTCCTGAGTCTTCAACTTGTCCTGTTGGTCCCTGGCTTCGCTCGAGAGCTCGACTCGATAGGCCTGCTTCACTTCATTGAGTTGCTTCGCATGGGACTTCGCAAGCTGATCCAGCTCCTTTTGCTGATCCTGCTGAAGCTCATCGATGGATTCCCCCTGTGCACTGCGCCGATCCCGCAGGGCAGCAGCGTACCGCTCCTCTTCCTGCAGGGCTTCTGATTGGCGGTTCCGGGACACTTCCATCCGTTCTTGAGCATAACGCTCTTAAAAATTTCGTCCAAGAGGCAGAAATTGCCAGTTCGCGAATTTATTTGGAATTGGCCCATCGACCGTGAGAAATCACTTCAAAGATGCCATCCATCCTCCTGATCGAAGACGACGCGGCGATCCGCCTGGCCGCTCAGGAAGTTCTGGAAGCGGAGGGCTATTTCGTCTTGTGTGCATCGAACGGCCAAGAGGGGCTCAATCACCTTCGCCAGCAACACCATCAGCCCGATCTCCCCGACCTGATCCTCCTCGACATCATGATGCCGGTCATGAACGGATGGGAGTTTCGCCAAGAGCAAAAGCTCTTGGCTCGGGAGCTCTCCGAAATTCCCGTCATCATCCTCTCGGCGGACAATCGGATTGAAAAAAAGGCACAGGCCATGGGAGTCTCGGGTTACGTGAAGAAGCCGATCGACCTCGATGCACTCCTGAAGACCATCCTCCACATCCTGCGGATTCAATGATCAATCCTCGACTTCAGGCATTTTCCGAGACTCTGCGCTCGACGGCTTTCCGACTTCAATCGGCAGTTGATCGCATCGAAGCACTCTCGAGCAGCTCTCCGGACCTGGACGCGGACCAAAAGGACGCCCTGATCCTCAATCTCGAACGTGCGGCTTGGGCAGCCCTCGAGCTGGGCAACGCCTGGGTCTATGAGCTTCGATTGGGAGTTCCCCGCAAACCCACCGATGTATTCGAACTGATCCACTCCCATCAGGGCTGGATCGATCAGGCGCAGACCCGTCAACTGCGTTACCTCGCCGAATACCGGCTCCTTTCCAGCCGTGATCCCGCAGGACTGGATTGGACCTACCTGCTCGGGGACCTGCACCCGGACCTCGCCCTGTTCCGTGAGTGGGAAAAAATAGCCTGCCAATCCGATGACTCGTCAAGGGCGCTCTGAGAGGCTCTCTGAGGTGTTTCGCATCCAAATTCAAGGTTCCCTGTGATTTACCAACGACTCGGTCACCTTGGTTCTCCAATCAATTGGGCTGAAGGCGGCTGGCCAGGGGGGGTCGGGAGGGGTTGACCTGCAAAGAAGGCCCGCCAGGAAATCTCTGGACAGGTGCGGATCTCGATCTGCTGC